>NZ_CP034752.1:1845000-2152500 GCF_004295645.1 Limnobaculum zhutongyuii
AGTCCGTCAAATCATCGATAAATACCACAAAAGAGAGGTGATCTTCTGTTTAGATGTCGCAAGAATTTCCGAAAATGCCTGGATAATCAAAACCCATGAACCAGGATATCAGGATAAAAGCTGTCTGGAGATTGTGAATGAAATGCTCTCCTATGCTGACGGATGCCATATGAGCGCTAAAAAAGGTGGACTGGTCAATATGGGCGGTTTTATTGCCCTCAGAAATAAGCATTATTGGCAAAAAATGCATCCAAAAGTAATCCGCACCGATGGGTATATTACTTACGGTGGCCTGGCGGGTCGTGATTTAGAATCACTGGCGGTTGGTCTGATGGAGGGGGTTAATGACTACTATCTACAGGATCGGCAAAGGCAGGTTGATTATTTTGCCAATGCCTGTCGCAAAAGAGGGATACATATTATAGAACCAGCCAGCTGTTTTGCGGTTTATATTGACGCTGGAAAATGTGTTCCCCATTTAGATCACACTCAGGGGCCAGCTACTTGCCTGTCCGCACAAGCTTATATTGAAGGGGGATTTGCCTCCACTGCTATGGATTCTTTACAGCGGGGTCGCATTGATGTGAATAATCCACTGGATACCAGTAAGCGTATAAAAGCCCCTTATGAACTGATCCGCTGTGCAATTCCTCGCCGAACTTATTATGAACCCCATTATGACTGGGCTGCGGAATGTCTTTTAAGAGCAATGGAGTGGGGGAACAAACTGCCTGCATTTAAACCAATTATTGATGATCGGCCACCATTGGAATTGAGTGAAATAGGCTTGCATACATTTTTTGATGACTATGAGCCTGTTACACCGCTTCCTTAATTAGCTAAGACAAAATTAGCTGCAAAATATCGCTAATCTCTTAAAAAAGTTCTCGTTTCTACATTGAGAGGATTCCGTATGAGGTGGATTTATAAAAAGGTAAAATTAGCTGCAAAAGTAGAAAGGGAAAAAATCTTTATGGGAGCTGAAGATTTCATACTTTTACCTAATGAAAATATCAAGGGACAAGACGTTAAGTCATTGCTTAAAGATAATCAGTATAAAGGTAAAAATGTCACACGGAAGTTGATAGAGTATTTCCATGCACCCGTTGATTGTCATATAGAAAATATGGCAAATGGAGAGTTATATAAAGAGCTTATAAAAATAGTTTATCCAATGTTAATTATTACTAAGGAAGAAACGGATAGTTTATTAAATGATATCTTTAACAAGAGAGGATATACATTTTTTAATAATGAGAAATCAGGCCTGGCAATAATCAGAAATGAAATAATCCCTATTGTTGTGGAGTTTTTTCACATTCGAATTTTTGGTAAGCCATGTACAAAAAATGCATTAGATCTTTTAAGTAACAATGTCATTTTATTTAAAGAAAGCATATCTTTTATATCGTTTCCAGATATGAAGATAAGACAAGCGGTTTTAGACTATATACTTTCACAATGTAGTTCAGAAATCCTTGCTGAATTAAGATCAAAAGTATCGATTGAAATTAGTGATGAAACTATTGCCAAGTTAATTATGGGCGTTTTTTTCATACCGGAGTCATACAAATCTCAGAGTTTGTTGCTCATACAATAGTGGCCTTGTCACAGAATATAGACATTCAGGCAAGATTAAAAAATAACTTAGCTGACAATCAACTCCTGCAAAGGATACTTGATGAATCGCTAAGAATATATCCCTTATTTGGAATTACAAACAGGATAGCAGATCAAGATTATCAAATGCGTAATGGGCAAGTTATACCTGAGGGGATGAACATCGTTTTTGATTTTGTTGCCTGCCATGCAGAAGGGATCATTAATCCAAACGTTTTCGATCCGGATAGATGGATACAACCTAAACAACCTGATAACTGTTATATGCCTTTTGGCGCAGGTCCAAGAATGTGTCCCGCAAAAAAGTTTGCTTATAATATTACGGCTACTTTAGTCACTGATATGATAAAGAACTATTGGTTTATCAGTTCAATTGAACACGATCGACCATTAACCGGTGGTGGATTAGTCTATTTCTTCTCAGATAATCAAGGTATCAAACAACGTATAAAGCGTAGGTTAATGTTACCTATGATTTCATTTAAAGAGGCATTAGTTCAACGATGTTATTCCAGAAAAGTGATAAAAAATTGTGAGATAGTAAACAAAACCGATTTTTTAACTAAGTTAGTCAAGACTGAAGCTCAGGATATGCCCAGCCTATAGTCGGATATTTGAGTATACAAAACATGCCTACTAATAAAGTTACACCGTAGGACAGATTCATCACGTGTAGAGGTACTGAATTCGACCCAGAGTAATCATAAAAAGCTGGGATGAAGGTATAGCCCGTCAGTCTCATTGATGCACGGGCGTACCACACATTGAAGTAGCAATGAAATGCATCGACAACTCGTCAAACACTGAGCTCTGGCAACGCTCCGCAACAATATCAAAGTAATTGCTTGCAAATGCAAATAATGATACAACTAATTTAATCGATATTTGCAATGTCTATTCGGGGGACTTATGGTTACCTCAACACTTCCAAGTGACCAGCGCGTTATCCTTCAGGCCATTGATTGGGCTAGCGTTCAGCCGATTTGGCTATGTACCGTATTAAAAACCTGGGGCTCTTCACCGCGTTCTCCGGGAGCATTGATGGTCGTCAATGCTGCGGGAAACTGGTATGGGTCTCTGTCCGGTGGTTGTGTAGAACAAAGTTTTCTTCGCCAGATCAAAGCCGGGCAGTGGCGTCAGTCCAGTCAGATTGTGACCTATGGTGATGGTGGACTTGAACCTGATACCCGACTGCCTTGTGGCGGGAAACTGGATGTGTTAGTTGAGTTTCTGCACCCAGGTGACGATACATTAAGTTATTTAAACAGAATGCTTGCCGCCGTAGATGGCCGTCAACCATTGCAAAAGCAGCTTATATTGCCTGATGCCTGTCATGATCTGAATGAAGTCAGCCGGGGAAGCGCTCCGGTAGTCGATATATCAACAGGGCTGGTAACCATCTGGCATGGTGCGGCCCCACGATTGATTGTGGCTGGCTGGTCCAGCGTAGCTGAGTACTGTGTTTCCTTTGCTTATACTCTGGGATTTGAAGTCATCGTCTGTGAACCACGTGCGGAGTTTCTGACACAATTACTTCCATTAGCTAATTCGCCGATTTATGTAGTAGAGCAATTTCCTGCGGTGTATCTGGAGACTGAAAGTTGCCATCCTCAAACTGCGATAGTGGCACTAACGCATGATCCGCGCATGGATGATTTAACTATTATGGAAGCGGTGAATACACCGGCTTTTTATATTGGTGTGATGGGTTCAGCTAAAAACAGCGAAAATCGGCTAAAGAGACTGGCACAAACGGGAGGATTGACAGAAGCAGAATTAGAACGAGTTCATGCTCCCGTAGGCCTTGATATTGGCAGTAAAACACCCTCAGAAATTGCACTATCAGTAATGGCGGATATAGTGAAACATAAAAATCTGGGCGCTACTTTTCAGGAAAATCCCGATCGATAATCACGCCAGGATGAGCGTTGAGCATAAGCAGAGAAGGAGCAATCACGCTTTTGGCTCCGTTTTCATCGCATAGCCGACATAACGCCTCTCGCCATTGGCGAGAGAATCCTACCGGATGACCGGGTTGATTCTGCCAACTAAGTCTGACCTGCGTATGCTGTTGCAGGGCTTGTGCAATGCGATGATAATCACTAACAGTGATTTCCGGCATATCAGCGGGTTGTATTAACCAGCTATCCCAGTCATATGTTGCTTTCACGCCTGCTGCAATACTTTCTCCCATACTGTTACTGTTTAGCACGGTTACTGTAAGATTATAATCAGCCGCCAGTTGTATGATGGCGATATTGTCCGGGCGGGTAACGATATGTATCGGTAGCTGGCTGGCGATCGCTGTTTCCAGCACTACACAGAAAAGTGGGCGGCCCTGATGGCTGTAAATAGGAGCCATTAGTTTCTCTCCTTGTCCGCCAGCCGCCCGATAACGTTCACCTTTGCCTGCGGCGATGAGTAATATTCCTGGCATTTAACGCTCTAAGGTAGCCGGGAAGGGGATTTCAGAATATGTTTTGCCTGTGGCAACCTGCAATGCGCTGGCAATAGCAGGTGCAACGACGGCAGTTGAAACCTCCCCACAGCCTTGTGGATCGCGTTCACTATCCAGGATAACCACTTCAATTTCTGGCTGCTCTGACAGGTGAAGCACACCATAATTATTGTAGTTGCTTTCCACTACGCTCCCATGTTCGAAGTGAAGCTGACTATGTAAGGCTCCACTCAGTGCAAAACCAATCCCGCCTTCGATATTTGCCTTAATGAGACCAGGATTGATCACTTTACCGCACTCCACACCACATACCATTCGTATAACCCGCCATTCGCTGCCTTTAACTTCGATTTCAGCAACCAACGCAACATAACTGATAAAAGCCTCATCCCGGGCTACCCAGATATTGACGGCCATTCCCTGATAATGATTATCAGCCAAAGGATTACCCCAGCCCGCGGCATCCGCCGTTGCTTTTAATACCCGCTGCATCTCTGGTTCATTTTTTAACAGCCGCATCCGATATTCGAGCTGGTCTTTATTGGCTTTTATTGCCAGTTCACTGATGAAACTTTCCAGAAAAAATATGCTGGCAACGCTACCTACGCCCCGAAGAAAACTCAGGGAGATATTTTGTTCAACCGTTACAGACTCTACTTTAAGAGCAGGGAGGTCATATCGGGTGTTGTACACACATTCAACAATAGTTTCATCCCAGCCACCGTTTTTTGTTACACGAGAACGGTGCAATTGCCAGAATAATCCCTGACCCGCATATCTGGCCCATAAGGCTGAAGGATAACCTTCATCATCCAGCAATGCCTGATAATGACTGGTGTTTCCCGGTCGATAATAGGCATGTTGAATATCAACCTCGCGAGGATAAATCACTTTGACCGGTTTACCGGTAGCCTTCGATGCCAGGCAGGCAGGCATGGCCGGATCGGGAATATATTTTCGTCCGTAGCTACCACCAAGAAGAGTGTTATGAATAGTGACATTTTCAGCGGGAACCCCGGCAAATTTTGATATCAGCATTTGGGTTAAATCCTGTCCCTGAAAAGGTCCCCAGGCGGTGACTCTGTCTTTTTCTACATAACATGTGCCATTACAGGGTTCCATCGTAGCATGGGTAATGTAGGGAGCTTTGTACCGTGCTTCATGAAATTGAGAGCTATTTCGTGCCTTACTAATGAGCCCTTGAGCGTCACCAATATTTGTTGCAGTGATTAATTCATCACTTTCCAGCGCAGCCTGATTATCACGATCAATAGTTTCACTGGAAAAATTATCCTTATCGCTGAATATCCACTCCACATCCAGCCGGTCAGCCGCTTTTTTCGCCTGCCAGTAAGTTTTTGCTACCACAATAATCGTATTCGGAGCCATATCCGGATCCAGTTGCGCCATATTTAGCGTCGACCAGTGACGAGTGCGAACCAGAGCAATGACACCAGGCAATGAAAGAATCTGTTGTTCGTTACGAATGGCTCCCAGCTTGCCATTAAGGGAGGGGCCCATCCACGGCACACCAATATGCATGTCCGGTACTTGTACATCGATACCAAATTCCGCACTACCATCAACCTTTTCTCCAGCGTCGATGCGGGGCAGGTTACGACCAATGAGACTGCCTTTTTCTTGTTCGGGTGTTTTTAGTGGAGGATTCTCTTCCAGAGGAATATCTTGTGACCAGTATATGAGGTCGGAGTAGGCGATTTTTTACCCCGACGATCGTCAATAACAAAGCTATTATCAGTGCGTAGCTGTTTAGCATCAACATTCCATTCGCGTGCTGCGGCAGCGATAAAGAAGCATCTGGCCTGGGCGCCGGCAACGCGCATCCTTTGATAAAAATTTGTCATCGAAGTTGACGCAGCCACAAACTGCGACCTTGCTTCACCACCTGATTCCTGACGATAGGCATCACGGCCGATAACGAATTTGACTTTAACTTTATCCCAATCGGCATCCATCTCACTGGCCAATACGGTAGCTAATCCGGTATAGATACCCTGACCAACTTCACATTGCGATACGCCTATAACGATCTGGTTATCGGCCCCAATCCACAGCCAATCATTCATTGACCAATTATCAGGCGGAAGCTCAAGGGAATTATAAATTAATGCCGCTTTGGCTCCGGGCATCAGAGGAATAACCAGTGAGACGATTGCTGCACTTTGTAAAAAACGACGACGTGACAGTGTCATGATTATTCTCCTTGTTCCCGATACAGCCGATGAATGGCCAGGCGAATGCGGTGATAGGTTGCACAACGACAGATATTGGTGATCTCTTTATACACTTGAGGTTCAGGGGCAAAGGCTTACGTGCCATGACAGCAGAAACGGCCATAATCATGCCGGACTGACAATATCCGCACTGTGGAACTTCTTCTTTTATCCAGGCTTTCTGAACAGGGTGTGAACGATCAGGGCTAAGCCCTTCAATCGTAGTAACGCTTCGTCCTTCAACCAATAACAATGGATAGCAGCAAGAGCGTACAGCTTCACCATCTACGTGTACGGTGCAGGCTCCACAAGCACCAACCCCGCAGCCAAATTTTGTCCCTGTCAGCTGCTGATCTTCGCGCAGAACCCATAACAAAGGAGTGTCAGGTTCGCCATCAAACGTAACAGGTTTTCCATTTAGTATGAATTTCATTTTGAGGCTCCTTTACGACGAAAACGGCGGATAAACAGAGTAATTAATAAGGCAAATACAGCAACAGCAACGCCATAGAACACCGGTAACAATCTGACAATCAGCGGTTTTTCGCCTCCAGCTCTCAGAGTTGTAACATCGCTGGTACTCACCTGGCTGGAGGGGTTACCAAAACGCTGAGTGACATAATTGGTGAGTACGGCAACTTGCTGGTCAGTTAATACTTCTCCAAATGCGGGCATATTAACGCTGCCTTTCGTGCCTTCCCTCTGAACGCCATCAAGAATGACTTTCACCAGATTATTAGGAAGTGAGCTTCCCGTAGTTGTATTAGCAGTCAGTGAAGGAAAAGTATTGTTATAAGCTCCTTCACCATCACTGCGATGACAGGCAGCACAGGCTTGTTGATAAAGCTGTTCACCTTCATGAGAGGTGCCTTCCGCAGTACGAGATTGCTGGGTATGTTGCCATGCAGGAATTTGCTCGGCAGTGTTGCGTATAGCAGGTATCTGACGCAGATAAACGATCATGGCGTTGATATCTGTATCAGAAAGGTAACTCAGACTGTGGTCAATCGCTTCACCCATACCACCTGCAGCGGAGTTCTTACCGGGTAAATTGCCGGTTTTCAAATAATGAAACAGCTCCGAATCACTCCATCCACCAATACCGCTGATCGGATCGGCAGTAATATTCGGTGCGTGCCAACCCCCAATGTCTCCACCGGAAAAGCGCTGCCCCATATCTTCACCCATCATAATATTACGTGGACTATGACAAGCGGAGCAGTGACCAAGCACTTCAGTGAGGTAGTAACCCCGCTCTATCTGAGGGGTATTTTGTGAAATTACTGACTCGGGAAGATTGGCATTCAGAGGATTCCAGATAGCCATTAGCCCTCTAACTGACCAGGGAAAATTCAGTGATGTTTCAGGTGATAAATTATCCGAGGCTGGGACACTTTGCTGAAACCAGGTATAAAGGGCATGAATATCAGCATCTGTAATCCCTTTGTATGTGCTGTAAGGCATTGCAGGATAAAGGTGCGTTCCATCAGCACGAATTCCTTCTGTCACTGCTCGTTTAAACTGTTCTTCGGAATAACTACCAATTCCGTACTTTTCGGAAGGAGTAATATTAGTCGCCACAATATTACCCATTGGTGTTGATATAACCAGACCACCGCTGTAGTCAGCTGAACCGGGAGCGACTCCCCGGTGGCAGGCATTACAATCCGCAGCCTGCGCCAGATAAGCGCCTCTGGCAAGCAATGCATGATCATCAGGGGAGGTACTTGATTGAGAAGATAAGGGGATCAGTCCTAAAGCACCGATCAATAAAACTCGCGTCAAATTGTATTTTTTTGTGCTCATTATGTTCACCGAAAGTGCTTTTAATATGCAATTAATCTAAGGGATCATTCTGCGACAATATCTCAGTGGCCTGTGTTTTTATGGCATCCAGTACCTGCTGAAATAGTGCGTACTGCTCTGGCGTAATGTTAACCAGCATTTTTTTACGCACTTCCTGAGCGGCTTCATCCAGTTGATACAGCATTTCATTGCCTTGCTTAGTGATATGCAGAACTTTTGCCCGCTTATCATTTTGGTCTTCAACTCTTTCTATATATTTTTTGTGATTCAGCCATGAAATGGCCCGCGAACATGTTGATATCTCCATTGCCAGAAAATCGGCAATCTGAGTCAGATTACAACCATTACCCAGCTCATCCATCGCGCTAAGAACCAGCCACTGTGGTTTGTTTATTTGAATGGGAAATAGCGATTTTTCCATCGCCAGTTGCCACTGACGATTTGTAATATCGAGATAAATACCAAGTGGGTAAGGGCGAGGAGAAGTTGGTTTCATATATTGTCCATATTACTTGCATTTGCAAACAATATGGCACTTTTATAACCAATCTGCAAGTTGTTAAACCGATTTATTGTTTATGAAACTTTTGTGTTAAACACCGCATAACTTCTTGCTTGATAAGCAACAGTGTGAGAATGGAGTAAAAAACAAATAGGGAAGATACATATTAAACTTGAGTTAATACGTATTACGTGAAGGTTAAGAGTACAAATATTTAGATATCTATTAACGTCCTACACCAGAATGGTTCATTCCTACAGACTCCTTAATCCCTCTAACTATATAAACTACGTTTTTGCATAACTATTATGTCAACTTATGGATGATATTGCGGTTATCCATATTTAAATAGTTAACTTGAGGATAATTAAATGAAGAAAATCAAATTATTAGTATTGCCTTTAACACTTACCCTTGGCGTTGGTTTTGCTTCGATGGCATCTGCGGCTGGAAACGATTGCAATGCCAAACGAGTAACAATTGAAAACCAAATCACAATTGCTCAGCAACATGGTAATACTCATGAGCTTGCCGGACTTCAAAAGGCGCTGTCGGAATTAAATGCTCATTGTACGAATTCAGGTTTAGTGGAAAAGGCACAGAAGAAAGTGTCTAAACTTGAGAAAAAGATCCGTGAAAAGCAAGCTGATGTTCAAGAGTTACAAGCCGATCTTACCGAAGCCCAGAGCCGTGGAAAAACAGATAAAATCGCTAAATATGAACGCAAGATTGCAGAAAAAAATGCAGATATTAAAGATATCACTAATGAACTTAACCTGGTGCAAGCGGAATTAGCGGCGTTGAAAAGTTAGAAAAGTATCAACATAAAAGGGCACCGATGGTGCCATTTTGTGATTCTTCTTTTAGCGATAGTTTGAGCAATTTTCGATTCAAATCTAAATTGATGGTGCGGCTGGATATATTAATGGACTCCCATAAAAAGCATTTTTTAAAACTTAAACGATGCTTGCATACTGAGATTATTGGATTAGAACTATCATTTTCATGGCGTAGATTGATTCATCGAGTATTGTGTTGCCCGGATCGTCGTTTTATATTTTGGTGGCGTATTGCCAACTATCTCTACCACTCTGATTCGAAATATAAACGCAAATTAGCGAAACGTATTGAGTACAATATTCGCCGAAAATATGGCCCTGAAATAGGTTTAGGAGCCATAATCGACGAAGGATTTTGCATTCCACATACTACCGGTATTATAGTATCCGGTCGTTGCATAATTGGTAGGAATTTTCGTATCCGGCAAAATACAACGATAGGCGTTATCCGGGGTGATACTACGGGTTATATCCGTATCGGAAATAACGTCAATATTGGGTGTCACTCTTGCATTATAGCGGACAGCCTTATCATTGGTGATAATGTAACCATTGGGGCAATGTCATTTGTGAATAAAAACATCCCGGACAATGCCGTCTATACCAATGTGGTCACACCAAAAATAAGAATTGTAGCTATAGCATACGTAGCAGATGAATGACCTTCATCTCTATAGTTCAAGTCTCCAATCCTTTTTACCCATAGCTTTTCCGTTGACCTGAATTTCAATTTGCTGAATACCTTCATAGTATTCCCGGGTGGTGATTTTCTTAATGATATGTTTTTTCCCGATGGTGACTAATCCATTTGCAGGAAGCTCAAAAGCACGAAGTTTAAATACTTTTGGCATTGTTTTTTTATTCGCTTTCATAAAGTGGATAATGTAATCGATAACAATTTTTTGGGGCGCATTACTGGTGGAGCGAATGAGTACGTCAAATTCAAGGTGTTCACCAAGTTTGATATTTTGTTGTTTAACAGAGAATTCATCGATTGTTACCTGCGCGCCATACTGAACCCCAATCAGTGCCAGTGCACCTGGATTTCCGTCTTTAATTAAGGTGCGAAGGGCGTGTTTGATAATCCATACAACTTTTTTCTCATCTTCTCCTTTAGCTTGTTGTTGCCAGTTCTTTAGTAATTGAATGACATAAGCAGGATGGTCTTTAGAAATGTCATTAAGGTGGTTAGCTACGCTTTTTCTGACAAAAAGCTCAGGATCAAATTTTAAAACCTCTAAAATATCTTTTGTTGCAGATGGATTTTTGATGAACTCTTGCAGTTGTTCTCCCCATGGTACACGTGGGCGAGTACCTTCAGAGGCCCATCTGCGGATATTAACATCCTCATCTTTTGCACATTGAAGCAGAAAATTCATGGTTTCATCAGGATATTTCTTGATGAATGGTCTGACTGCCCATTCAGAAGTAAAACGCGTAGTGACAAGTTTTAGCGCATTCAACGATACATCAAGATTATTGAGGCCATAAGTTTGGATGTATTCAGCTATCGGCCATACAGAAAAGCCGCTGAGCTGATTCTCATTAAGGACCGAGACAAGAATTTTTAATGCTTTGGGATACTCTTGTGGTAACTCATTTGCCAGAGCATCACGGATCAACTTAACTCTGGATTTCATTTCCAAATTGGTTAGTTCAGATTCAATTTTTAGAAATTGTTCAGATCTAAAAGAAGGAAAGTACCGGCTAATTGAATTGGCGATTTGTTGTAAGAGTGCGCCATCAAATGCATGTTTAAAGGCGTTTTCATTTTTATCATCCGAAATATTACTCATATTAAAACTCCAATTAAATCAGGAAATAATCACTAAACTATTCCCGAGCTAACATATCGATAATAGGGCAAATTGTCTGACCATTGCCCGTATCACACTGCTGCACCAGCCCGGCTAAAGCCTGCCTCATTACGTCCAGATCGGCCATTTTCTTCTCGATTAAACTCAATTTGCGCAAGGCCATCGTTCGCGTCTCGTTACACCCACAGGCAGCGTCCAGAGTCAGGAGTGCATTTATCTCATCCAACGTGAAACCAAGTGCCTGCGCTCGTTTGATGAAGCGCACCCGTTTGACTTCATCCGCCGAATAGCGCCGGTGACTGCCCGGCGGTTTGATTGGCTCAACCAACAAGCCTCGCCGCTGGTAGTAGCGGATCGTTTCGATATTTACCCCGGCAGATTCGGCCAGCTTACCAATAGTCAGTTCTGACGCCATCAAATTTTCCTTGATTCCGGACTTGAGTACGGGATTTATACTAACACTTGAGTAAACATGTTCAAGAAAAAGAGGATGTTATAACTCAGCTGAAAAAGTTGGTTAATCATGGGCGGATTGGCCGTCTATTGTGAATACGTGAGGACACAATGAACACTGTCATTCTTGAATCAACATTGACCTGTCCGCATTGCGGCTTTAGCAGAAAGGAAACGATGCCGACAGATGCTTGCCTGTTTTACTATGAATGCCTGAATTGCAAAGTTATGCTACGTCCTAAGCCCGGTGACTGTTGCGTGTTCTGTTCGTTTGGGTCAGTGGCATGTCCACCGATTCAGCAGAGTGGGTGTTGCGGGTAGAGTTTTAAAATCCCGAACTGGCATAAAGTCGCATCTTAATTGATGATAAATCTGCATGCATGGTTTTTGAAGGAATCCGAAAGCTTATAGCCATTAGTAATCAGTTAGTATTGATTCTGATTTTATGCCACCGATAAGCGAAACTGAACCGACACATTGTTCGATATTTGGCAATCTTGTCCCTTAAATAATGTGACCTTTAATGATGAGAAGATTACGGTATTTCCGGCTGATTTTAATAATCACGTTGAATGGATTAGAACGTCATTTGAAGAAGTTCTGGCGCAGGAAACCGGTATTTTAAAAGATTTAAAGTTTTCTAAATAAAGGAATGGATTTATGAAAATCTTATCTGAGACACTATTACGTTTCTATGATTTAATTGAGCCATATCCACGATTATCAGCGCAGTGGGACAGGGATGAGCGAACTTTAAAAATTAAGGGAATAACATGAAACGTACTTTTATCTATAATGATGATAAATCAGCTAAATTTTGGACTATTGATATCGACTCTAATTCGTTTAGAGTCAATTTCGGCAAACTTAA
This sequence comes from Limnobaculum zhutongyuii, assembly GCF_004295645.1. Classification (NCBI taxonomy): domain Bacteria; kingdom Pseudomonadati; phylum Pseudomonadota; class Gammaproteobacteria; order Enterobacterales; family Budviciaceae; genus Limnobaculum; species Limnobaculum zhutongyuii. Next base: position 1,857,601 of record NZ_CP034752.1, read on the forward strand.
TACAGAAGGGCAAAACCAAACTAAAACATTTGATAATGCAGCCGGGTGTCAAAAACAGGCTGATAAGTTAATCAAAGAAAAGCTTAAAAAAGGTTATGTTGAACAACTAGATGGTTCACAATCGACTGATTCAGCGTCAACTAATAACGGCAAAACCAAAAACAGCACAACCTTTAAAATTCTAATGGAAGGCGATAATGCACAACCTGCCAGCTTTATTGTAGATATTACTAATCCTGATTCAATCTCTGCGGTTTTAAACTATCAAATTGATAATTTTGATGAGTTTAAAGATCTGGTTCAAAAATATGATCACGAATATGGCTATTTAAATTCAAATGGCGAATATGTTTGTTTTAGCGATGATCTTTCATCCTCAGAAGAGACCTTCTTAAAAGCGGCGATTGAGTTTAAACAGCTCCATCCAATACTAAAAAAATATGTTGATAAAATAATAGAAGCAAATCTAGGTGGTCAATTACTCTATTCTAACCAATATAAACAAGAGTTAGAACAACCGACTTACCAATATATTAAATTATTAACCGAAGCTTATCAGCAACGAGGCATTTTTTATTCAGTATCATGGCGAAAAAATAAAGAGTATTACGGTATCTATGTGGCAGGTGCTTTAGCTTGCTTTGGTGAACAGTATGAAGATGATATTTTAACCTTTTTAGATCTGATCTTAACTTATGATAATGATAGTAGTAACAAAACAACCATACTTAATAGTTTTAGATATATTATAGGCAAAACAAAACCAAACGCAAAACTGCCTAAAATAAAAGAAAAATATGGTATAAAAAATTGGTAATTACGTTTTTGTCGATACCAATGAAAATCATACTCTCAGTCGAATGGGTAACCGTATTACCGAAGACGACACTTACCGTTACCACTATGACCGCTACGGAAATCTGGCGGAGAAGACCCACAAGTTAAATAACAGTGAGGTTCACCACTACGCTTGGGACCATCAACACCGGCTGGTTCATTACACCCGGCTTCATTATTAAGTGAGTTTGACGATGATGATGAATTGATTCAGGGTGTCATATGTAAATTACAAAAAAATAAAGAGTTAATTTATGACTTGGTATGTAGCTAGCACAATCATGAGTGTTCGTAAGAGAAAGGAGAAGCAGAAAAACATTCCCGTATATGAAAATTTTTTGCTAATTGAAGGAGAATCAGAAGAATATGCAATTAAAAAAGCACAAGAAATCGCTGAGCGAGAAGCAAATATATCGAGTGATGGACTATTTCTCGATGATAAAGCTGCATACATGGTTTTTGAAGGAATCCGAAAACTTATAACCATTAGTAATCCAGTTAGTATTGATTCTGATTCTATGCCACCGATAAATGGAACAGAACTGACATATTCTGAGTATTTAGTAAAAAACAGAACACAGATGAAGAATTTAGTTCAAGGGAGGCCTGTAAAATTAAGATATGTTGAATAATCATAGCTTGACTGAATCCTATGCAATAAGGGCTTAGAACAATGAGGAGTGAAGGGATAATACGCATAATACATTCAGATATTTTATTTAACATAATATACATTATACGCACCGATAACGATTTAAGTGATTTCTGACACTTTAGCCGCTGTAATTCCTCTCTGTATTGATTGCCTTTCACCATTTCAAGCCGTCAGTTTATCTATGTCTGGCCAACCAAATTGTATGATGACCACATTCGGGATCTTCAACAATGTGGTCAATAACATCAAACCCATTAAGGTTTAGCAAATGTCTGTATTCATCTTCAGACAAACTCGAATGATAAAGTTGCTTGCCACAAAATCTGCCAATCGCTTCACCATGTTCCGGTCCACTGGTAAACATTAATGCACTGCCAGATTTTGCATGTGCACTAAATATCTGGAACATTTCTCGTTGGTCTTCATGGTTAAGATGAAAAAAACTGTCCCAGGCGATCAGACCGTCAAATTTTTGATTTAACGATAACGTTCGCATATCTGCAACTCGCCACTGACTATCCGGGAATCTTCTCTGACAAATCTCTATCATTGAAGATGAGCTATCGATTCCTGTTAATGCTATCTGTTGTTCAATCAGGTATTGAGCTATCGGTTCTCCGGAGCCACAGCCGATATCTAATACTGTGGCGTTATTTGAATCCGGTAAGATGGATATCAATTTATCCAGCCATGCCTTTTCATTCAGGGACTTCCCTCGCAATGAGTCCCACTCTTTCGCATGGGTTTGGTAAAGCTCAATAATCTTATCGGCTGCAGGATGCGTCATACAAATTACCGTTAATTATGTGACAATGTCACTATCAATCATTTAGCTTAAAATGATTGATATGACCGTTACTGGCGTTTTCTTTTTATCTATTCTATTGATTTTAAATCATAAATTAAGAAATAATCCCTTTCTCTTTAGCGATCTGATGCCAGTCGCTAAACTCTTCCAGCAATAAGTCGTATATCGATTCATCCGTCATTGAGGCAAAATTATCAATAGAAAAGAAATTGGTATTATCAAGCAGCCTGTCGGTAAAGTTATCCAGTTTTTCCAAAATGCCATAGTTGGAACCACCCAGACCAACAAACTTCCAGAAAATCGGATAATTTGCAGAACGGCGGATGGCATCTTTAATCGCACGGGTTTTACTGATTCCACCATCAGTTATAAACACGATATATACCGGCATATCGCTGTTCTTAAAGTAGTCGACAATCTCTTCCATAACGGGCGGCTCATTGTTAGTGCCACCTAAACCAGGCAGAATTTCCCATGCGGAACGTTTTTTTGCATTCTGAATGGAATCAATATATCCATCTAAATTATCCAGGGTTACATCCGGATATTTACTGTGTTTCGCTGCAAATCCCCAGATATCCATACTGCCATCATCATCAAACTGAACGGCTAAAACCGCAATCCGGTCAAGAACCGCCTGCACATTACCCCTTCTGAATTCTCCCGTCATCGAACCGGAGGCATCCAGTACAAAAGCGACCCTGGCTCGAATGGATTGAAGATTATGCTTTTCCAGACTCACGGTAACTTTTTTAGCTAAACTGACCAGACGAGGTGCTTTATCCTGAATTTTCTTTTCCAGATTGATTGTTGGCTGAACGGGTTTAGTCTCGTTGGGTGAAACATCAACACCATAATTAATGGCCAGAGGTTCCAAACCGCCATTAAATCCCTGCCCTTGTGCCCGAAATTTCCAGTCGCCCTTGTGTCGATATATCTCGCCTATGATAAGCGCCTTTTCTTGTCTTAACTGAAGAGGCATTTCAAAAGATGCGATGCCTTGTATATTGAGTCTCAGACTATTTAAACTGGCCACCGAGTCCGGGCCATCAATGACTAACGTAATCGCAATTTTATTAATATCAGTATCGATCTTATTCAGATCAACGAGAAACTGGCTGCTCTCATTGGATGTCTGCAATGTCAGGCTTTGATTCGGAGTTGATGGTTGATTAAAAAAAATGAAATCGTTATCTCCTCTAACCTTATTATCCGCATTTAACATAAAAGCGGATGGATCAACTTCGCTCTGAAATCCCTGACGCTTTGGATAGCTAAGCGTCAGGCATAAAGATGTTGTACTTAACTGAATATTTTGTCCTGACTGCAGTTCCATATTTTAGTCCTTTAATGATTCATTGTTCATTTAACGGATTTATTATCCTGATGGGTAAGTTTCAGTATTATTCACCTCTAATGCAATAAACTTAATAAAATTAAATTCATAGCGTTTTATAATCAGCTATTCTATGCTTTTCAAACTGTGAGCAATACTTAGCTATCGATATAAGGAATAGCGAACATGATTCGATATCAACGTGCTACTCCAGATAATTACCCGGATATTCTGGAAGTCGCTGAGCCCTTTTATCCTGATACTAAAGGCGGCGATCGTTCCCAAGGTTTTCTGGATAAGCGCTTCACTACGGCCATGTTGTCATCAATTAATCAACGATTAGGATTATTGATAGCTGAAGATAATAAACAACAGATTCTGGGATTTTTGGGTTTGTCGCCCTTTTCTGACGGTTCACCTTCTCCGGTTGTTGATTCAATGCTGAAAACATTAATCCATACTCTCCAATCAGAGCTTCTGGATAAACCTTTTATATTTGGCCCTGTTTGCATATCGAGACAGGCGGCAGGATTGGGGATATTTAAAGGTTTGTATCAATATATGTGGCAATATTTATCCCCAGCCCAATACCAAACGGGTTTTGCTTTTATTAATCAGGATAATCTACATTCACTAAATGCACATACTAAAGGGTTATCAGCAGAGATCGTTGGTGAGTTTAATCATCAATTATCCAGCTATTATATTGTTCGCTACCTACGTCCTTTAGACCATTCATAGCAGCTATCGCTCTCAACGGTGATGACTATCATAAATAAATGCCATATTAATCATTAAGATACTTTTTTATATACAATTAAACAGCATAAACAATACTATTTTGCTATAAGTAGTAATATTGCTTAACTGTTACAATACTTCCACGCAATATCTATTGCTTACTATCTGAACAGAATAATAATTTTGACTGAGGTCGGGAATGAACATACCGTTAATTATAAATGTGCTGGTTTTTATAGCGTTGCTATTTCTTCTGGCGCAAACACGTCATACCAATTGGAGTCTGGCGAAAAAAGTGCTGATCGGCCTGATTGTCGGCGTTATTTTTGGTTTAGGATTACAGCTGGTTTATGGTGCGAATAGCCCTATCCTGAAAGAATCCATCTCCTGGTTTAATATTGTCGGTAATGGTTACGTTCAGTTGTTACAGATGATTGTTATGCCGTTAGTTTTCGTCTCTATTTTGAGTGCAGTAGCGAAACTACATAACGCATCTTCATTAGGAAAAATCAGTTTCCTGACTATTGGTATCCTGCTGTTTACCACCATGATCGCCGCATTTATCGGTATTATGATTACTCTGCTGTTTGGCCTCTCAGCGGAAGGTTTGGTTCAGGGCGCTCAGGAAACTGCACGTCTGGGAGCGATTGAATCTAACTATATGGGCAAAGTTGCCGATCTGACAACGCCTCAGCTGATTCTTTCTTTCATTCCTAAAAACCCGTTTGCCGATCTGACCGGTGCCAGCCCAACCTCAATTATCAGCGTGGTTATTTTCGCTGCTTTCCTGGGTGTTGCTTCATTACAGCTGTTAAAAGATGATGAAGTTAAAGGTCAACGCGTTCTGACGGCAATTGATACGCTGCAATCATGGGTAATGAAGCTGGTTCGTTTAGTGATTAAACTAACTCCTTATGGTGTTCTGGCGTTGATGACTAAAGTGGTTGCCGGTTCTAACATTCAGGATCTAATTAAACTAGGTAGCTTTATCGTGGCATCCTACATCGCGCTAGCGCTGATGTTTGTGGTACATGGTATTCTGTTGACCTTCAGCGGTATTAATCCGATTAAATTCTTTAAGAAAGTACTGCCAGTATTAACCTTTGCGTTTACCAGCCGTTCCAGTGCTGCCAGTATCCCGATGAACGTTGAAGCCCAAACTCGTCGTTTAGGCGTGCCAGAAACTATCGCCAGCTTCTCTGCATCATTTGGTGCCACTATTGGTCAAAATGGTTGTGCGGGTATTTACCCGGCGATGTTAGCCGTTATGGTTGCGCCAACCGTCGGTATTAACCCATTTGACCCTATGTGGATCGCGACTCTGGTTGCTATCGTTACCGTTAGCTCAGCTGGCGTTGCCGGTGTGGGCGGTGGCGCTACCTTCGCTGCACTGATTGTGTTACCAACCATGGGCCTGCCGGTTACGCTGGTTGCCCTGCTGATTTCAGTTGAGCCGTTGATCGATATGGGCCGTACTGCACTGAACGTTAATGGTGCAATGACTGCCGGTACTATCACCAGTCAAATTCTGAAAGAAACGGATAAAAGCGTTTTTGAATCAGAAGAAGATGGCGAATTAGCTCACCGTTAATCTGAAACTTATCAGAGTAAAATAGTGCAGCCTGCGGGCTGCATTATTATTTCCAGCCCCTTAATTACCTCAAGATACAAATTTTCCCACCTATTACAGCCATCTTCTTTTCACTGATTTAACCTGATGGTAAGGTACCGGTATTACAAAAATATTATGTTTTTATAGGGATAAAGGATGCGTTGTTTTAATCATCAGGATGTTGAGGCTATTGGTACTTGTAAAGCATGTCACAAAGGGTTATGCCCTGATTGTGCAAACGATATGGGCCATGGTTTAGCTTGCGCAGGTAAACATGAAGACGTTGTTGAAACTTACAATACGATTATTCAAAGAAATGCCAAAGTCTATTCGGCAGCACCTAAAAATATTTTGATCGCCCCCATTTTTTATCTTTTTATGGGATTGGTATTTGCCTACTTTGGCTATAAAGACGGCAGTATGACGAATCTTCCATTTATCATGGGAGCGGGATTCATTGTTTTTGGTATCGTTATTTTTGTACGCAACTACTCGCTGTTTAAGTCGAATCCAAAAAACTAACTTGTTATCTGTCTGAACGGTATTAACCCACTTTACCTAACAAGTGGGTTATATTTTTACTATCTTACATAACCTGAAGAAGCTAGAAATTTAAAAAGATAATTTCTGCTAGAATGATTAAGTCATTGTCATCTATCTATCGAATAACCCATGCGTTATACGCAACCAGAGGAACGCTCGATGAAAAAATCTCTACTGCTATTGACGGCTACCATGCTGTTAGCTCCATTAACAACGTTCGCTGCAACCTGTGATGAGATTAAAGCTGAGATAGCTCAGAAAATTATTAACAATGGCGTACCTGAATCCGGATTCCAACTGAACGTAGTTCCTGTTGAGCAAACAGAACAGGCCGGTGAAACAGTAGTCGGTAATTGTGAACACGGTAAACAGAAGATTATTTATGCGAAACATCAGGCATCAGAAGCGGCCCCTTCAGCATCTGATAGTAATATTTCAGAAAAAACGCCTGTGGTAGAAGATACTGAGCATCCGGATCTTCAGCCTCAAACCCAACCATAGCACTGTTTTCTTCCCTTGTTTTAGCCCTCTTTTTGAGGGCTTTTATCTAATATCCCCATTATTTGTATGCTATCTATTGATAAACAAATAAATTTATTTGTTACGGTGTAACTTATTTTTTGTAAAAAAAGTTAAATTTCTTCTAACGCAGTGATAACAAGGGCTGTAGCGAAGAATACTATTAATTTCATCTGAATTAATTCACCTGATAATTTGGCATTGGCTCAAACATGATGTTATACCTTTAAAGGTACGATGAGTTGAGGAAATGCTGCCGCTCATCTATAAATTAATATTTTTTGCTGAACACTTCCGAAATATTCAATGTTTTCTCTATTTTCGTTTAGCTAATACCCATTAGTGACGATTTTTTTGTTGCCTGAAGAATTGTTCACTCATAGTTAACTCTATCCTGGGGGATAAAATATATGCATAAATCCGCGTTACTAAAACGCATCATGATAGGAGGCCTGCTGTTTATCGCTGTGCTTGCCCTACTGATTTACGGCATTGGTATGGATACACTGAAACTTCACGCAGAAGATCTGACCTATCTCGGTAAGCAACATATGTTTCTTGTCGGATGTTCTATGTTTCTGGCGCTGATTGTTGGCTTGCCGAGCGGCGTGTTGTTAAGCCGTCCTTTTGCTCATCGTTGGGCTGAATCGGCTATGCAGGTATTTAATGTAGGTAATACATTGCCACCATTAGCCGTACTGGCGCTGGCCATGGTTGTGGTGGGGATTGGTGATAAACCCGCTATCTTTGCTCTTTTTCTGGCGTCACTGTTACCGATTGTTCGTAACACCTATTCAGGACTTCGTTCGATTCCACCTTCATTAATTGAAGCAGCCAACAGTATCGGCATGACACCCATGCAGCGCTTAATGAAAGTGGAATTACCCAATGCTTTACCTGTGATTATGTCCGGGGTTCGCGTTTCTGCCGCCATCAATGTGGGTACCGTACCGCTAACCTTCCTGATTGGCGCCAGTAGTTTTGGTGAACTGATTTTTCCCGGAATATATCTGAATAACTTCCCATTGCTCATTCTTGGTGCGGCAGCAACCGCCATTATTGCCTTAGCTCTGGATACCCTTCTTGCGGGTCTTAGCTATGTGCTGAGTCCACAACTGGTGAAATAAGTCAGATACATATCACAACAGACTTGGATAATTATGATTAAATTAAAACAACGATACCAACAATGGGGACGAACGGTGAAGTTCAGTGTATTAAGTGCACTGTTATTAACCAGCGTTACCGTTCATGCAGCCCCTTTGGTGCTGGCAAGTAAAAACTTTACTGAACAGCACATTCTTTCTGCTATTACTGTTCAATACCTGGCAACTAAAGGTATTGACGTCACCCCTAAAACTGACCTCGCCTCTACGATTATTCGTAACGCCATGCTTAATAAGCAGGTGGATATTGCCTGGGAATATACCGGTACTTCACTGATTGTGTATAACCACATTCACGAATCGATGTCTTCAGAAGAAACCTATAACACAGTAAAAAAACTAGATGCTAAACAGGGTATTGTCTGGCTGGAACCAGCAAAAATGAATAATACCTATGCCTTTGCCATGCAGCGTACCAGAGCGGAAAAAGAGAATATCAGCACCCTTTCACAGCTGGTTGATCGCATTACTCAAATCCAAAAAACTGATGCTAAGCATAACTGGATGGTGGCTTTCGATCCTGAGTTTGTTAACCGTTCTGATGGTCTGAAACCCATGCAGGATACTTACCAGTTGAATCTGGAACGCCCACAAATCCGCCAAATGGACCCAGGATTGGTATATAACGCCATTCGTGATGGCTTTGTTGACGCTGGCCTGATTTATACCACTGACGGACGAGTCAATGGCTTTGATCTGAAAGTGCTTGAAGATGATAAAGGTTTCTTTCCAAGTTACGCTGTCACGCCTACCGTTCGGGCAGAGGTACTAAATGCTAAGCCAGAGCTGGCGGAGGCGCTAAATACCCTCTCCCGACTGTTAGATAATGATGTCATCTCGGCCCTGAACGCCAAAGTGGATATTGAACACCAATCTGCTGAACGGGTTGCCACTCAATTCTTAAAAGACAACGGTTTGCTTTAAGGAGGCAATGATGGAAACCCTTTCCTATATGTGGCAAGACGCTGGTTATATCGCCGGCTTAACCGCACAACATATGCTTCTGGTAAGTATTGCCGTAGGTCTGGCAATTGTTATCGGTGTCCCCCTGGGCATTCTGATTGTGCGTCATAAATGGCTGGCAACACCGGTACTGAGCCTGGCGACGGTGGTATTAACCATCCCTTCTATCGCCTTGTTCGGCCTGATGATCCCTATCTTCTCTATCATTGGTCAGGGGATTGGCTTTGTCCCTGCGGTAACCGCGGTATTTTTATACTCTCTGTTACCCATAGTGCGTAATACCCATATTGCGCTGAGTAATTTACCCGGTGGGCTGAGAGAAGCAGGTCGTGGGATTGGTATGACATTCTGGCAGCGTTTGCGTTGGGTTGAAATCCCGATGTCTTTGCCGGTGATTTTTGGTGGTGTACGCACCGCAGTTGTAATGAATATCGGTGTTATGGCTATTGCAGCCGTTATTGGTGCCGGTGGATTAGGCCTGCTGTTATTGCATGGCATCAGTCGAAGCGATCCGCGTTTATTAATTGCCGGGGCGGTTATGATCAGCCTGTTGGCGATCGCGATGGACTGGTTATTACACCGTTTACAAATTGCCCTGACGCCTAAAGGAATTCGATAATGATTAAATTAGAAAATCTGACAAAACAGTTTAAACAAAAAAGTGGTAAGGCGTTTAATGCCGTTGATAACATCAATTTGCATGTCCCTGCCGGTGAAATGTGCGTTCTGTTAGGACCATCCGGTTGTGGTAAAACCACTACACTGAAAATGATCAATCGCCTGATTACCCCTAGCAGTGGCCGTATTCTGATTAACGGCGAAGATACTTCAGGTCTGGATACCGTTACCCTACGCCGTAAAATTGGTTATGTAATCCAACAAATTGGTCTGTTCCCTAATATGACCATTGAAGAAAACATTACTATCGTACCGCGCATGTTGGGTTGGGATAAAAAAGCTTGTAAAGAACGAGCCCGTGAACTGATGGATATGGTCGCGCTTGATCCAAATCGTTTCCTGAAGCGCTACCCTAAAGAGATGTCGGGTGGCCAGCAGCAGCGTATCGGTGTTATTCGTGCTCTGGCTGCGGATCCTCCGGTGTTGCTGATGGATGAGCCTTTTGGTGCTGTTGACCCCATCAACCGTGAGTCAATCCAAAACGAATTCCAGGAGATGCAGCGTAAGCTGAAGAAAACCGTTATTCTGGTAAGTCATGATATCGATGAAGCACTGAAGCTTGGCGACCGTATTGCTATCTTCCGTCAGGGAAAAATTGTTCAGTGTGCTACTCCGGATGAATTACTGGCTAAACCTTCTGATGAGTTTGTTGGTTCATTCGTTGGTCAGGACCGTACCTTGAAACGTCTGCTATTAGTTCAGGCCGGTGACGTTACCGATATGCAAGAAACCTTAACTGTTCGTCGCTCTACGCCTCTCAGTGAAGCATTCACCATTATGGATGACAATGATATGCGCTCTATCATTGTGGTCAATGATGATGAAAAACCACTGGGCTTTATTAAACGCCGTGAAGCTCGAGGGGCTGAAGGTCTGTGCGGTGAGTTAACTCACCCGATCACCATTACTGCCAGAGCGGAAGATAACCTGCGGGTAGTATTGTCAAAACTTTATGAGCATAACCTGGTGTGGATGCCGATTGTGGATGAGGAAGGACGCTACAGTGGTGAGATCTCTCAGGATTATATTGCCAGTTATCTGAGTTCCGGACGTACCAAACGGAAGATTTCTGCTGCTTAAGTGACATCGTCACTTATAATGAATATTAAAAGCGCCGGGCAGGCGCTTTTTTATTCTGATTAACTGATTAATCTTTCGTAACTTTCAGCGGCGAGAAGCTTTGTGCCACTGGCATTAACTCAATACGGTTAACGTTTACATGGGCTGGCTGAGTGGCAATCCAGAATACCGTTTCGGCGATATCGGTAGCGGTTAGTGGCTGGACATTCTCATACAGACCGGCGGCTTTAGCATCATCCCCTTTAAAACGCACATTGGAGAATTCAGTGGTGCCGCAAAGTCCTGGCTCCACATCCGTCACGCGAATGGCGGTACCTGCCAGATCGGCTCTCAGGTTAAGGCTAAACTGCTTCACAAAAGCTTTGGTTGCACCGTAGACGTTCCCGCCAGGGTACGGGTATGTTCCAGCAATGGAACCAATATTAATAACGTGGCCACGGTTCTGTTCAACCATTTGCGGTAGGATTGCATGGGTTACTGATGCCAGTGCTGTCACGTTAGTGTTAATCATGGTGGTCCAGTCGCTGAAATCCGCTTTATTAGCCGGTTCTAACCCTAATGCTAAACCTGCATTGTTCACCAACAGATCAATATCTTTAAACGCAGCCGGTAGCGTTTTTAAGGTAGCCAGTAATTTTTCACGATCGCAAACGTCTAATTCGATGGGAAGAAATTTTTCACCCAGTTCATTTTTTAGCTGTTGAAGACGTTCTGCACGACGGGCTACCCCAATAACATAATGACCCTGAGTAACAAATTTTCTGACAATCGCCTGACCAAATCCTGCGGATGCTCCGGTAACAAAAACAACCATTACATTTCCCCTTGCCTGTTTGTATATAAGAAAACCTTTTGGCTCATCGTCAGCCAAAAGGAGAGGACTCGATTTCTGTCTCACATTTCCATCATCGTTGATTAATGAGATGACGGCAATGCAATATCAGCTGTTTTTTATGCGGCTAAGATCGATATAACTGGTTAAATCTCGTTCTTCTGGCCGGGAGAGATATGGCAATTCGCCAATCAGTGGTGCAGGAATATTCTGTTTGAGTGCTTCAATGGTTTCTGCGTAATAGGCTAAACCCGGATTTATCCGGTTTGCCACCCAACCGGCAATTTTCAATCCATCATGAGCGATGGCTTCAGCCGTCAGAATGGCATGATTAATACAGCCAAGTTGAATGCCTACCACCAAAATCACTGGAAGCTTTTCTTCTATCACCCAGTCAGAAATAGGACGCATACCGTTTAGCAGAAAACGCCAGCCGCCAGTGCCTTCAACAATCACGGCATCAGACTGCGATTGAAGATGAGTTAACCCACGGGAAAGACGCGCATAATCCATAGGGCTATCGCTATAGGTTAACGCCGCATGATCTTCAATGATCACCGGGTTAACCTCATCATAAGAAACACTAATGGATGAAGAAGATTGGAGGATCATTGCATCATGATTCCTGATCCCTTCATCGGTAACGTGTGAAGCAATCGCGATAGGTTTATAGCCCACTGCACGCTTGCCCTGTTTAATGAACGATTGTAACAGGGCCCGTGAAATAACGGTTTTGCCCACTTCAGTACAAGTACCGGTTACAAAAAATCGATTCGGCATAAAAGTTATTGCTCCGAAACCTTTTAAATAAATGATTGATTTGTATCAGATGCCGGGTCGCTAAAACGAAATAAGCAACAAATTTTTAATTGAATTCATAAGCAGTGATATTCATCTCAGGATCAAAAGTCTAGGCTAAGGCCAGATTGAATAGATTGCGTTAGCTCAAGATTTGCTAAAACAGCTGATATCTTTTTTAGAAAACAAAGCGTTATACTTATTTAGAGGTAAATAGCGGAAGTTGAGGTATTTTAAGTAGATTATCCCTGAAGAAGCTTAACTAGCAGAGAGCCATTGTATAGGGCCATCTTCACCAGAGCCGCGCCTGGCATGGTTCCTACGTTCACAAAGTGAGTTGGCGCAATGCGTATATCTGCGCGGTATTGGGGTAAGGATTGTTGATGAATGCACTGCTCAATAGCCGGATAGAGCGTGCCGGAAGAGGCATTTAACGGTGAACCAATGATAATCTTTTCCGGATTGAAAATGTTAACCATCACCGCAGCGATATGTCCGATACTTTCCCCAACATAGCAGATGATCTCTCTGGCTAGCTTATCGCCCTTATTGGCAGCATCACACAAATTCTCGATGGTGATCGGCGAGAAATGAAGCATGGATTCAGGGTTAGAAGGCAGCAACTGCCTTGTTCTTTCCAGTATATTGCTCATACTGGCTATCGTTTCCAGACAGCCATGATTGCCGCAATAACAAGCTTTTCCCTTAGGATCAACCTGAGTATGCCCTATCTCAATTCGGCGACTGGAGTCTGCATGAAGAATTCGTCCATCGGTAATAACCGAAGCCCCCACCACATCATCAATAACGATTTGAATGACATTCTGACAGCCAAAGGCCGCACCATACAGCGCTTCACTGATAGCCCAGGCTGAGACATCCTGCTGAACATACACCGGTAAGCCGGTTCTTTTACTCAGCATGGGTCCTAAAGGGACATTCTCTTCATCGTAGAATGGCATTTTGTGTACCACACCTGCGGTAGCATCAATGATGCCCGGCATAGTGATGGCAATAGCAGTCAGACGCTCCAGCAGTTTCTGATGGCGGGTAAAAAAGGATTCTATTTGGTAAATAAAACGTTCCAGCCAGGAATTGGTTTTATCGATGGGAAAATCAATCTGTTCTTCAATAATCAGCTGATTGCTTAAATCTCTTAAGGCCAGCGTCAGATAACCATAATGAACGCGACCGCTTAAATAGTGCCATGCCTGTGTATCCAGTTCGACACCCACCGCAGGACGCCCCCGGCTTCCCGCTTCACTGAATTCAGTCTCTTTAACCAAATGAGCATCATACAGTTCACGAACGATTTTTGTGATACTGGCTGGCGCCAGATGAGAGAGTTTAGACAAATCAATACGTGATACCGGACCATACTGGTCAATAAGTCGGTATACCGCGCCAGTGTTGGTCTGCTTGATGTGGTCAATATGGCCCGGTTGCCCTTCTCTATTCACGTTGTTGCCTCTGAATACAGCTGATTAAATCTTTTGGAATATATTACCCTGTTATCGGCATTTATATGTTTTGCAATATATAATTAAATCAATACGATTTAACCGACGACGTCAGGCAGATTAACAGGATCCGTTTTTATTTCTATCATTTAAGTCATTGTTCGTTACTGACTGGTTCTTATTTATTCAACCTGCGATGATGATAGCAATAAAATTGGCATTTTCCGGCTAATATCCTGGATGGATTTCGATTATCGTTTACCTGACAATATTTGTCACCAATGTATAGTTCTAATTTCCTGATTATTGCCAGTTATGGCTGAGGAATTATCGTGGCACAGCATAAGCCCGAACCGACAAATCTGGCAGAAACGTCTGCCGATGAGGCAGCCCCCGAACCTGACTTGAACACCTTGCCGGTTTCCAGCCCCGTCACTAAAGCAAAAATGTCACGTTCCCGTTCTCCTTTTATCGTCAGGGGAACCACTGATTTTATGAAGGTAACAGCAGCCATGTTTTCCGCTGGTTTGGCTACCTTTGCCCTGCTTTATTGTGTTCAACCTATCTTGCCTATTCTTTCGCAAGATTTTGGTATTTCACCGGCCAGCAGCAGTCTGTCGCTGTCTGTCTCAACAGCTATGTTAGCGGTAGGTTTACTGTTTACCGGCCCTATTTCTGATGCGGTGGGCCGTAAGCCGGTGATGGTTGTTGCATTAATGTTAGCCGCTACATTAACCATTGCCAGCTCATTAACTACCAGTTGGCACGGCATTTTGATCATGCGGGCGCTGGTCGGTCTGGCGCTAAGCGGTGTGGCAGCCGTTGCGATGACCTATCTAAGCGAAGAAATTGACCCAATATTTGTCGCCTTCGCCATGGGTTTATATATCAGTGGTAACTCCATTGGGGGTATGAGCGGACGGCTTATCAGTGGCGTGATGACCGATCTGTTCTCATGGCGCATTACTCTGGGAAGTATAGGCTGTATTGCCCTAATTGCCGCGATTGTTTTTTGGCGCATCTTGCCCCCATCAGGTCATTTTCGTGCTTCTTCTCTGCGCCCCCGGACCTTATTAATAAACTTTCGCCTGCACTGGCACGATCGAGGCCTGCCATTGCTATTTGCCGAAGGCTTCTTATTAATGGGATCCTTTGTTACGCTATTTAACTACATCGGCTATCGCCTGATGGAGCCACCTTACTATATTAGCCAGGCATTTATTGGTTTGTTGTCTCTGGTTTACCTGACGGGTACCCTTAGCTCACCTAAAGCGGGTTCACTAAGCGTGAAATATGGTCGTGGCCCGGTATTTATTTGTTCTGTCGCACTGATGTTATTAGGGCTATGCATTAGCCTGTTTTCATCAATCTGGCTTATCTTTATTGGTATGTTGATCTTTACGCCCGGTTTTTTTGCCGCGCACTCCATCGCCAGCAGTTGGATTGGACATCGGGCTAAACGAGCTAAAGGTCAGGCATCAGCGCTGTATCTGTTTTTCTATTATGTCGGTTCCAGCATCGCCGGAACCTTAGGTGGATTTTTCTGGCATAACTATGGCTGGACTGGATTAGTTATATTTCTCGCCGGAATGTTACTTTGTGCCCTGTTTATTGGGCGTTATCTTGCTCGTTTGCCGGAAGCATCAGCAAAGCCGAAAAGCCGTTAAAGAGGTTAAGGTGAAAGAAAAGAAAGATCTGATGTCGCGCATTATTGACACAATAATGAATAATATTCGGGAACATATGATGATTTATATTGTTATTTGGATCATTGTTCTGTTGCTGGATATTTATTACGTCTGGTTTTATGAGTAATTGATTTTATTAAAATAAAGGAGCCAACAGGCTCCTTTATTACGCATATCACGGTTAATTTTTTGGGGATATTTGAGCCATTTTCCAGATACTGGCAACGTTCCTTGCGGTAACTCTCAGGTTATCTTCTGCTTCCAGCAAAGCTTCAGGTAACGAACCAACTCGAGTAAGTACTGAGAAGACGGCATCCAGACCATGATCGTGTACAACCTGATGATCGGCAGTTAACCCTCCTGCCAGTGCAATTACCGGTTTATTAAAACGTTTAGCGGAACGGGCCACGCCAATTGGCGTTTTACCATGAATGCTCTGACTATCAATGCGACCTTCACCGGTAATGACCAGATCGGCATTTTCTACCAGATTGTCCAGATTTAATGCCGTTATAACGATATCTATTCCCGGCTTGAGTTCTGCATTTAATAATCCCAGTAATGCAGCCCCCATTCCACCTGCGGCACCGGCTCCCGCGGCATTCAATACCGGATTGCCTGTTACTTTTTCAATCAGTGAACCATAAGAAAACAGTGCCGCATCAAGGGTTTTAACCATTTCTGGCGTAGCGCCTTTTTGTGGGCCAAATATTGCCGATGCGCCAGATGGCCCGCACAGTGGATTATTCACATCGCAGGCTACAATAATCGAAACATTAGCTAAACGAGGATCTAATCCGCTTACATCAATGTCAGTTAAATTGCTGAGGGCTCCGCCGCCAACGGGCAGTGAGTTACCCTGCGCATCTTTAAACAATACGCCAAGGGCCTGCATCATACCCGCACCACCATCGTTGGTCGCGCTGCCGCCAATTCCCAGAATGATATGCTTAACCCCAAGCTCCAGTGCTGCCAGAACTAACTCTCCAGTACCCTGACTGGTAGTCAGTAACGGATTACGTAACTCAGGTGGAACATAATGAAGTCCGGATGCTGCCGCCATTTCGATGACCGCGGTTTTACCATCCCCCATCAATCCCCAGTAGCCGTCAACCGGTTGACCTAATGGTCCGGTGACCGTTTTTTTAAGGTATTGTCCGCCCGTTGCTTCAACCATAGAAATAACGGTACCTTCACCACCATCGGCCATAGGAACTTTAATATATTCTGCATCAGGGTAAATTTCGAGGAACCCCTGCTGAATGGCGGTAGCAACCTGCATAGCAGAAAGACTTTCTTTAAATGAGTCGGGTGCAATTACAATTTTCATATCAGGTCTATCCTGCCAGTCCAAACACACCAAACATCAAGGTAGAAACAATGGCAATGGTTAAACCAATTACTGTTTCATAAGGCAATAACTTAAGGCGCTCTCTGATTTGCATATTCACACTACCGCCAGTGGCATGGAAAAAACTGCCGTGAGGTAAATGATCGAGTACGGTCGCGCCGGCATGAATCATGGCGGCACCGGCCAATGCGCTAACGCCCAGTTCCAGTAAAGTATGGCTAAATACGCCAGAAGCCACAGCGGTACCGGCAGTGGTTGAGGCGGTTGCCATTGACATGATGGCACCAGAGATTGGAGCTAACAGATAAGGAGGCAAACCAGAAGCGGTAAGCCCATCAATTAGCACATCTTTTAAGCCTGAATTTCCAATGATGCCAGCCAGCGTACCCGTTCCTAATAACATAATGGCAACGGGAGCCATCCGATTTAAACCGGCTATCATAAAATCATTACTTTGTTTGATGCGTCCCATCATTAAGGCACCAACCAAACCACCAACCGGCAATGCAATCAGTGGATCAACAGAAATACCCGCAATAGGACGTAGAGATAACAAGGCAATAGCAACAACGGGTGCGCTGATGGCTGCCAGAAAACCAGGTTGAGCACCGGACTGGTGAGAGATCACTTCATGGGGCTCAACTTTACTGCCCTTATTAACTAATCGTTTAGCTAAAAAGTAAGCCACAATAAGCCCGAAAATTCCCGGCACAATGCCCGCCATCATGACGGAGGTTAGTGGTACGTTAAACGCATCGGCAGCGGCAATCGAGTTGGGATTGGGTGACATGACATTACCCGCTTTACCACCACCAATCATGGCCAGCAAAATAGCCATTTTGGACAGGTCTGCCCGTTGAGCAATAGAGAGTGCAATCGGTGCAACGGTAATCACCGCGACATCAATAAATACACCTACTGCGGTTAATAACATGGTGGCAATAGCTAACGCCAGCAGCGCCCGGGTCTCCCCAACTTTACGCACGACTGTTTCTGCAATGGTATTTGCCGCCCCTGATTCAATTAATACGCCAGCCAGTATGCCGGCAGCCAGAATACGTAATACTGCGTTAGTAATGCCTTGTGCTCCGGTCACCATTAACGTGACCGTTTGAACCAAATCCGCGCCGCCGATTAAACCACCAACCAGCGCACCAATCATCATGCCGTAAGCCGGTGAAACTTTTCTTAATATCAGAACGATGGCAACCACTAAAGCCGCTATCGCCCCTATTGCAGAGACGGTTGTCATTATTATTCTCCATAAGTAAGGTACTGGGATAATAGATACTGTCTGTGAAACCGAATTTAATCTTGAGACATCCAGCTAAATAGCTGGATGATTTGATTAAAGAAGTTGTAGAAATATACAAACTAGCTTTGTAATTTCATGCCAATATAAAGCCAGGCGGCTTGTTGCATATCGTTGATCTTTAATGAGGTTATCTCTTCAATTCTCTGTAACCGATACCGCAATGTATTGATATGAATGTACAGGCTTGCTGCGGTTTGAGAAGGATCACAATTCTGTTCGAAATACTGTTTCAGCGTAGTTTGTAAAATGCCTTTGTTATCCTGAGCAACGAGCTTTAGCCATACTCTTGACAGTTCTTGTGCCTGCCAGCTATCCGCTAAGCCACCCAACAGAGCCGGTAACGCATGATCTGAATAGAACACATACTTGTTTTTAAGCTTCAATCGTCTGGCCATGGCCTGTGTCGCCTTAGCGGTTTGATAAGAACGTCTGATCCCACCTTCCCCGGCGAAATAGCCTCCCACAGTCATTCGAAAGAACCCCGCAGATTCAATCTGTCCTCTGAAGCGTTGCAACTCGGCCAGCTCTTGCTGAGGGTCCCACTCTCCCTGTTTAAGATTGACGGGTTTTAACACCACTAACTCATTAAAGTCGGTAAAGGTGACCAAATGGTCACGCGCGCTGTATTCAAAAAAATCAATCAGGTTACGCAAAATTTCGCTGTCTGGCTGATGTAACTCAACAATCAGCACCACCCTGGGCTGTAATAAATTGACCCCAAGATAAGAAACCATAGAATTTAATGATGATGAGTAGACATCCTGTAATATCAGTTGATTAACTAACTCTTCCCGATAGCGTTTATCCCACTGTTTTTGTTCCAGCAATGCCATCTGTTCAATAATTAACTCAGCCGCCATTTTGACCAGTTCTGCATAGGCTCTGACTTCGGAAGGTTCTCCGGATATCCCCAGTACACCAATCAATTGATCCTGAAAACTGATGGGCAAATTAATGCCGGGCTTAACCCCTTTCAATTGACCGGCAGTGGCATTATCAATTTCTACAATGCGGTTTTCTGTCAGAGCCAGTATGGCACCTTCATGGCGTTGATGAATTCTGGCTGGCTCTCCGGATGCAATGATTACCCCATGTTCATCCATAACGTTAACGGAGTAGTGAATAATACTCATCGTGCGTTGAACAATCTGACGCGCGGTAGAATCTTTGAGGTAATTAGATCGAATAATGTGCATTTAAGTCTCTCAGAACTAATTCTGGTAAAACAAACCGTTATGTCACTGACGGGGATATCCCTGTTATTAGCGAATACCTGTATTAATGTCTTGGTTTAAAAAACAAAAATAGCCTTAAAATAGCTTCATATATTGTGCATTTGAACAAAAATAATGATTATAAAATCAACAATTGATTGCTAATCCTTTGTTGTTGATTGAAAAAGTATCATTTTATTTTTGAGGTAGGTTCTGGGGGATGTGGCTCACGGTTTAACTAATTATTCTCGGGCGTAAAAACTTAAAAAATCCGTAATCACTTGAGTATGATTACGGATTTTAAAATCACGCTTGAAAAATCAATGCGTCAAACTATTTCTTCATGCTACCAACCATATCTTCTGGTTTAACCCACTCATCAAACTGTGCTTCTGTCAGATAACCTAACTTCAGCGCAGATGCTTTCAAGGTGAGATCTTCTTTATGGGCCTTTTTCGCAATTTCAGCGGCTTTGTCATAACCAATATGAGTATTAAGCGCCGTTACCAGCATCAGCGATTCATTCAGCAATTGGGAGATTCGCTTTCTGTTTGGTTCAATACCAATCGCACAATGCTTATTGAAACTGTTCATGCCATCGGCCAGCAGTCGAACCGACTGCAGGAAGTTATCAATAATCATTGGACGATAAACGTTTAGCTCAAAATTACCGGATGCCCCACCAATATTAATCGCTACATCATTGCCCATCACCTGAGCACACAGCATGGTAAGCGCTTCACACTGGGTTGGGTTAACTTTGCCCGGCATAATCGAACTACCCGGTTCATTTTCCGGAATAGCGATTTCACCAATACCACAACGAGGGCCAGAAGCCAGCCAGCGTACATCATTCGCAATTTTCATAAGCGATGCCGCCAGCCCTTTTAATGCACCATGGGAATGAACTAAAGCATCACAGGTTGCCAGTGCTTCAAATTTATTTGGTGAAGTCACAAATGGTTGTCCGGTTAGCGAAGCCAGCTCTTTTGCCACCCGCACGGCATATTCCGGATGGGTATTCAGCCCGGTACCCACAGCCGTTCCGCCTAAAGCCAGTTCGCTGAGATAGGGTACCGAGTTCTCAATATGCTTGATGTTATATGACAGCATGGCTGCCCAACCTGAAATTTCCTGCCCCAGCGTTAACGGCGTGGCATCCTGCAAATGAGTCCGGCCGATTTTGACAATATCATGAAATGCGTCAGATTTATCGGCCAACACTTTATGTAACGCTTTCAGTTCTGGTAATAA
Organism: Limnobaculum zhutongyuii; assembly: GCF_004295645.1. Lineage (NCBI taxonomy): Bacteria > Pseudomonadati > Pseudomonadota > Gammaproteobacteria > Enterobacterales > Budviciaceae > Limnobaculum > Limnobaculum zhutongyuii. Next base: position 1,878,451 of record NZ_CP034752.1, read on the forward strand.
ATGGTTACGCACCGCAATCACGGCCGCAACGTGCATACCGGTAGGAAATACATCATTAGAGCTCTGGCTCTTATTCACATCATCATTAGGATGAACTAAACGATCGTTGCCCCGCTTGCCACCTAATATTTCACTGGCGCGATTGGCAAGGACTTCGTTAATGTTCATATTGGTTTGCGTACCGGAACCGGTTTGCCAGATAGAAAGAGGAAACTCATTGCTATGTTTATCAGCCAGCACTTCATCGGCAGCACTGATAATGGCCTGGCCCTTTTTCTCATCCAGTAGCCCTAATTGCATATTCACCGTAGCGGCCGCGCGCTTCACCTGGGCTAAAGCATGAATTAACGCCTTGGGCATTTTCTCCTGAGAAATACGGAAATGCTCCAGTGAACGCTGAGTTTGTGCGCCCCACAGGCTGTTTTCAGGGACTTCAATCGGGCCCATTGAATCTTTTTCTGTACGCATTGCAACCATGAGTTTCTCCTGATTCTGGTCATAAAGATGTTAATAAACAGTAACAATCATCGCATAATGTCATCAATGAATATGTGACATCTCACGGTTTAATGGAGATGAGAATCATTAATATTATTAAAGTATATGTAAAATCTGTTTAACTATTGTTGCTTATCAACCATCTTTCAGCGGACAATCAACACCTATTTTAGTTAGTCATATGTATAGTTACGCACTGATATTGTAAGTCGTTAACGACAAAGGAACAGGATGAACGAACGATGAAAAAATCGATAGTTGCAGTTGGTGTATTAGTCGTACTGGGCGGCGCCTGGGTTGGTGGTGCATGGTATACCGGGAAAATGATCCAGGATCAGGTCAATAAATCCATTGTTGATGCCCAGACCTACATTGATAAAAATGCGCCTGAATATCAGGCAAAGCTTTCTGTCGCTGATTATCAACGTGGTATTTTTTCTTCCACTATTAATTATCAGTTTGAAATGGTAGATCAAACCAGTGAACAAGGCCCACAGAAAGATAGCGTAACTATCCATCAGGAAGTCAGCCACGGTCCTTTTCCACTGGCAAAATTCAGCCTGATTCCTAAACTGGCTTATTTAAAAACCGAACTGGTTAAACAAGACTCATTGAATGAGCTATTTGACATGGCGGGTGGCAAGTCCCCTCTCACCGTTGATATTTTAACCTCCTATAGTGGCAGCTCTGACCTGAAGTTGGTGTTAGAACCGTTAACAGGAAAAGATGCTAACGCATTTAAATTTAGCGGATTAGTCGTTGATGGTGTCGCAAAAGTACTGAACGGCGAAGAAGCCGTTACCCTGACCAGTTCACCATTTGAACTAAACGACGAAGGTCGTATCGTGTCATATGATGCGGCCAAGATTGATGTTACTCAAAATAAAGCTCAGGAATATCAGGCAACTGCCAGCGTTGGCAAATTCACCATTGCAGAGACCGACGCGGATCAGCTGGTTATGAGTGGTCTGACAATTAAGAGCAACGGCAAAATCAGTAAGTTCGATCTTGGCGTAGGTGTCAGTGATATTGAACTGAAAAATGTTACCTATACCGTTAAACAGCAGCCAAAGCTGGTTATCGATAATCTTTTAATTTCCAGCAATGCGCAGGAAACGGATAAATTTATTAACCAGGTCGTTGATACCACCATTGGCCAAATGAGCATTGAAGGTAAAAACATTGGCTCTGGTAGCCTGAAACTCAAACTGGATCAGTTTGATGGTAAAGCACTGCAATACCTGAATCAAAACTCCAACCAGCTGACCTATCTGTTCCTTGGTATCCCTGCTGAAGAGTCAGCCGAACAGGCTGGTAATATGATGATGAATAACCTGATGGCTTTTCTGGATGCTAATCCGGTAATCAGCATCGCGCCTTTTGTCTGGAAAAATGATAAAGGGGAAAGTCAGGTTAATATGTCTCTGACCATGATGAAGCCCGATCCGCAAAATATGGCAATGGAAGATATGTCTCAGTTGCTGATAAGCTCAATTAAGTCATTCAGTAGCAACAGTAAACTCTCTATCCCTATGCTGAATGAGCAAGTCAAAATCAGTCATGAAATATCTGATGGTATGACAGCGGAAGAAGCACAGGCTCAGGCAACAGAATCTGTTCAGCAGATGGTCAGCCTTGGATTAGCGCAAAAGATGATCAGCAAAGTGGATGACAACACCATTACCAGCAGCTTTAACTATGCTGATGGTGTGATTGATCTGAATGGACAAAAAATGCCGGCAGAACAGTTCATCAATTTATTCATGATGCCTGGCATGGAATAGTTCATATAATAATCGAACGGTAATAAATAAACGTTTCCGCTTGAAATAATTTGTTTCTAGCGGAAACGTATCAGCAAATGAACATTTAATCAGCTTTAGTAAAAATACCTTTTCACAATCAAAAAATTAAATGAAATTCCATTTCAGTTTCATTTACCTTCAGCCAGTATTTCACAAACTTTCTTCGACACTTTCACTATTGTTAACCCTGCTTTCCTGTGATAAACACCATAACCATAATAAAAGTGATGGTAATCCCTATATAGCTAATTATAAGCAATCCGATTGAATCGGATCTTTACAGGAAGTATTTATGAACCGCTTTGTCATAGCCGATGCAAAAGCCTGTATCGGATGTCGTGTCTGTGAAGTTGCCTGTGTCATGACTCATAATCAGGGCAAACACCCTGAGGTTCCTGAGCTTTATTTCCCTCGCATTAACGTTATCAAAACCGCCAGCATTAAAACCGCTGTCACCTGTCGACACTGTGAAGATGCCCCCTGCGTTCAGGTTTGTCCGAGTGCGGCTCTCACCCATGGCGATAACTGTATTCAATTGGATAAAGCAAAATGCATTGGCTGCAAAACCTGCGTTTTAGCTTGCCCGTTTGGTGCAATTGGTATGGTTGAAGAGAGTGTAACCTTCGCTGATGGCGGCCCAAACCGTATTACTGCCCATAAGTGTGATCTGTGTGCCGATGATGCAGAAAGTCCTGCTTGTGTCGCCAATTGCCCGACTAAAGCATTAAAGGTATTCAGCCAGGAATACTTACTTGAACAACAACAGCAAAAGCTCCGACATGCAGCGCTGCGTGAAGATCCGATGGGCGCAACGCGAAGTGTTCAACCGGTGGAGAATGACACGGTAAATAAACTGGCTGGAAAAGTTATTATCCCGCGTGGTGATGCCATTAAAGTCGATTTGCCATTGCGAAAAACCGAGTTTGTTGAGATCTACAAACGCTTCACCCCTGAGCAGGTTGAAAATCAGGGCGATCGCTGTATTACCTGTGGCGATCACGCTTTTTGTGAGTGGACCTGTCCACTACATAACCGTATACCTCACTGGATCTCTCTGGCAAAGCAAGGTCGTATCATTGAAGCCGCGGAGCTTTCACATCAAACCAGTAGCTTACCGGAAATTTGCGGTCGCGTTTGTCCACAAGATCGCCTGTGCGAAGGCAGCTGTACTCTGCATAGTTTAGGTGGTGTCACCGTAGGCAATATTGAACGTTATATTACGGATACCGCCTTTGAGATGGGCTGGAAACCTGATCTGTCTCAGGTGAAACCATTAGGTAAGAGAGTCGCTATCGTTGGTGCTGGTCCTGCGGGTCTGGCTTGTGCTGACATTCTGGCGCGCAATGGTGTTGATGCTGTGGTATTCGATCGTCATCCGGAAATTGGCGGTATGCTGACCTTTGGTATCCCCTCATTTAAGCTGGATAAAGATGTAATGGTTCATCGTCGTGAAATCTTTACCGGTATGGGCATTGAGTTCCATTTAAATACCGAAATTGGTAAAGATGTCGCCTTTGATTCTCTGCTTAATGACTATGATGCGGTGTTTGTTGGCGTGGGTACTTATCAATCCATGCGTGCAGGATTAGACAATGAAGATGCGCCTGGGGTTTATGATGCCCTGCCGTTCCTGATTGCCAACACCAAAAAAGTGATGCACCTGCCAGAGCTAAAAGAAGAACCTTATATCAATCTGTCCGGAAAGCGTGTTGTGGTGCTGGGTGGTGGTGATACCGCAATGGACTGCTTGCGTACCTCGATTCGTCAGGGCGCGACGGAAGTGACCTGTGCTTATCGTCGTGATGAAGCCAATATGCCAGGTTCCAAGAAAGAAGTGAAAAATGCCCGGGAAGAAGGCGTCGAGTTTATGTTCAACGTACAGCCAGTATCACTTGAACTGGATGAAGATGGTCACGTGAGCGGTGTAAAACTGGTCAGAACAGAAATGGGCGAACCGGATGCCGAAGGTCGCCGCCGTCCGAAGGTGATTCAGGGTTCTGAGTTTATACAACCGGCTGATGCGGTGATCAAAGCCTTTGGCTTCCGCCCTCACGCTATGCCATGGCTGGCTGAAATGGGAGTAGAACTCGATAGCTATGGTGTTATTGTGGCACCACATTTAAATCACTTTGCCTGCCAAACCAGCAACCCGAAAGTGTTTGCCGGTGGTGATGTCGTCAGAGGGGCTGATTTAGTGGTAACCGCCATTGCTGATGGACGAAAAGCAGCAAAAAGTATTGTTAGCTTCTTAACTGAAGGTGACCAGCCTGAACAGCGATTGAATAAAGCATCCTGATCCATAAATAACAATCCCCGCTATAAAGGCGGGGATTGTCTGTCCTTCCGTCCACCAATGCGTGGTTAATTTTTACTGGCCAGAACCCGTTCAACGGTATCAACAACCGCCTGAGTTTGTGGGTCAATCTCAATATTGACTGTGTCACCTAAACGTTTCTTACCCAAGGTGGTACGCTCCAGCGTTTCCGGTATCAGATACACACAGAAGCGACTCTTCACCACTTCACCAATAGTCAGGCTGATGCCATCAATTCCAATGAATCCTTTATTCAATACATACTTCATTAGGTCTTCCGGCATTTTGAACCAGATTTGACGATTATTCTCTGAAATCAGAATTTTCATGATCTCTGCCTGACACATCACATGACCAGACATCAAGTGCCCACCGATTTCATCACCGAACTTAGCCGCCCGTTCCAGGTTGACATTCGAACCGACAGAGAGCGCCCCCAGATTGGTTATTCGTAACGTCTCTTTCATTAAGTCAAAACTGACGATATCGCCATTCACTTCCGTTACCGTTAAACAACAGCCATTATGTGAAACGGACGCTCCCGTCTCCAGGCCAGGCAACAGCTCGGCAGGAAACTTCATTTTATGGACGCGGAAATTAGCTTTTTCTTCGATTTCAACAACAGGAGCAGTACCCTGGACAATTCCGGTAAACATTCAATCGGCCTCAATAATCAGTAGTGACATTTAGTCATGTACAAAATCAACTAAGCGGAAGTTTGACGCAAATTGATATAAAAACCAAATCCAGTTTCCGGATTTATTTTTGTTTCTGAATTTTAATCATGTGTGTTTCATTTGCTTACTGACGTTTAACAGGTAGAATCGTGCCCCTCACATTTCGGTTATCACGGCAGTATTTATACTCCCGGTGACACTTTTTGTTTTAATCTCAATAAATTAAAGGTAAGTACGTGCAGAAGTATATCCGTGAAGCGCGTAATCTGCTGGTTTTAGCTATTCCAGTTATTGCAGCCCAATTCTCTCAAACCGCTATGGGTGTGGTTGATACCATCATGGCCGGAGACGTTAGTGCAACCGATATGGCCGCAGTCGCTGTTGGTACTTCCATCTGGTTACCCGCCATTTTATTTGGACAAGGGTTGTTAATGGCGCTGACGCCGGTAGTGGCACAATTAAACGGTGCCGGGCGCAGAAAAGAGATTGCCCACCAGGTAACACAATCGGTTTGGATGGCGCTGTTTATCTCACTGTTTCTTATCGTGCTGCTGTATAACAGTCACTACATTATCGAGCATATGCAAAATATCGATGAGAAGCTGGCGGATATCACTATTCGCTACCTGCGCGCCATTATGTGGGGAGCTCCCGGTTATTTGCTGTTTCAGGTTTATCGCAGTCAGTGCGATGGATTATCAAAAACCAAACCCAGCATGGTAATTGGATTTATTGGTTTATTAGTCAATATTCCCGTCAATTATGTGATGATCCACGGCAAGTTAGGTTTTCACGCTATGGGTGGCGTGGGCTGTGGTATTGCTACCGCATCGGTATATTGGGTAATGTTTATTGGTCTCAAGCTATACGTGCGTTCTGCCCGCTCCCAAAAAGATATTGTTCAATACAGTACTTTTGAAAAACCCTATATGCCGACCCTCAAACGTTTGTTCAACCTCGGTTTGCCGGTAGCACTGGCGTTATTCTTTGAGGTGACTCTGTTTGCCGTGGTGGCATTACTGGTTTCACCATTGGGTGTTGTTTCTGTCGCCGGACACCAAATAGCACTTAACTTTAGTAGTCTGGTTTTTGTTATTCCGCTGGCGTTGGGTGTAGCCACCTCTATTCGGGTTGGCTTTAAACTGGGGCAGAAAAAAGTTGATGAGGCCAGAGTGGCTTCTTATACCGGATTGGTAATGGGGTTGAGTCTGGCCTCTATCACCGCCCTGTTTACCGTCGTTTTCCGTCATCAAATAGCCTTGCTGTATAACGATACTCCCGCGGTCGTGATGATGGCGACGCATTTGATGTTATTAGCGGCTGTATATCAGTGTTCTGACTCCATACAGGTGATTGGTAGCGGTATTCTACGTGGCTATAAAGATACTCGTTCCATCTTCTATATTACCTTTACCGCCTATTGGATCATTGGACTTCCGGTTGGCTACTGTCTGGGGCTGACTGATTTATTAGTTCCGGCTATGGGGCCTGCCGGTTTCTGGGTTGGTTTTATTGTCGGTTTAAGTGCTTCCGCGGTATTGATGATGTTACGTATGCGTTGGTTACAAAAACAACCCATGGAATTAATTCTGACCAAAGCTCAGCGTTAATCACTTCTCAGGCAGCCTGTTGGATAAAAAAGAGGCTGCCTGAACAGTAAGTCACCAGTTAGCGATGTTGGCAGAAGAAAATCACTTTTTCTCCTTGCCTCTGAGGCACTTCATCGTTAATATTCGTGCGCATCGTTAATGGATCATGCATTAATGATACACAATATGCGTCCGTAGCTCAGTTGGTTAGAGCACCACCTTGACATGGTGGGGGTCGGTGGTTCGAGTCCACTCGGACGCACCAGATATCTCTTATTTTGATGTCTGGAATTCCAAAGCGCCCTTAGCTCAGTTGGTTAGAGCGCCACCTTGACATGGTGGAGGTCGGTGATTCGAGTTCACTAGGGCGCACCATTTTTTTATCTCCCTCTCATCCCCCTGTTTCCGGCCTTTTTGTACGTTCTCACTAAATTTAGCTGCTTATTACATTATTATTTCGACATTTATCCATTTTCTTCTGGTGCATTTCCCCTTTATAATAGGCAAAATAGTGAGTTGAAAGGTTTCAGCAGATGAGCAAACCGCAGTTTCTTCGGTATAAGGGATGATTTCTATCCACAGACTGGCGATATTGGCTATGTTTCGCAATACTGAAAGTAACCTGATTGTGCGTGTACTCTTTTCTGAAGCCTTAATGTCTGGCTCTCGTTTTCTTTTCACACAAAAATATCGGTAAAAATTATCATCATGAAAAAGACTAAAATTGTATGTACCATCGGTCCAAAAACTGAATCAGAAGAAGTTTTGGGTAAGCTGCTAAATGCAGGTATGAATGTAATGCGTTTGAACTTTTCTCATGGTGATTATAATGAGCACGGACAACGTATTTCTAACCTGCGTGCTGTATTGGCCAGAACAGGTCAAAAAGCAGCTATTCTGCTGGATACTAAAGGTCCGGAAATCCGTACTATGAAACTGGAAGGTGGTAATGATGCCCCTCTGGTTGCTGGTCAAACCTTCACCTTTACCACTGACCAAAGCGTTGTTGGTAACAACGAGCGTGTTGCTGTGACTTATACCGGTTTTGCAGAAGACCTGAAAGTGGGTAATACCGTTCTGGTTGACGATGGTTTGATTGGTATGGAAGTTATCGAAGTCCGCGCCAAAGAAGTTGTGTGTAAAGTGCTGAACAGTGGCGACCTGGGTGAAAACAAAGGTATCAACCTGCCAAACGTATCCATTCAACTGCCTGCTCTGTCAGAAAAAGACAAAAAAGATCTGGTCTTTGGTTGTGAGCAAAATGTTGATTTCGTTGCTGCTTCTTTTATCCGTAAACGTTCAGACGTACTGGACATCCGTGAGCATTTAAAAGCACACGGCGGTGAACACATTCAAATCATTTCCAAAATTGAAAACCAGGAAGGCCTGAATAACTTCGATGAAATTCTCGAAGCATCAGACGGTATCATGGTCGCTCGTGGTGACCTTGGCGTTGAAATCCCGGTTGAAGAAGTTATCTTTGCTCAGAAAATGATGATCGAGAAGTGTAACCAAGCTCGTAAAGTGGTTATCACCGCAACTCAAATGCTGGACTCAATGATCAAAAACCCTCGCCCTACCCGTGCCGAAGCCGGTGACGTTGCTAACGCCATCCTGGACGGTACTGATGCGGTTATGCTGTCAGGCGAGAGTGCTAAAGGTAAATACCCACTGGAATCCGTGACTATCATGGCTACCATCTGCGAACGTACCGATCGTGTAATGCCATGTCGCGTAGACAAACTGACCTCTTCCGGTAAATTACGCATTACCGAAGCCGTATGTCGTGGTGCAGTAGAAACTTCAGAGAAGTTGGATGCAGTACTGATTGTTGTTGCTACCCAGGGTGGTAAATCCGCTAAAGCTATCCGTAAATACTTCCCTACTGCTCCAATTCTGGCGCTAACCACCAATGAAACCACCGCTCGTCAGTTAGTTCTGACCAAAGGCGTAACGGCTCAAGTGGTTAAAGAAATCGCCTCTACCGATGATTTCTACCGTATTGGTAAAGAAATGGCGTTAACCAGCGGTCTGGCACAAAAGAATGATGTTATCGTGATGGTATCTGGTGCACTGGTTGCCAGCGGCACTACAAATACTGCTTCCGTACATATTCTTTAACAACTCTTGTAACATTAAAACGCCATCTGATTCAGGTGGCGTTTTTTTTCGTCTGTTTTAAGGATAAATCTGCTGTCAGAATTATTGACTAATTGTGCTATATTTTTTATCTCAAAATAGATAATGGTGTATAAAAACACAGGCTTATTTCACCCACTTATCTTTAGATAAATTTTTTATCACCACACGTTCACTTTTTTTAGTAGCGTAAAATCCTTTTTTTCGCAAATAAAAATTTGTTTTGACTATTCTTTAACCAAACAAGCAAAATAGTTTGCGAGAAGTTAAAAAATTATTCTCATTCCGAAAAAGTTTGTGTAATACTTATCGGGCTACATGCAAAAAGTTAACTCAAATTGAGGGTGTAAATATGAACCGTACTAAAGTGGTACTGGGTGCTGTAATTTTAGGTGCTACTCTGTTAGCTGGTTGTGCGAAAAGCACTGACACTTCAACTAACAGCAAGCTGACTCAACTGATCAGCGATGTTGCTGCTTTACGTTCTGATGTACAAGTTGCTAAAGATGAAGCAGCTCGTGCTAACCAACGTTTAGACAACATGACTCGTTCTTACAAGAAATAATATTTCTCGTAAGGGAAAATGGCGCACTTAGGTGCGCCATTTTTTTATCGGTATTAGCAAGTTACTACTTTTACGCTTTCTCGTTTCACCACCAGTTCAATCTTACCCTTCTATTTTGGGTTAATTGCTCCTCAATGGCAATAATAGCGCCTCTCCTCCACGTTAAGCTTATTAAAAGAAATTTAAGCCATAGTTACGCAGTAATAGAAAAAACGCCTCAAATTAACGCTCAGGCGATTATTCGTTGGAATAGAATATCAATGATAAAAAGATTTAACGACAGAGGATAATAATTAAGTTACGTCAGGAAAATATATCTGAGAGAAAATACGATGGCGGGGAATTTTATTAAAGCAGCGGGAAAGCTTTCCCACTGCTTTATTTGTTGCTATCGCGAACGATATTAACGGTTCACCAGCAACGGTAATCCGGAACGACGCTCAATTTCAGCATTCACTCGGGAAGAGTCTGTTGACGGGTTATTAATAAATGTCGCAATGCTTGGGTGAATCTCAATTGGTTTAGTCTGTGGGTCATCGTTTTCAGACTTAGACAATGGCTGATGAATTTCAACATAGCGAGAACCATCAGGCTCTACCGTTGCTTTAATCGGTTCATTAACCACTTGAACTCGGGTTCCTACAGGAACGGTATTGAACAGTTCTTCAATATCGTTAGGGCGTAAACGGATACAGCCAGAGCTTACACGCATACCGATACCAAAATCAGCATTAGTACCATGAATCAGGTAAGTACCACCTGCAGCTGCCAGACGTAACGCAAATAAACCCATTGGGTTTTCCGGGCCTGCCGGAATAACTGCCGGTAAAATGATACCTTCAGCCGCATAATTCTTACGAATATTTGCGGTTGGCGTCCAGGTTGGGTTGGCCTTTCTTTCGATAATGGTTGTTGTCATTACCGGCGTATCGCGACCTAACTGACCAATACCAATTGGATAAACGATAACGGTGTTTTTTCCTTTCGGATAGTAGTAAAGGCGAAGTTCTGACAGGTTAATAACAATGCCATCGCGCGGAGTATCCGGCAGGATCATTTGCAGCGGAAGAATTAATTCTGAACCCGCTTTTGGCAATAGTGGATCAACGTCCGGATTTGCTTCCAACATAGCAATCAGGCCGATTTGATAATCTGAGGCGATTCGTTCCAGTGAGCGTCCGTCATTCGGAACAATCAATACCCTATTCTCACCAATTAAACGGCTATTTGACGGTGGTAGCGGATATTCCATAGCCTGAGCGACAGAAAAATGACCAACGAACAACATAGCCAGCACAGCCTTACAAACTGCAAAAACACGGTTCATTCTTAATTCCTAAACTTCAGCTTTATATCAGTTAAATTTGTCTGGTTGACCACAGACATGGGTAACCATCAGTTTACATATATCAACAGCTATTATGAATCAAAACGGATCATTCATACAGAGATGCTACCTGTTGTCCGGCGAAAAATAATCAATTTTTTTGCCGATTAGAGCAATAGAACTAAACAAAATTTTACCTCATGTCGCAGAATGAACTGATTTTAAAAGAAAAAGTAGCATGAGAGTTAATAGCACGATCAATTCATCGCCAGACTAATTTATTTTGAGATATCCAAAACTATTTTGTTGGACTAAGATAACTTAATTGTTAATTTAAAGTAACATTCACTGGAGGCAGTTATGACTCAAACCGTACAAATGAAAGGCAATCCGGTATCCGTTGCCGGGCAATTACCTAAAGCTGGCGATAGCGCAAAAGCATTTACCCTGGTAGCCAAAGATCTCTCTGATGTCACCTTAAGTACCTATGCAGGCAAACGTAAAGTACTGAATATATTCCCAAGTGTGGATACTTCCGTGTGTGCTACATCGGTCAGAACGTTTAACCAACGCGTGGGTGATGTTGATAATACGGTTGTGTTATGTATCTCTGGCGATCTGCCTTTTGCTCAAGCTCGCTTCTGTGGTGCTGAGGGTTTAGATCACGTAGTTACCCTGTCTGTATTCCGTAATCCAGAGTTTAAACAAGATTATGGTGTGGGGATTCAGGACGGTCCATTAAAAGGCTTAACTGCCCGTGCTGTAGTGGTACTGGATGCTAACGATAAAGTCATTTACAGCGAACTGGTTAAAGAGATCTCTACTGAACCAAACTATGATGCTGCGCTAGCTGCACTGAAATAATCGCATGACTATCCAATATATTGTATGAAAAAGGGAGCCACTGGCTCCCTTCTGTTTTACTGGGTTTTGCTTTACTCATTATCCATAGTTTCTGCATTTTCAGCAGTACGGGATGGCTGGCTTAGGCCATATTCCCGGAGTTTATTAGCTATCGCTGTATGAGATACCCCTAAACGTTTCGCCAGCTTACGGGTACTTGGGTAGCTGCTATATAGTTGAGTTAATACTGAACATTCAAAACGTTTACAGATCTCGTCCAGGCTGCCATCCATTACATTATTATTCAGCATCATTTCCGCTGAGACTTCAGGCAAGACGATATCTTTAACCTGTAGCTCATTGCCTTCCAGCTGAGTGAAGCTACGATAAAGAATGTTCTTCAATTGTCTTACGTTGCCCGGCCAGCCGTATTGAGTTAACAGCGGTGTCAGATCCGGTGCCAGTTTAGGACGGTGAACGCCGAGCTGATCGGCGAACAGCGTAATAAATTGCTCTGCCAGAGGCATGATATCGGAAACACGTTCCCGCAATGGTGGAATCGTTAGCGTCAGTACGTTCAGTCGATAATAGAGGTCCTCTCTGAACAATCCCTGGCTGACTAAATTAAACAGACTCTTTTGGGTTGCGCAAATCACACGTACATCCACATACACTTCCTGATCTTCACCCACCCGCCGGAAAGTGCCATCATTCAGGAAACGTAATAATTTTGCCTGCATAGTTGGTGACATTTCACTGATATTATCCAGCAGAACCGAACCACCATTTGCCTGTTCAAAAAATCCTTTCTTGCTTTCAACCTGCGCGCTTCCCGCATGACCAAACAGCTCACTTTCCACCACATCATCAGGTAAAGAGGCACAGTTAATCGCCAAAAACGGTTTGTCCCGGCGAGCGCTGCGAACGTGGCAAGCCTGAGCTAAAACATCTTTACCGGTTCCGGTATCACCAATAATTAGCAAAGGAACATCCAGCATGGCCAATTTATTGGCCTGCTCTATCAATAATTTCATTTTGCTGCTGATGGCCACGATATGACCAAATGCATTGTTATCCGCTACGTTCTTATTCTGTAGCTGACGCCCGATTCTGGCAGCGGACTTGAGAACAATAACTGCCCCGGTCACATTTTTCGGTTGTTGATCGTCATCACTCTGATAGATAGGCGTGATATCCATCAGGTAATCCTGACCACGGATAATGGCACGTTCCGAATGGGGTACGATGTTTTCCCCTTCCAGATGACGCAGGAAGTTGTAGCCACTTAACAGACTGGATGCGGTCTGAGTAAGAATTCTCTCCTCTGAAAGGCCAAACAGCATCAGTGCAGCATGGTTAGCCAGGTCGATCCGCCCTTTCAAATCAATAGAAATTACCGGTTCAGGCAGCGATTCCAGCAGCGCTCTCAATGCGTGTAAGCGCTGTTCTGAAGGCATGTAGGCGACGGTGCGAACATCGGTTACGCCCGTGATCCGCCGAATGTTCACCATTAAGGCACTGAATACATCAAAATCAATAGAGGAAAAGTTAAGATAGATCTTGCCGCTGACATCAATTTCGATGCCCCGTAGATCAAGATTGCGGGCAACCAGCAAATCAAGTAGTTCACGGGTTAATCCCAGACGATCTTCGCAGAGGACTTCAAGACGCATTGTGAATAGCCTTGTTTAACGAGCACGCGGTAACGGTTGTTGCCCCTATCATACCCGTAGAGCCGGTTCAGATGAAGAGGAGTGTCACAAAAAGTTGACAGGTTTAACAGAAACTCATTGGATACACTCAATCATTACATCAATAAGGTCGTTTTACGATTTAGTCAGGCTTTTCAAAGCATAGTTATAAAAAATAATCGGCTAAAAAAATCATTTGCCTGTTTCATTTAACAATAAACAATGATTAAGTAACATTTCCTTAAACATATCCCCTATAAAAATAGAAAAAAGAGAATAGCGAATGAAAGACGCAACACTGGCTCTGCATCATGGATTTCAAAGCGATCCAACCACCAAGTCCGTCGCCGTACCCATCTATCAAACGGTTGCTTATGAGTTCGATAATGCTCAGCATGGCGCTGACCTGTTCAATCTGGCGGTACCGGGTAACATCTATACCCGAATAATGAACCCAACCAATGACATTTTAGAAAAGCGCATGGCGGCCCTTGAAGGCGGCATTGCAGGACTCGTGGTTTCTGCTGGTAGTGCGGCTATCAGTTATGCTATCCAGACCCTGGCGCAGGCAGGAGACAATATCGTCAGTACGCCACAACTGTATGGTGGTACCTATACCCTGTTTGCCCATATGCTGCCGGGTTTTGGTATTAACGTGAAATTTGCCCGTGATGACTCACCACAAGCCATCGCCGAGCTGATTGATGACAACACCAAAGCGGTGTATTGCGAAAGCATTGGCAACCCTGCTGGAAATATTGTTGATATTGAAGGACTGGCAAAAGTTGCTCACGATCGTGGGGTTCCATTGATCGTGGATAATACCGTCGCCTCTCCGGTACTGTGTAAGCCAATACAGTTTGGTGCCGATATTGTTGTTCATTCAATTACTAAATATGTTGGTGGTCATGGTAATTCATTGGGCGGTGCCATCATCGATTCCGGCAATTTCCCGTGGGAAAAGTATCAACAGCGATTCCCGATGTTCAGTACCCCGGAAGCAGCCTATCACGGTGTTGTCTACACCGAAAGTTTTGGTGCGGCGGCCTTTATTGCCCGTGCCAGAACCGTTCCTTTACGTAACTGTGGTGCAGCCCTTTCACCAATGAATGCGTTCTTGTTATTGCAGGGGCTTGAAACCTTATCACTGCGTATGGAACGCCATGTAGAAAACGCCCGAAAAGTCGCAGACTATTTAAAACAGCATCATAAGGTTGCCTGGGTCAGTTACGCCGGTCTGCCAGATCATCCTCATTATCCATTAGCGCAAAAGTATATGAATGGCACACCTTCTGCCATTCTCTCTTTCGGTTTAAAAGATGGCTATTCTGCCGGAGTGAAATTCTACGATGCGCTGCAAATATTTAAACGTTTAGTGAATATTGGTGATGCCAAATCTTTAGCCTGTCATCCGGCGTCAACGACGCATCGACAAATGTCTGAAGAAGAACAAGCGAAAGCCGGTGTTAAGCCAGAGATGATCCGTTTATCCATTGGTATAGAAGCCATTGAAGATATTCTGGCCGATCTGGAACAGGCCCTGAACGCCTGAAATTAATATAAACAGAATAATGAAAAAGGCGGCGCCATAATAAATGGACGCCGCCTTTCTTATCTTAACTATTCCAGGACACTCTGTTGTTATTTACTACTTCCACCTTTCGGCAGTTTGCTTTTTATCTGGGCTATCAGTTGGGTACGGAAATCCCCTAAGCGTGGCTTGTCGTCATCCATCCAGGGTAATGGACGACATAGCTCCATGGCTTTAATACCAAGACGGGCGGTCAGTAAACCAGCGCCAATTCCCTGTGCCGCACGGGTTGATAATCTGGCGGTAATATCCTGAGAAATCCAGTCCATTCCAACCTCGCGAATTAATTCAGTGGCCCCGGCAAAGGCAATATTGAGCATAACCAGTTTAAACAATCGGATACGACTAAAGTAACCTAGCTGAATGCCATAAATACTGGCGATACGATTAATCAGTCGAATATTACGCCAGGCAATAAAAGCCATATCGACAATGGCCAGCGGGCTGACGGCAATCATCAAGGCCGATTCCGCAGCAGAACCGCTGATTTCGCGACGAGCCTGCTGATCCAGCACGGGTTGAACTAGTTTGGCATACAGAGAAACCACTTCCCGATCGTTTTGCGTTTCATGCAGAGAGGCCTGCCAGCGTTGTAATGCCGGATGGCTTTTATCAATGCCCGCCTGATCGGCCAGTTTTTCACAGAACTCACGACCTTTACCCAAGGCGTGACTGTGTAACAATTCTCTGGCGATATCGCGTTCTTCCGCACGCTCTCTTAGTCGGTATAAACGACGCCATTCGGTTATTACCGAACCAACACCCGCTACAACGATAATTGCGCCTGCGCTATAAGCACCTAAAGTAATCCATTCGTGATTCTGAATCGCATCAGAAATACGATAGATACCCTGAGCTACCACACTTATGCCAAACACTCCCAGCCCGAAAGTGACCATTTTGCGCCACAGGCTGGTTTTTGGCTTAAGGGCATTCATAATGATGCCTTCGGCTTCACCCTCTTCCTGTTCTTCCTCCAGTTCTGGCGCCGTAGGAAAGAAATTTTCTGCTTCTTGTTGGTTAAACTGCAGGTTGCTGCGTAACACAGGCTCTTTTTCATCCAACAATGGCTCATCAAAGGTGATACGCCCTTTTATTGGCTGGTTCATTTAAGCTTGTCTCCTAACAAAAACTCCATAACCGCATCTAAACGAATATGGGGTAATGGTGTATCAACACTCATTGGCTTAGGTCTGAATTGGTCAAAATGAAAACCTTGCTGTTGCCAGAAAGATGGCTCTGGTAAGCGGGCCGGTACTTCTCCGGGATAGACAGTTAACGGTTGCCCATCTTCCAGACGATATCCCTTCAAAGCCGGCAGGCGATTGCCCTGATGTTCAATCATGCCGCTCTCCGTTGCCTGTACCGATGCCAGGCCTACACAATCCATACTGATGCCTTCAAATGCAGCGTTCTGCCATGCTTCCTGTACCAGTTGCTGCAACAGAGAAACCAAATTAGCGTGCTGATCCGGTGTGATATGGTCCGCCTTACTGGCAGCAAACATTAACTTATCAATGCAGGGAGAAAACAGGCGCCTGAGCAAAGAACGCTGACCATAATGGAAACTCTGCATTAACTGCGTCAAAGCCAGACGCATATCATTAAACGCTTGTGGGCCATTATTTAACGGTTGCAGACAGTCTACTAATACGATCTGACGATCAAACTTCATGAAGTGATCCCGATAGAAACCTTTTACTACATGCTGGCAATAATAATCATAACGGGCTTTCAGCATTCCCCAGTTGGTTCGCTTATCGGCCTGTGCCAGACGGGATTCATTTTGTGCATTAATTTCCGGCCACGGGAAAAACTGTAATGCTGGCGCGCCGGCTAAATCACCCGGTAACACAAATCTACCCGGTTGAATAAAATGCAGCCCTTCCTGCTTACAACGCAGTAAATAGTCACAATAGGCTTGAGCTATATCCGCCAATAAATTCTCATCAACCGGTCCTAACGGATCGCATTTAGCACAGAGTTCAAGCCAGGGTTTAGCCCATTCGGCACGTTCTCCCTGCCGAATGCTGTTCATTTGATGAGACCATTCCAGATAGTTTTGTTCCAGCATGGGTAAATCCAATAGCCATTCACCCGGATAATCGACTATCTCCAGATAGAGTGTGGAATGGCTGGTAAAGTGGCGTATCAGCGAATCATTGGAACGAAAACGGAGCGCTAACTGAATTTCACTAACCCCACGGGTTGGCGTTGGCCAACTGGCTGGCGAACCATACAGCGATGCCAATCCTTCATCATAGGTAAAACGTGGAATTCCAAAGTCTTTCTGTGGAATTCGTTTCACTCCCAACAGTCGCTCTTCCCGCACCGCAGAAAACAAAGGCAAACGAGCACCATTATTCACATTCAAAAGTTGGTTAACAAACGCGGTAATGAATGCGGTTTTTCCGCTACGGCTCAGCCCTGTGACCGCCAGTCTCAAGTGGCGGTCCAGCCCGCGGTTAACCAACGAATTTATTTCATTTTGCAGTCGTTTCATCCGAACCCTTTTTAAAGCGCCAGGCAATGGAACCAAACACTTTTCTTAACAGTGGCTCACCAAACATGACCAGTAGCAGTCGAACCGGTCGCCATAACTTGCTTTTTAACAGGAATGATAGCACTAACGCCGGAGCATAAGAGCGCCCAAAGAACAATATTATTGTGATAAGCGGTTGAATAAGAGCCTGCAGTTTAGCTGACTTTTGCATGATTGCTCCTGAATCTCTGGGGTTATGCTATCTCACCGAAAGATGATGACATGTCGATGCGAGCTTCCCTGAACCGAGGGTTGCTCGCATTGTATGAAGATAATGGCGGTAACTTAGAGTGCCGTTATTTATGCCGCTGGTATTACAGGCGACGAAAGCGACTTTCCACCTGAAAAGTCTCAGAGGTCAAATAACGCTCCAGATCGCGCAGACGTTGTTCACTGGCTGCCAGTTCTTGTTCAACTTGCTTCATCCGCTGACGGGCAGGGATTCGGCTATGTAAATTTGCTTCTTCGACCGGTGCACTTTCCAGAAAAAACACCATGGTGAAATAGACCACTACGGTAACAAAGAAGAAACCAAACACTAATGCTAACAGGGCTAAAATTCTAACCACCAGTACCGGAATGCCCAGATAACGCGCAATTCCCGCACATACGCCGCTAATCATGCCTTCATCAGGAATACGATACAGTTTATTGTTCATTAACGTTGTCTCCAGTTTGGATGTTCTTCATCCAATATAGCTTCCAGAGTCTGAATGCGGTCACGCATTCTTTGCGCTTCATCAGTAAGTTTTGCTAACCGTTGCATATCTTGCTGATTCAACTGACCACCATCGCTCTGTTTTCCACGGTAGTGCAGCCAGAGCCAGATAGGGACAACAAACAAGATAAATATTGTCAGCGGTATGGCAAGTAAACCCAGTAGCCAACTCATTGATATTCCTTCTTATCTAAAATTCTTAGATTGTCGCTTATTCATACCTTCTGAATAAGCGACCTCATCAGCCTGTTATGATTAGGCGTCTTTATTCATATTCATTTTAGCTTTCAGGGCCGCTAATTCATTATCAATTTGCTCGTTAACTTTCAGCTCAGTGAATTCCTGACTCAGGCTCTTCGACTTACCGAAACCAACGCTTTGCCCTTCTGCTTCCATATGGTCAATGCGACGCTCGAACTGTTCAAAACGTGCCATTGCTGCGTCAATCTTACCACTGTCCAGTTGACGGCGAACATCGCGTGAAGAACTGGCTGCCTGATGGCGTAAGGTTAGTGCCTGCTGGCGAGCGCGGGTTTCACTCAGCTTCGCTTCCAGTTCACCAATTTCATTACGCATACGGTCAAGCGTTTCATTGACGATGACCAGCTCTGACTGCAGCACAGAGACCAAATCAGCAACTTTTTGCTTTTCAATCAGTGCAGCACGAGCCAGATCTTCTTTATCTTTACGTAAGGCCAGTTCAGCTTTTTCCTGCCATTCAGCTTGCTGAGCTTCCCCTTGTTCAATACGGCGAGATAACTGCTTTTTCTCTGCCAGTGCACGAGCTGATGTTGAACGAATCTCTACCAGTGTGTCTTCCATTTCCTGAATCATCAGGCGAACCATTTTTTGTGGATCTTCAGCCTTCTCTAATAAACTGCTGATGTTAGCGTTTACGATATCAGCGAAACGAGAAAAAATACCCATGGTTATGTCCTCTTCTACAGTGGTTAATCAATTAACTGGCATATATTGCCATTCAGGTTAGTTACTATAGATATATCAAGAAGCGTGCCAACTTTTAGAAAAATTTAATTAACTGATTTTAAAGTAAATTTATTTTTCTTGCTATTTGCACATGAAAAATGGTTTGATGAAAAAAACCAATTATTAGCGAAATTAACCATGACCGACGTTATTGATAACATTATTGGTGAAGCAAATAGCTTTATTGAAGTGCTGGAACAGGCATCTCAGGTAGCCCCACTAACCAAGCCGGTATTAATTATTGGCGAACGCGGTACGGGGAAAGAGTTGATCGCCCATCGTCTGCATTATCTTTCCAAACGTTGGCAAGGCCCTTTCATCTCTCTTAACTGCGCCGCGCTGAGTGACACTCTTCTGGATTCAGAACTCTTTGGTCATGAAGCTGGCGCATTTACCGGTGCACAACGCAGGCATCTAGGACGTTTCGAACGTGCCGATGGCGGAACGCTATTTTTGGATGAGCTGGCCAATGCGCCGATGTTGGTTCAGGAAAAACTTTTGCGGGTTATTGAGTATGGTCAGTTAGAGCGGGTTGGCGGTACTCAACCCTTACAGGTTGATGTGCGTCTGGTTTGTGCCACCAATGAAGATCTACCTGCCATGGCGAAAGCCGGTAAATTTCGTGCCGACCTGCTCGATCGTTTGGCATTTGATGTTATCAACCTGCCGCCATTGCGGGAACGTCGTCAGGACATCATGTTGCTGGCGGACAATTTTGCCATCCAAATGTGCAGAGAACTGGAATATCCCTTCTTCCCCGGCTTTACACCTCAAGCCGTCGAAACATTAATCAACTACAGCTGGCCAGGAAATATTCGTGAGTTAAAGAATGTGGTGGAACGTTCGGTTTATCGCCATGGGGAAAATGAAACGCCGCTGGATAATATTATTATCGACCCCTTTGTGCGTCTCACCTCCCGTATTGATTCAGAGAAATTATCAGCCACCAACACCGATGAACAAGTTACAGGACTGCCGGCATTACCGCTCGATCTGAAACAGTGGTTATCTCAACAGGAACAGTCAATGATAAGCAAAGCACTGGAACAATCGCAATATAACCAACGTCAGGCAGCTAAACTATTGGGTCTTAGTTATCATCAATTAAGAGGGATGCTGCGCAAAAATGAGCAGACCAAATAGCAATAACGCTCGGTTTTCAGACGGCTTTCGCACAATTGCTATACGGTTTTAACGAAACATCGCTTAAGCAATGCTAAGCATTGGGATGACGGCTATACTCCTGTATAATCGATAACTTGAACTATATATCAAAGAATCCTTTATATATGCGCGGTTTAAAAATTGGGGCGTTGCTCTGTGCCGGTTTTCTTATTCCTGCATGGGCAGCACCAACCGGGAAACTGGAAACGCCACCCTTGATTACCACTCCTGAAGCGACACCGGCAGTGGTGCCATCAACACCTGCTCAGCCAGATATTCGCCAGAGTGGTTTTGTTTATTGCGTCAGCGGTGTTGTTGATAGCTTTAACCCACAAATAGCCAATGGCGGAGTGATGATTGATACCATTGCCGCACAGCTATATGACCGCCTGCTGGATGTTGATCCCTATTCTTATCGATTGATCCCTGAATTGGCAGAACGTTGGGAAAGTCTGAATAACGGCGCAACTTATCGTTTCCACCTGCGTAAAGGGGTTAGTTTCCAAACCACCGAATGGTTTACGCCAACCCGTACCATGAATGCGGATGATGTGGTATTTAGCTTTAGCCGAATCTTTAACGCCGAAGCACCTTACCATATGGTAAACGGTGGGCATTATCCCTATTTTGACAGTATGCAATTCTCCGACTCGGTGAAAAGCATTCGTAAAGTTAATGACTACACTGTCGATATTGAACTGCATAATGCAGACGCCTCTTTTCTGTGGCATCTGGCAACCCACTATGCTCCTGTTCTCTCTGCCGAATATGCAAATAATTTGACTCGTACTGGCATGCAGGAACGTATCGATCGTCAGCCTGTGGGCACCGGCCCTTTTCTGCTTAATGAGTATCACCCGGGGCAATTTGTTCGCCTGTATCGTAATAAAGGTTATTGGCGCGGTTCACCTAAGATGCAACAGGTAGTTATCGATTTAGGTGCTGGCGGTACGGGTCGTCTGTCTAAATTACTAACCGGTGAATGTGATGTTCTGGCTTATCCGGCAGCCAGTCAGCTTTCTATATTACGTGACGACCCTCGTTTGCGCATTTCTCTACGTACCGGTATGAATGTCGCCTATCTGGCTTTTAATACCGGAAAGGCGCCTTTCAACGATCGTCGGGTTCGTCACGCGATTGCACTGGCTATCAATAACCCACGCCTGATGCAGTCAATTTATTATGGTACCGCTGAAACCGCGTCATCTATTCTTCCACGTACTTCATGGGCTTATGACAATGAATCAGAAATTACTGAGTACAATGTTGAAAAGTCTAAACAGTTATTGAAAGAAGCGGGAGTGAATAACCTTCGGTTGCACCTGTGGGTACCTACTGCCTCTCAGGCTTATAATCCCAGTCCATTGAAAATGGCAGAACTGCTTCAGGCCGATTTAGCCAAAGTGAATATTAAGGTCACCATTGTTCCGGTTGATGGTCGTTTTCAGGAGCTTCGTCTTAGCGATGACGCGCACGACCTGACATTAACCGGTTGGGCGACTGACAGTAACGATCCTGACAGTTTCTTCCGTCCACTACTCAGTTGTGCTGGTATTGATTCACAAACCAACTATGCCCTTTGGTGTAATCAGGAGTTCGATCAGCTGTTATCCAAAGGGGTGACTTCTCAGGATCTTTCTATGCGAATTGAGACCTATACTAAAGCTCAGAAGATTCTGGCAGAAGAGCTACCCGTACTGCCATTGGCCTCGTCACTACGAATTCAGGCTTATCGATACGATATTAAGGGGCTGGTATTGAGTCCGCTGGGCAACGTTTCATTTGCCGGTGTCTATCGGGAAAAATCAGAGACGAATAATAAATGATTATTTATATTCTCAGGCGGCTACTGCTGGCATTAGTCACCTTACTGATTCTGACCTTTGTTAGCTTCAGTATTTCTTACTATACGCCAAATGCGCCATTGGCTGGAGCACACCTGCTTGACGCTTATGCTTTTTATATGGAAAGTCTGCTTCAGGGGGAATTTGGTACTTCAGTGATTAACGGACAGATTATTGGTGAACAGTTAAAAATCGTGTTTCCTGCCACTCTTGAACTCTGTGTGTTTGCCTTTGTGATTGCTTTGGGTTTAGGGATTCCATTAGGCATTTTGGCAGCCATGTCGAAACAGAAATGGCCTGATTACATTATTACCTCTTTTTCTCTGTTCGGCTTCTCTATTCCTATTTTTTGGCTGGCACTACTACTGATGTTGTTTTTCTCGTTAACCCTTGGTTGGTTACCGGTTTCCGGCCGTTACGATTTGTTGTATCAAATTAAGCCAATTACCGGCGTTGCCTTAATTGACGCCTGGCTCTCTGATTCACAGTATCGTGAAGAGATCATTATTAGTGTATTGAAGCATCTGATTCTACCCGTACTGACGCTGGCCCTGGCTCCAACTACAGAAGTTATTCGTCTGACGCGCCAAAGCGTTACGCAAATTATTGGACAAAACTACATTAAAGCTGCAGCGACGCGTGGTCTGTCTCGCTTTACCATTATTCGTCGTCATGTGCTGCACAATGCTCTGCCGATGATAATGCCTAAGCTGAGTTTGCAGTTCTCCACTATGTTAGCCTTAGCGATGATAACTGAATCAGTGTTTAACTGGCCGGGTTTAGGACGTTGGCTAATACAGGCCATTCGTCAGCAGGATTTTGCGGTAATTTCAGCGGGCATTGTTGTCATGGGGAGCCTGTCTATCGCGGTTAACCTGATTGCCGATATCTTTAGTGCCATGACTAACCCTTTCAAAAATAAGGAGTGGTATGCTTTCCGATAATGTATACCGCGAGAAGAAAATGCCAGGGGCCGTGAGTTATATCTGGCAGCGACTCCATAAAGACATTCTGGCGATGATTGGTCTTTACGGTGTGCTGATGTTGATTGTTTTGTGCCTGTTTGGTGAGCTGATTGCGCCTTATCAGCTCGATCAGCAATTCCTCGGTTATCAGCTTTTGCCACCGTCCTGGTCGCGTCACGGTGATGTCTCTTTTTTCCTGGGCACTGACGATTTAGGTCGGGATTTGTTAAGCCGTCTGCTTAATGGTGCTGCACCAACCTTCGGAGCAGCATTACTGGTTACATTGGCCGCTGCTTTTTGTGGCACCCTGCTTGGCTTATTGGCTGGCGTCAGTCATGGATTACGTTCCGCAGCGCTGAACCATATGCTGGACATATTACTGGCGATCCCTTCGTTGCTACTGGCAATCATCGTCGTTGCCTTCCTGGGGCCCCGGCTGGAACATGCCATGTTCGCAATCTGGCTGGCGCTATTACCCCGGATGGTTCATACCATCTACAGAACCGTGCACGATGAGCTGGAAAAAGAATATGTTATTGCAGCTCGTCTGGACGGGGCATCCACGGCCTATATTTTGTGGAATGGTTTGCTGCCGAATATCGCGCCAGTATTGGTTACAGAATTTACCCGTTCGCTATCCATGGCAATTATGGATATCGCTGCGTTAGGCTTCTTAAATCTTGGTGCTCAAATGCCATCCCCCGAATGGGGCTCCATGTTGGGAGATTCTCTGGAGTTGCTGTATGTTGCTCCCTGGAGCGTAATGTTACCTGGGGCTGCCATTATGATTAGCGTATTGCTGGTCAATCTTCTCGGCGATGGGTTATACCGAGCTATTTCTACGGGTGATGAATAATGCCTCTACTCGATATTCGTAATCTCACCATTGAATTTATGACGGCGGATGGTCCGGTAAAAGCCGTCGACCGCGTTAGCCTGACCCTGACCGAAGGGGAAATCCGGGGGCTGGTGGGAGAATCCGGCTCAGGAAAAAGCCTGATAGCAAAAGCCATTTGCGGTATCAGTAAGGATAACTGGCGCATTACCGCAGACCGTTTTCGTTTAGATGATATCGACTTACTCAAGCTTACCCCTCGCCAGCGCAGAAAATTGGTTGGCCATAATATTTCGATGATCTTTCAGGAACCTCAATCTTGTCTCGATCCATCCGAGCGAGTCGGTCGCCAGTTAATCCAGGCAATTCCGGGATGGACTTATAAGGGTCACTGGTGGCAGCGCTTTAACTGGCGTAAACATCGGGCTATCGAACTATTGCATCGGGTCGGTATTAAAGATCATAAAGATATCATGCGTAGTTTCCCTTATGAGATCACTGAGGGTGAATGCCAGAAAGTGATGATCGCCATTGCGTTAGCGAATCAGCCAAGATTGCTGATAGCCGATGAGCCAACCAACGCCATGGAACCCACGACTCAGGCACAAATCTTCCGCTTGTTAGCCAGAATGAATCAGAACAACAACACCACTATTCTGCTGATTAGTCACGACCTGCAAATGATGAGTAAATGGGCAACCCGGATTAACGTAATGTACTGTGGTCAAACGGTAGAAAGTGCGTTATGTGATGAACTGTTGACCGCACCTCACCATCCTTATACTCAGGCGTTAATTCGTGCAATGCCTGATTTTGGTCGAGCCTTACCCCATAAAAGCCGTCTAAATACCCTGTCGGGAGTTATTCCCTCTCTTGAGCATTTACCTATTGGTTGTCGTTTAGGACCTCGTTGTCCTTATGCACAGAAAAAATGCATAGAAACACCACGCTTGAGAGATGTGAAAGGCCATAAGTTTGCCTGCCATTTTCCTCTTAACTATGAGGAGCCATCCTGATGGGTACCTTACTTGAAGTCCGTAATTTATCCAAAACCTTCCATTTTCGCACCGGGCTGTTTCGCCCTCACGAACTGGAGGCTGTGAAACCCGTCAGTTTTATTCTGCGTGAAAAACAGACTATGGCGATTATTGGTGAGAATGGTTCGGGTAAATCAACGCTGGCAAAAATGATTTCAGGCATGATTAGGCCCACTTCAGGAGAAATGATGATCGGAGATCATAAACTGGAATTTGGCGATTATGGCTACCGCAGCCAGCATATTCGCATGATATTTCAGGATCCGAACACATCATTTAACCCACGGCAACGCATCGGGCAATTGTTAGATATTCCGCTTAAGCTGAATACTAACCTGGAGGCCTCCGCGCGGGAAAAACAGATCAATCTGACCTTGCGTCAGGTGGGCTTACTCCCCGATCATGCTTACTATTACCCACAGATGCTGGCTTCCGGGCAGAAACAGCGGGTAGCTCTGGCCAGAGCCTTAATATTGCAGCCTAAAATTATCATTGCTGATGAAGCCTTGGCTTCGCTGGATATGTCCATGCGTTCACAGTTAGTGAACTTAATGATGGAATTACAGGAAAAGCACGGTATATCCTATATCTATGTGAGCCAGCATCTTGGGATGATTAAACACGTCAGCGACCAATTGCTGGTAATGCAAAATGGTGAAGTGGTTGAACGGGGTAATACGGCAGAGGTTATCGCTTCACCTTTGCATGACATTACTCGCCGTATGATTAATAGCCACTTTACCGAAGCGCTAACGGCTGACCACTGGCGTAAAGATGTTTCAGATATTTAACTACAGGCAGAAGCACTCGGGGACTAAAAAATATCCGATTACGTTGCCTGTTTCATATCACTGATCGGAGCAGTATGACAAACATGCACTATCCATCGTAGTTGCATGATAGAATCGCTTCGTTTTTTTAACAATGACTGCTCCGGATATACACCGGCAGCCATAAAATTGACTACAAGGATCATAGCTATGGGTTTTTTAACCGGTAAGCGCATTCTGGTTACTGGCGTTGCCAGCAATCGTTCAATCGCCTTTGGTATTGCACAAGCAATGAAACGTGAAGGTGCAGAACTGGCGCTGACTTATCAGAATGAAAGACTGAAATCTCGCGTAGAAGAGTTTGCTAAAGAATTAGGCTGTAATATCGTATTACCATGTGATGTTGCTGAAGATTCAAGCATTACTGAGCTGTTTGCTCAACTGGCTAAAGTATGGCCTAAATTCGACGGTTTCGTTCACTCTATCGGCTTTGCCCCTGGCGACCAGTTAGATGGTGACTATGTGAACGCGGTAACCCGTGAAGGCTTCAACATTGCTCACGATATCAGTTCTTACAGCTTTGTAGCCCTGGCCAAAGCTTGCCGCAGCATGTTAAATCCTGGCTCTGCGTTACTGACTCTTTCTTATCTGGGTGCTGAGCGCGCAATTCCAAACTATAACGTTATGGGATTAGCTAAAGCCTCTCTGGAGGCTAACGTTCGTTATATGGCTAATGCAATGGGACCTGAAGGCGTTCGCGTTAACGCCATCTCCGCTGGCCCAATTCGTACCCTAGCTGCTTCCGGCATTAAAGACTTCAAAAAGATGTTGTCTCACTGTGAAGCCGTTACCCCTATTCGTCGTACTGTGACCATTGAAGACGTAGGTAACTCAGCAGCCTTCCTGTGTTCTGACCTGTCTGCAGGTGTGAGTGGTGAAGTTCTGCACGTTGATGGCGGTTTCAGCATCGCTGCAATGAATGAGCTTGAGCTAAAAGCCTAATCCTCATGTAATTTCGGCTTACTGCTGATGCGGTAAGCCGAAATATTCTTAACTACATTCTTAATAACAAATTAGAAATTATTACAAATAACGGCACAGATAGGCCGTACTCTCACATACCTGCACGTTAAACTCACTTTTCCCTGGTACATGGAATGACTCCCCAGCGGAAAAAACTGTCCATTCCGTCGCACCCGGAAGCAATACTTTAAGAGAGCCAGTAATGACCGTCATCTCTTCAGGTTGCGCCGTGCCAAAGTTATATTCACCTGCCGCCATCACCCCTACGCTGGAACGACCAATGCTCCCATTTTCAAAGCCAATCGATTTTACTTTTCCGGCGAAATATTCATTTACATTGAGCATAATTGGGTACCTGATGTGAGTTGTAAAACAGAATCTTTATATTAAGAAAATCAGTAAATTATTGTCACAAACAAAATGTCAGTTTGTGAGGCATAGCCGATATTCACCTTTTTATTATCGAACACCCCCATCATGACATATCAATTAATTATGGTAAACGACAGGATAAGCTTGCTCCGGACTCGCCTTTTGTGTAAAACAAGCCATCACAAAAATGGTTAACTCATTGAATAGCGCTCCTCATATATGTTTCAAAATAACCCGCTGCTCGCTCAGCTTAAACAGCAACTTCATGCTAATACTCCACGGGTTGAAGGCATTGTTAAAGCCACCGAAAAAGGGTTTGGCTTTCTTGAAGTAGATAATCAAAAAAGCTACTTCATTCCACCTCCACAAATGAAGAAAGTCATGCATGGAGACCGCGTTTCAGCCACTATCCATACGGAAAAGGATCGTGAGTTGGCGGAACCGGAAACGCTCATAGAGCCATTTCTGACGCGCTTTATTGGTCGTATTCAACAGAAAAATGACCGGTTAATGGTGGTTCCCGATCACCCAATGATTAAAGATGTCATTCCGTGCAAGCCGGTAAAAGGATTGACTCATGCTTTAACTCAGGGGGATTGGGTCGTCGCAGAGATAACCAATCATCCATTGAAAGATAATCGTGGGTTTCAGGCGCAAATCAATGAGTACATTACCCATGGGGATGACCATTTAGCACCATGGTGGGTGACATTGTCACGTCATCAATTAGAACGTACAGCACCAGAATGGACGTCAGAATCTATTCAGGATGACGGGATTGTTCGCCGTGATTTAACCGAATTAAACTTTGTTACTATTGATAGCGAATCTACCGAAGATATGGATGATGCGCTGTATGTTGAACAACTGGATAATCAGTTACTTCGACTTTCCATTGCTATTGCCGATCCCAGTGCTTATGTCGCTGCCGGGAGTGAACTGGATAACATTGCTTTAAAACGCGCGTTTACCAATTATTTGCCGGGTTTTAATATTCCAATGCTCCCAAGAGAGCTGTCGGATAACCTTTGTTCTTTACAGCCAAATCAACGTCGTCCAGCACTGGTTTGTCAGGTGACTATCTCTCCTGATGGCTCAATCAGTGATGATATTGAGTTTTTCTGCGCATGGGTAACGTCTAAGGCTAAACTTGACTATGAAAAGCTTTCAGACTGGCTGGAAGGTATCGACGGCTGGAAACCAGAACAACCTGAAATAGCTCAACAAGTAGAATTGCTGCATCAGGTGGCATTACGTCGCATATCCTGGCGCACAGAACATGCACTGGTATTTAAAGATCGTCCTGACTATCGCTTCATTCTTGGTGAAAATGGTCAGGTATTGGATATCGTTACCGAATATCGTCGTATCGCTAATCGTATTGTTGAAGAATCAATGATTGTGGCCAACATCTGTGCTGCTATCGTATTAAAGACGCGATTAGGTTATGGCATCTTTAACGTTCATGCGGGTTTTGACCCTACCGTGGTCGATCAGGCGATCAATATTCTGGAACTGAATGGAGCAGAATTTAATAAAGAGAAGATCCTGACGCTTGATGGATTCTGCGAACTTCGACGTTTCCTGGATAAACAGCCAACATCCTATCTGGATAGCCGTATTCGCAAATACCAAACTTATGCAGAAATCAGTACAGCGCCAGCGCCTCACTATGGATTGGGTTTGGAAGCTTACGCTACCTGGACCTCTCCAATCCGTAAATATGGCGATATTATCAATCATCGCTTATTAAAAGCCTTAATTCACGATCGCCCCTCTACAGCGCCAGATGAAAGTGTCATGCAGCCGCTGACAGAACGCCGTCGGGCTAATCGCATTGCTGAACGTGATGTCAGTGACTGGTTATATGCTCGCTTTTTACAGGATAAGGCTGGAACAGATATTCGCTATCAGGCAGAAATTATGGATATCTCCCGTGGGGGTATGAGAATTAAACTGATAGAAAATGGCGCCGTAGCCTTTATTCCGGCGCCATTTATTCACCCAGTGCGTGATGAACTGGTTTGTAGCGCCGAAAACGGTACTATACAGCTCAATGGCAATGTGATTTATCGTCAGGGTGATTCACTGGAAGTGACTATTGCTGAGGTTCGAATGGAAACGCGCAGTATTATCGCTCGCCCGGCACCCTCACTCTCTTAATTCCATTTATTATTCTTATCTTTTGAATGCGCTCTTATTTTCAGAGCGCATTTTTGTTTTATTGTCGATTATTCTTTATCCGCTACATTAAAGAGGTTATAACATTATCAATAGCTAATGTTTCACTCTTCCTTCATATAGCCAAACGGGAGCATTATTATGACGATTACTTCGCTGAGCGTACGAATTCCCGCTGAGTTAAGAGCAAAATTAAAAGTTCAGGCAGAACACAATAAACACTCAATGAATGCTGAAATTATCAAACGACTGGAGGAAAGTTTTATCCACCAGACAGAACCCACTTCCTCTGTAAGCAAAAAGACCACCGCAGGTAACGTCGAACTTCCTGCAGCTGATGTGAACCGCATTCGTAAGGTTTTGAAGAAAGCCGCGAAAGAACTAAAGAAAAAAGCGGATTAAGCAATAATAGCCCCTGTTCTGGTTCTTTAAAGGCAATAAAAAACCCGCTTAGTGCGGGTTTTTGGCAATTCGGTTATTGTGTAATAAATTACAGAGCAACAACTTCAGCCGCAGACGGGCCACGTGGGCTGTCTTGAATAGAAAATTCAACATGCTGGCCTTCTGCCAGAGTTTTGAAACCATCATTAACGATAGCGGAGAAATGAACGAACACATCTTTGCTGCCATCAGTTGGAGTGATGAAACCAAAACCTTTACTTTCGTTGAACCACTTAACGTGACCAGTTTTCTTAGACATTACAAAAATTCCTATTGATGTTTAACCTGCCAAAAGGCACGAAAGGCCGGTAGTTGTGGTTACTTATGTTAAGCACTAAGAAGAGAACCTGGAAGAAGTTAAGGATAACGAACTTGCCGGGAATAACTTATTCAAAATGACTTATCTGAAGTAGCTCTATTTTACTGACCAAAATCATTACCGCATATCCAATAAATTTAGGCAAGGTGTTTTCAGCAACTGAATAAAAAATTAGATCAAGAGCACATATTTTTGTTTTTTAATTGGTATCGAAACGGTTAAGCAAATACGCCATCAAGGTTCTTATCCGAATATTAATTTAACATCAGCCATAATGAGACATTAATTTCATTAACTAAACTAATCCCACCAATCTGCAATGCAAAAAAACTTATTAACTGTTAGAATGAACGACCTATTTATACTATAAATTCATTTGCGCAAGAAAAATAACGTGAATTCTCTTCCCTATCTCGCAGGCTACCCGGAACATCTCCAACTGCAAGTAGCTCAACTAGTTAAGCAAGAAAAATTGGGGACTTTATTACTAAGTCGCTACCCTGTGCCACATATCTACGCCACTGACAAAATGTTATATCAATATGTAATGGAGATAAAAAACCAATACATGAAAAATGCTCAATTAGTTAGCAAAGTTTGTTACGACAATAAAATCCACATTATCAAACATGCGTTGGGGCTACACACTTCAATATCACGAATTCAGGGTAGTAAATTAAAGTCAAAGGCAGAAATAAGAATATCAAATCTATTCAAGTCAGCCCCGGAAGCATTATTACGAATGATCGTGGTACATGAATTAGCACACTTAAAAGAAAAGCAGCACAATAAAGATTTCTACAATTTATGCTGTTATATGGAACCGGACTACCATCAGTTGGAGTTGGACACTCGACTTTATCTTACCTACCTGGATAAATACGGTGCACTTTATTCTGATGTTAATCCGTAAAAGAATTATTCATCATCAAAGGAGGCAAAAGTTTGCTCGCCCTGATGACTTTCTCTGATCTCTCTGGCTACCAGAGCAATAGCTTCTCCACTGCTCATCCCCTCAGCCATTAATTGCTGAATGCGCTCTACCGCATCTTGCTGCTGATCGTGACGAAGTGCAGGTGAACCAATTGTAGTCATATATTTCAATGTTCCCGGTAGGATAAACAGCTGCATAATTGCACAAAACCCTATTACAACGGTTATAATAGCACAGAATGATACATAGCTGAGAATATCTCCCGTTAATCTCGACTATTCAACCAAGAATTTCAGTGATGATGGCCAATGAACGATATTCTTCAACTTTTTATCCAGCGTTTTCAGCTTCAACTACCGCCACTGGCCAGTGAAACTCACCAGCTACGTAAAGCGGCAGTCTTGATCCCGATAATTAATGGCAGACAACCCTCTTTGCTACTCACTAAACGCTCTTCGGGTTTGCGTAAACATCCCGGTCAGGTTGCCTTTCCTGGCGGTGCGACGGATGATTCGGATGTATTGCCAGAAACCACCGCACTCCGGGAAGCCTACGAGGAGGTTGGACTCAATCCGGGATGCGTTGAGATTATTGGTCAACTACCAGCAATGGACAGCGTTAGCGGTTTTCAGGTTACCCCGGTTGTTGGGGTGCTACCAGCAGGATTAAATTTCGTTAAAAATCATCATGAAGTGGAAGCGTTATTTGAAGTTCCTTTGGCGTTCGCATTAAATAGCGAAAACTATCATTTCATTGATATTGTTCGCCGTGGTAAACCCTTGCGCATTTACTTTCTTTATTACGCAGATAATCTAATTTGGGGTCTTACCGCCGCCATCCTTCAACGCTTAGCGCTTCAAGTTAAAGGATTTATCTCCTTTAACTAACGGGTAACTAAACTTATTTTTGCAACTAATTCGTTTTTGCTTTTTTACTAGTCAAAAAGAAAGCAATCATCAACAATAATATACCTTTCAATACACTATATTTATAGCCGAACACTATGCAAAAAGACTATAATTAACCCATGAGCCAAGATGAAATCTTATACAGATAAATTCAGGCAGGTCATTTGACTGATGATTGTCCCTGGTATTTTTACGGTTATTTCTACTTTCGGCCAAATGATAAAACAAGTTTACCTATTGAGGAGTTTTGTGTGATTAGCGTTTTCGACATGTTCAAGATTGGTATTGGCCCGTCCAGTTCACATACCGTTGGTCCGATGAAAGCGGGCAAAGAGTTTGTCGATGATCTCTGTCATAAAGGACTAATCTCTTCTGTCAGTAAAGTCGTCGTGGATGTTTACGGTTCACTTTCGCTGACGGGCAAAGGTCACCACACTGATATTGCTATTATTATGGGTTTGGCCGGTAATTTACCTGCCACAGTAGATATTGACGCAATTCCTGGTTTTATTCGTAGTGTTGAAACTACCGAGCGCCTGCCGCTGGCAAATGGTCAGCAAGAAGTTGATTTCCCTCGTCAGGGCGGCATGGTTTTTCACAGTGATAACCTGCCGTTGCATGAAAATGGCATGACGATTACCGCTTTTGCCGGTAATAAAACCATTTATACCAAAACTTATTACTCCATCGGCGGAGGTTTTATTGTTGATGAAGAAAACTTTGGTAAAACATCTGAAAATGAAGTGACGGTGCCTTACCCGTTCAAATTTGCAACAGAACTGTTGGACTTATGCAAACATCACGGTCTGTCTATCTCTGGTCTGGTAATGCAAAACGAACTGGCAATGCACAGTAAAAAAGAGATCGAAACTTATTTTGCGGCAGTATGGCAAACCATGCGTGATTGTATTGACCGTGGTATGAATACCGAGGGCGTTTTACCAGGTCCACTGCAAGTACCTCGTCGTGCAGCCCCACTACGCCGTATGCTGATCTCTTCGGATAAATTATCTAATGATCCAATGAATATCATTGATTGGGTCAATATGTTTGCCTTAGCGGTGAACGAAGAGAATGCGGCAGGTGGTCGGGTCGTCACCGCACCAACCAATGGTGCCTGCGGCATCGTACCCGCCGTTCTGGCTTACTATGATCAGTTCATTCAACCGGTAAGTCCGGAAGCCTATATTCGCTATTTCATGGCATCAGGTGCCATTGGTACACTGTATAAAATGAATGCTTCAATTTCTGGTGCTGAAGTTGGTTGCCAGGGTGAGGTTGGTGTCGCCTGTTCAATGGCTGCTGCGGGACTGGCAGAATTACTTGGCGGTAGCCCTCAACAGGTTTGTGATGCCGCCGAAATCGGCATGGAACATAACCTGGGATTAACTTGCGACCCTGTCGCAGGCCAGGTTCAGGTGCCTTGTATTGAACGTAACGCCATTGCTTCAGTTAAGGCGATTAACTCAGCGCGTATGGCACTGCGTCGTACCAGTGAACCGCGTGTATCGCTGGATAAGGTCATTGAAACCATGTATGAAACCGGTAAGGATATGAATTCCAAATACCGTGAAACATCACGTGGTGGATTAGCTATCAAGGTTGTTCACTGCGATTAATATCGTTCCAACGCCCTCTTATTAATTGAGAGGGCGTTTATAATGTTCTGCACTTACCTGACTTATCACCTGCTCACCAACACAATTGCCTGTTTTCCCGATTAAATCTCTCACCGACATTGACACAACCAGATAAATCATTAGGTTAATAGCTGTATTTCAGCAATTGGTTCAATTTTGCCAGCTGAATCTAGTTTTTTATATGGAGAAGAAGTTAATGCGGGAATATTTACTGCTTATTTTAAGCAAATTGGGCATTGAAGCCACACCAATGATTATTCTGGTTCTGACACTAACCATGATCATTCTACTTTCTGTGGTCATTCACCTGTTTCTTCACCATGTGATCCTCAAAAGCATGAGAAAAAGTGAGGCTAAAAATCATAAATTTTGGCGTCAGTTGCTTATAGAGCATAACCTGTTTGATCGTTTATCTTTTGTATTACAGGGTATTATTGTTCACGTGGTTTCATCACTCTGGTTAACGCGCGATCCGGAAGTTCTGGAGTTTATTCTTACCTGTGCACAGTTGTGGATCCTGATTTACGGTCTGCTTTCTCTGTTTTCTATGCTGGATACACTACTTAGCCTGTCTCAGAGAACCAAAATCGCCAGCCAGTTGCCACTAAGAGGTATTTTTCAAAGCGTTAAGCTGATAGCGGCTATCTTTATCGCTATTCTGATTATCTCGATTTTGATTGGTAAATCCCCTGCTCTGTTACTGAGCGGTTTAGGTGCCATGACGGCTGTTCTGATGTTGGTATTTAAAGATCCAATTCTGGGACTCGTCGCCGGTATTCAACTATCAGCTAACAATATGCTAAAGATTGGCGACTGGCTGGAGATGCCAAAATATGGGGCTGATGGTGCAGTATTAGATATTGGCTTAACCACGGTAAAAGTTCGTAACTGGGATAATACAGTTACCACCATACCGACTTATGCTCTGATTTCCGACTCGTTTAAAAACTGGCGTTCTATGTCAGAATCCGGCGGTCGTCGCATCAAACGTAGCATCAGAATTGATGCTACCAGCGTCAGCTTTTTATCCCCAGAGCAACAACAATCGCTACAACATAGTTATCTGCTTGAACCTTATATTGAAAGTAAGGCAAAAGAGATCGAACAATATAATCATCAACATCATATTGATTTGAGCCTGCCCATTAATGGCCGCAGATTAACCAATCTTGGTACATTACGTGCCTATATTCACGCCTATCTAAAAGCACATCCGGGAATTCACCAGAATATGACCTTAATGGTCAGACAGTTAGAGGCAAGCTCAGAAGGTATTCCTTTGGAAATTTACGCCTTTACCAATACGGTTGCCTGGGTTGAATATGAAGGTATTCAATCGGATATTTTCGATCATATCTTCTCTATCATTCCACAGTTTGGTTTGCGATTGCATCAGACACCAACCGGTAGTGATATGCGGGCAATGGTTAACAACCTGGCCTAAAAATGGGATGTTTTAGTATGACGGGGCTTTAGGTCCCGTTTACTATTTTTTGCGGTATAAACGGATGTAAAAATCGGTTTCACAATAAAAATCGGTATTATCAGAAAGCTCAGCGATCAACTGTTCTGAGGCTTTCCAGGCAAACGGTGTCATTTGTAGTAAATTAACCGTCTGCTCACCCGGTAAATTCAATCCATAGCTTAAACGCTGACTTTCTATCAGATAAAACCCTTCTATTTGTTCTTCACTATCTTCATGAGATTGAGGGGTTTGATAGATCAGCCCTTTAAGCTGTATTAAATGATTAGGGGCGGGAGTAACCGCCACAATCAAACCATCTGGCTTAACTACCCGGCAGAGCTCCTGAGCCTTACAGGGCGCATAGATTCTTAATACAGCATCCATAGATTGGTCACTGAAGGGTAAAAGATGGCTGGATGCGACACAAAATTCAGCAGAACGATAACGTTTGGCGGCTGAACGTATTGCACCTTTTGCAATATCCAGGCCATACACCGCAATGTATCTGCGTTGTTTTAATTCTTCAGCGATAAGGCCGGTGTAATAACCTTCGCCACAACCGATATCTAACAGTGCCTGAGGCGATAAATCATCAGGTAATGAACTATCCAGCAGTGCGAGAATGGCATCTCTTAATGGCTGATAATAACCCGCATCCAGAAACTGGCGGCGGGCTTGCATCATCATTTGGTTATCACCGGGATTTTTAGATTTTTTGTGTTGAACAGGCATCAGGTTCACATACCCTTCTTTTGCCCGGTCGAACTGATGGCGATTACTGCATTGCCATACCTGATTGTCCAATTGCAACGGTTGATGACAAAGTGGACATTGATATTGCATAGCGAAATCCCGGCGAAAATAATGGATATCGGAAATACCGATATGTTAGTAAATAAAATTTTTATGAAGGAAGTATAAC
This sequence comes from Limnobaculum zhutongyuii, assembly GCF_004295645.1. NCBI lineage: Bacteria > Pseudomonadati > Pseudomonadota > Gammaproteobacteria > Enterobacterales > Budviciaceae > Limnobaculum > Limnobaculum zhutongyuii. Next base: position 1,914,557 of record NZ_CP034752.1, read on the forward strand.
ATTAAAGCAGCAAGGTTTGAGAGGCGTGTTAATTGTGATTTAACACGTTAATAATGCAGAAACTTTAATTAATCTCTTCCTCCATATCGTTGTCAATTAACTGATTAAAATGCGATAACATCCGTTGCTAACAGACCGCGGGAAGTCTTATAAGTAGAAAACTCTACGTTTTGCCCTTCAGTCAATGATTTAGTGGATGTCGCGATTGATTTACGATCTACATAAAGTTCACTACTACCATCAAGTGGAGTAATTAAACCGATACCTTGGTTTTTATCAAACCATTTTACGAGTCCCATTCTTAGGGTCATAATTTTTACCTCTTAATTTATTCAGTTATTTCATTTCCTTCTACAGTAAGTTTTTACAACATCTGTACCTGGAATATCAGGTTCAAGTAAATTTTCTGTTCCAAGACCACAAAAAAACCCGCATCAGCGATGCGGGTTCCTTGTCACTGAAGTTAAGAAAGTCAGAGACTTATCTTATCTTCCTTAACGTTTGCTGCTAATTACAGAGCAACAACGTTTGCAGCTGCTGGACCGCGTGGGCTGTCTTGAATGGTATATTCAACTTTCTGGCCTTCAGCCAGAGTTTTAAAACCTTCACTAGCGATAGCAGAGAAGTGAACGAATACGTCTTTACCACCATCATCTTGCTCAATAAAACCAAAACCTTTGCTTTCATTGAACCATTTAACTTTGCCAGTTTTCTTGGACATCTTTACTTACCTTTAAATTAGTTAACCTGCCATACATCATAGGGTATAGGCATTATGGCCAGATTTTCAGAGTCATTACTTATGGAGGCACTAAGAAGATGTTCGTCTAATAAGCGAAATCAAAAGATAACGGCTTTAAGAAGGAACTGCTTTACTCTAATGTCGTACATAAATAGGTCTGTAGCACAGGCCGGTTCACATTTACTCATAATGAACCACATAACGCAAGCGATTTCTCACTCTTTTGGGTAAAACAACGTAACTGGTTACTTTTCACCCTTATAAATTGATTAATAAAGAGATATCTCACCTGCTGGCCGCGTCTTAAATCGACGATGCAGCCACATATACAACTCAGGTGCTTTCAATATTTCTTTCTCAACCACTTTATTCATAAATTTTGCTGCTTCCGTGGAGTTATCCATCGGGAAGCCGGTTGGTGGTTCAGTTACCATCACGGTATAACCACTACCATCAATATGGCGTTTTGGCGTAAAGGGCAATATTACCGGATTAGCCTGACGCATTAATATGCTGGTTCCAATAGTCGTTGCCGCTTGAGGAACCGCAAAGAATGGCGCAAATACGCTATTACGCGGGCCGTAATCATGATCGGGCGCATACCAAAGGATCTCCCCTTTGCGCAATTCGCGGATCATGCCTTTAATATCATGACGATCAATAAAATACTTATTTGAACGGCTACGACCTTTGCACTGAATCCAATCCATCAGTTTATTATTATGCGGGCGGTATACACCAACACCAGGGTTATACATGCCGTAAATTCGGCCCCCTAATTCGAGGGTTAAAAAATGGACGCCGACCAGCAACACCCCTTTTCCATCAGCACGAATACGTGACATGATTTCAATGTTATCAACCTTGCACCATTTTTTGATCCGATTATCGGACCAAAACCAGGCCATTCCCGTTTCCAGTAGCCCCATTCCTAATGATTCAAAGTTCTCAACCAGAAGCTTCTCTCTGTCATCTAAACTCAGATTTGGAAAGCAAAGTTCCAAATTACGCCGGGCAATATGTTTACGACGCTTTAAAAAGCGCATTGATAAATGACCAGTCCGGGTACCAATAAAATGAATCACCGGATAAGGTAATTGCACTAATAAATAGAGCGTAATAAGCCCAAACCAGGTTAACCAATACTTTGGCATTAGGTAGGAGTAATGAAATTCAGGTTGTTTAAATTTCGACATTCAGGTTCTGCTTTCTCTTGCTGCAACGCAGCGCTAATGGACAAAATTAGCCTTTGTTCAAGTAGATATTAATAGGCTAAAAGAGATAGCAAATTAACGTGTAATTGAGACAACGCTGTGCATACTGTATGACAACGGCTTGATAAGCAAGTTCTTATCAAGACAATTATTTACATAAAATAACATTTTCAATAATTAAAATATTGGTGCAGTTATTTATTGTTCGATTTTTCTATTATAGCGATTTTCTTTGCATAGCGTTGTGCTAAAAATGCACATACCATGAGTTGGATTTGATGAAAGATCATCAATGGTAACACCATCATCCCAACGGATGCAGCAGGGAAAAGCACATTAGCCATAGGTATGCCATTAGCCAGGCTCTTTTTAGACCCACAAAATATAATCGTTATTTCATCCTGAATACTAAAACCCATCCATCTGGCCAGGCAGGTATTAATAACTAATACAATTGCTAATAGTAATATTGAAAAAATAATAATAATTAACAGGGACCATTGATTAACCTGATGCCATATTCCACCAATAACCGCATCGCTAAAGGCGGTATACACCACTAATAAAATAGAACTGCGATCGGTGACATTAATCAATTTTTTATATTTTTCAATCCAATTAACAATAAAGGGACGAGATATATGCCCAATAATAAAAGGCAACATTAATTGTATTATAATATCAATTATTGCCTGTAACGTGTCCTGACTCCCCTCTTGGGTATGCATCAAAAGCCCAACCAGAATGGGTGAAATAAATACCCCTAATAAACTTGATGCAGAAGCACTACAAACTGCCGCAGCTACATTGCCACCAGCAATAGAGGTATAGGCTATCGCTGACTGAACGGTAGCAGGCAAAGCACAAAGATAAAGAAAACCCAGATAGATGCCCGTTGACATTAAATCGGGCACAAACACTGTCAGGCTAAGGCCCAATAATGGAAATAACACAAATGTGCTGGCGAAAACAATCAGATGCAAACGCCAGTGTCGAATACCATTAAGAATATTTTGTCGGGACAGCTTTGCTCCATGCATAAAAAACAGTAACGCAATTGCAGCTTTAGTCAGATAACCAAAAAACACTCTGGCATCCCCTTCACAGGGAAATAGCGTTGCTAAAATCATCACGCCAATCAACATAACCAGAAAAGTATCTACTTTTAAAAACTTCAACCACGACATGGAAAACAACCTTTAGCTACATACCCACTAATCGAATCTCGTAATCTATGCCGTTTTAGCAAAAATGCAAATTTTGCCATTACGCAAACGATATCCTTACTTCATTGTCAGCAGATTTATCAAAACGAAAAGACAAATAAAGTGATTATTCTTACCCATTTTTACTTTGATTTATGACATAATTTGGCCTTCGCTTACTCCCGCCCGCTGGGTATCTTGATTTTAATACATAGGATCATGTAGAGAATGGCATCTTCACCATCACTTAAGCCAATTCAAGAAATTGCACAACGTTATGGCATCACCTCAGAATACCTTATCCCTTATGGGCCCAGTATGGCCAAAGTCGATCTGTCATTAATCAATTCTCAGGCTTCTAAAGGTAAACTGGTTTTAGTTTCCAGCATCACTCCTACGCCATTAGGTGAAGGTAAAACCGTGACGACTATTGGTTTAAGTCAAGGTTTTAATTTTATCGGCAAATCTTGTATTGCCTGTATTCGCCAGCCAAGTCTTGGCCCGGTGTTTGGCGTAAAAGGCGGTGCTGCCGGAGGAGGAAAAGCTCAGGTGTTGCCGATGGAGAAATTAAACCTTCATCTTACTGGCGATATTCATGCAATAACCGCAGCGCATAACCTGGCAGCAGCAGCATTAGATGCACGTCTATATCATGAACACCGTCTGGGAGATCAGTTCACCGAACAGACTGGCCTGCCTGCGTTAAATATTGATATGAACCATATTCTCTGGAAGCGGGTTGTTGACCATAACGACCGTGCTTTACGTCATATCACTGTTGGTGTTGGCGGTGGAGTTAACGGTGTTGAGCGCGCTGATGGCTATGATATTACTGCCGCTTCTGAACTGATGGCGATCCTTGCTCTGTCAGAAGACCTGAAAGATATGCGTCAACGAATTGGTCGTGTAATTCTGGCTCTTGATACTAACGGTAAGCCTATTACTGCTGAGCGTCTGGAAGTGGCCGGTGCCATGACAGTATTAATGAAAGATGCTATCCAGCCAACCCTGATGCAAACCAGTGAAAATACACCGGTACTGATCCATGCCGGGCCTTTCGCCAATATTGCCCACGGTAACTCCTCGGTTATTGCCGATCGTATTGGTTTACAACAGGCGGACTATGTCGTAACCGAAGCGGGTTTTGGTTCTGATATGGGAATGGAGAAATTCTTCAATATCAAATATCGCCAGTCCGGCATCAAACCATCCTGTGTGGTATTGGTGGCTACATTACGCAGCCTGAAAGCCAATAGCGGTAAATTTAATATTAAACCGGGCCAACCTCTGCCAGCAGAAATAGCCGAAAGCAACGTTGAATTATTAGCACAAGGTTGTGAAAACTTAGGCTGGCATATTGCCAACGCCAAACGTTATGGTTTACCGGTTGTGATCGCCATTAACCGATTCCCAACCGACTCGGGTGAAGAGCTGGAGTATCTACGTAAATACGCCCTATCCTGCGGTGCTCAAGGCGTAGAAATCAGTGATGCTTTTGCTGCTGGCGGTGCCGGAACAGCAAAACTGGCTGAACTGGTTGCCGGAGTATGCGAAAAACAACAGGAAGTCACCTTGCTCTATCCTGATAACGTTAGCCTGTTGGAAAAAGTGCAGACTTTGGTTAATACTTACGGCGCAAAACAGGCAGTCCTGACCGCTCAAGCCTCTGACCAGTTAGCACAACTGGAGAAAGCCGGGTTTGGTCATCTTCCGTTATGTATAGCAAAAACGCCGTTGTCGATCAGTGCCGATCCGGCGTTAAAGAATGTGCCAAAAGATTTTACTGTCACTATTTCTTCTTTCCGGGTTTCTGCTGGTGCCGGGTTTATCCGCGCTTACGCAGGAAATATTATGACTATGCCGGGTTTAGGTACACTACCCGCCTATCGTAATATTGATATCGATCAATCTGGAGAAATTATTGGCCTGAGTTAACGTCGTTTATTTACCTCTATAGAGGTAAATACCAATACCCCTACACTTACAGTGTTGTGATTAAGCCGCCAATTATTGATAATATGGCGGCTTCTTCTCTTTTAGGCAGTTTAATGAGCGATTATTTGCTACTTTTTGTTGGCACTGTTTTTGTCAATAACTTCGTGTTGGTTAAGTTTTTAGGCTTATGCCCTTTTATGGGGGTGTCGAAAAAGCTGGAAACGGCCATCGGAATGGGATTAGCAACAACATTTGTGCTGACGCTTGCCTCCATCTGTGCATGGCTGGTTGAAAATTATATTTTAGAACCGTTAGGGTTGTCCTACTTGCGCACCCTGGCGTTTATTTTTGTTATCGCCGTTGTGGTTCAGTTCACAGAGTTAGTCGTGCGTAAAACCAGCCCGGTACTTTATCGTCTGCTGGGAATATTTTTACCATTAATTACCACTAACTGTGCGGTGCTGGGTGTAGCGTTACTTAACGTTAATCAATCTCACAACTTTATGCAGTCTACCGTGTATGGCTTTAGCGCTGCGGTTGGTTTTTCATTTGTTATGGTTCTTTTTGCCGCTATTCGTGAACGTCTGGCCTCTGCCGATGTACCTGCTCCATTTAAAGGTTCATCCATCGCGTTGATTACCGCCGGATTAATGTCACTGGCATTTATGGGCTTCACAGGGTTGGTAAGGTTTTAATGTTTTCTTTATGGTCCAGCATTATTGCACTGACGCTACTGGCGTTGGTGTGTGGTGCTATTTTGGGTTTTGCTGCCCGACGTTTTCAGGTGGATGCCGACCCTATCGTTGATAAGGTGGAGGCATTATTGCCCCAAAGCCAGTGTGGTCAATGCGGTTATCCCGGCTGTCGTCCCTATGCCGAAGCCGTGGCTAATAATGGTGAAATGATTAATAAATGTGCCCCTGGTGGTGAAGCGGTGATGCTAAAACTGGCAGATACGCTAGGCATCGAACCTCAGCCACTTGATCAAACCACTATGGAGAGTAATCCGGTACGTAAAGTGGCATTTATTGATGAAAACAACTGTATTGGCTGTACCAAATGTATTCAGGCTTGTCCTGTTGATGCCATCGTTGGTTCAACCAGAGCAATGCATACCGTAATCACCGATCTTTGTACCGGATGCGATCTTTGTGTTGCTCCTTGCCCTACAGACTGTATTGAAATGCGTCCGGTGGAACAGACAACCTCAACCTGGAAATGGGACCTGCAAGCCATACCCGTTAAAGTGATAGAGATTAATTCACATGTTTGATCTATTTGCTAAGTTCAGAAAAACTAAAGTTTGGGATTTCGACGGTGGCATTCATCCTCCGGAGATGAAAGATCAAACGCGCCTTATCCCTATCCGACGCCCTGCGCTACCGGATTACTTACAGATCCCTCTGCAACAGCACCTTGGCCCGCAAGGAGACCTGTTGGTAAAACAAGGCGATTATGTTCTTAAAGGCCAAAAGCTAACCACCGGTAAGAACCGTGCTTTACCGGTACATGCCTCTACATCCGGCACAGTTATGGATATCGGTTATTATCCAAGTACTCATCCATCAGCCATTCCTGAACGTTGTATTCACCTGAAACCAGATGGCCTTGAACAATGGACTGAATTAAAGACATTGGATGATTACCTGTCTTATACACCGGAACAGCTAATTGCTCATATTCATCGTTCCGGTATTGCAGGTTTAGGCGGTGCGGTATTCCCTACTGCCAGCAAAATCAACGGCGCGTTAAGCCGGGTAAATACCCTGATCATTAACGGTGCCGAATGCGAACCTTATATTACCGCCGACGATCGGTTGATGCAGGAATATGCCGATGAACTGATTACCGGCTGCGAAATCCTGCGTCATATACTGAAGCCTGAAAGCATTCTGATTGGTATTGAAGACAATAAACCAGAAGCCATTCAACAGTTAAAACAAGCGTTACAACGTAACGGATCGGCAGATATTTTCTTACGAGTTATTCCTACTAAATATCCTTCCGGCGGCGCTAAACAATTAACAAAGATCCTTACCGGGCTTGAAGTGCCACATGGCGGACGTTCATCGGATATTGGTGTATTAATGCAGAACGTTGGGACGGTATACGCCATCAAACGTGCAGTGATTAATGGTGAACCGCTGATCGAGCGTATTGTTACCCTAACGGGAGAAGCACTTCAGGATAAAGGTAATTTCTGGGTACTTCTGGGTACTCCTGTGTCTGAGCTTCTGCAACAGGCGCTATATCAGCCTCAAACCAAACCGATGGTGATTATGGGTGGCCCGCTAATGGGCTTTGCATTACCGGATATCCAGGTGCCGGTAACCAAAATGAGCAACTGTATTATTGCGCCCTCCCGCGATGAAATTGAACCACCACAGCAAGAGCAGGCCTGTATTCGTTGCACTCAGTGTGCCGATGCCTGTCCGGCAGGATTATTACCCCAACAGCTTTACTGGTTCAGTCGCGGCAAGGAGCATGAAAAGGCGCGTAACTATAATCTGTTTGATTGTATAGAGTGTGGTGCCTGTGCTTACGTTTGCCCCAGCAATATTCCTTTGGTGCAATACTACCGCCAGGAAAAAGCAGAAATTCGCGAACAGGATCAATTAGCTGAATTGGCCCGTACCGCCAAAATTCGTTTTGAAGCCAGACAGGCTCGTCTGGAAAAAGAGAAATTAGCACGTCAACAGCGCCATAAAAAGGCTGAAACCCGTTTAGATGATAAAGACAATCATATTATTCAGGCCGCGCTGGAACGAGTAAATCAGCAGAAATCCGTTGAAGATAGTAATAGCTCAACAATACCGGTAATTAAATCCGTCGATGGTAAATTACTACCGGATAACAGCGCTGTTATTGCGCTCAGAAAAGCCAGAAAAGCTCAACGTCAAGTCAGTAAAACGACAGAACAACCAGAAACTTCAGTTAGCAATAATATTGATGTTGAGCAAGACCCACGTAAAGCCGCGCTGGCTGTCGCTATAGCTCGCGCCAAAGCGAAAAAAGAACAACAGCAGCAAGATGAGATAAAACCTGCTGAACAAAATGTTTCTGATACAGACGATCGTAAAAATGCGGTTGCCGAAGCTATCGCTCGCGTTAAGGCGCGTAAGGCACAGCAACAAGCTAATTCAGAGCCTGTCATAACATCCGTAAACCAAAAAGACGCTGTTACTCAACAAGCCTCAGAATCTGTGGACGCTCGCAAAGCGGCGGTAGCTGAAGCTATCGTCCGTGCTAAAGCGCGAAAAGAGCAACGTCAAGAAATACAGCAACAATCTGAATTCTCTGAACAGCAAGACCAAACCATTGAGACGCAACCCGTACCCGAAGTCGATGAGCGTAAAGCTGCCGTTGCCGAGGCTATTGCTCGGGTAAAAGCTCGTAAAGCTCAACAGGCCGCACTTCAGTTAACCGCAACAGGTGAAGAATAGATGTCATTTCGTATAACCAGTTCACCATTTTCACACAGTCAGCAATCAACACAGCGATTAATGTTGTTGGTGGTACTGGCCTGTATACCGGGAATTGCTGCTCAATGGTATTTCTTTGGTTACGGTAATTTAATTCAAGTGATGCTGGCCTCATTTGTTGCCTTATGCGCTGAAGCCACGGTATTGAAGCTGCGGCATCAGCCAATTGCCTCCCAGCTAAGCGATAATTCTGCCCTGCTAACCGCTATATTATTGGGTATCAGCATTCCTCCTCTGGCACCCTGGTGGATTATTGTTATCGGTACTTTTGCCGCTATTGTAATCGCCAAGCAGCTGTATGGGGGTTTAGGACAAAATCCTTTCAATCCGGCGATGGTTGGTTACGTTATTCTGTTGATCTCCTTCCCGGTACAAATGAGCAGTTGGTTGCCTCCAGCTCCGCTACAGGCAACCCATATCAGCCTGATGGATACACTGAGTATTATTTTTAGTGGACACAGCACTCAAGGTGATGATGTTTTCAAATTAATGCTAGGGGTTGATGGTGTCAGTCAGGCCACACCGTTAGATACCTTAAAGACCGGACTGCGCAGCGGTCACAGCATTACTGAAGTATTAAGTCAGCCCATTTATAACAGTTTGGGGGGTATTGGCTGGCAATGGGTGAACGTCGGATTCCTGCTTGGCGGACTATTCCTGCTTGGGAAGAAAGTGATCCAATGGCATCTTCCCGTTAGTTTTCTACTAACGTTAACCATTGTCTCCACCATTGGCTGGCTACTGGATCCTTCACATAATGCGGCTCCGTGGTTTCACCTGCTTTCGGGAGCCAGCATGCTATGTGCCTTTTTTATTATTACCGATCCGGTAACAGCTTGTACTACGGTCAAAGGTCGGTTGATTTTCGGTGTGTTAGTTGGCGTGCTGGTTTGGCTGATTCGTAGTTATGGAGGTTATCCTGATGGGGTAGCTTTTGCTATTTTACTGGCAAACATTACCGTACCGTTGATCGACCACTATACTCAACCTCGTGCTTATGGACATCGCTAAGGAGCCCCCATGCTGAGTACCATGAGACGACACGGCCTGACGTTAGCCCTTTATGCCGCACTGGCAACTGGTATTACTTCAGGTGTTTATCTGCTGACGAAATCTACGATAGAGAAACAGGCGATTCAACAACAAAAAGCGCTTTTTGATCAGGTGATTCCTGCAACTATTTATGATAACGCATTACAGAATGAGTGTTACGTTGTCACAGACAACTCCTTAGGAACCGATCGTGCCCATCGGTTGTTTATCGCCCGTAAAGGCTATGCTCCGGTCGCGGCAGTCATAGAAACCACGGCGACTGATGGCTACTCTGGCGCTATTCAATTAATGGTTGCTGCTGATTTTAATGGTAACGTGCTAGGTGTTCGTACCCTTGAACATCATGAAACTCCCGGACTGGGCGATAAAATAGAGTTACGTATTTCTGACTGGATCACCCATTTTTCTGGAAAACAGGTCAATGGTGAACAGGATAAGCAATGGTTGGTACGCAAAGATGGCGGTATGTTTGATCAATTCACTGGGGCCACTATTACTCCCAGAGCGGTGGTAAAAGCAGTAAAACAGACGACGCTCTATATACAGCAACATCACCAGCAATTTGAATCATTACCCCACTGTGAGGCAGAGTAAATGAGCGAAATAAAAACGCTGCTTAATCAGGGTTTGTGGAAGAACAACTCTGCGCTGGTTCAACTATTAGGCCTTTGCCCTCTGCTGGCGGTCTCTTCTACCGCAACCAATGCTCTTGGCCTTGGTCTTGCGACCACGCTGGTTCTGGTTTGTACCAACGTAGCCGTGTCCGCTCTGCGCCGCTGGGTACCACAAGAGATCCGTATTCCTATCTACGTTATGATCATTGCCTGCGTGGTTACCGTCGTTCAATTGTTGATTAATGCCTACGCCTATGGCCTGTATCAATCATTAGGTATTTTTATTCCTCTGATTACTACCAACTGTATAGTTATCGGCCGGGCAGAAGCCTATGCCGCGCAAAACCCGGTATCCTTATCTGCACTGGATGGTTTTGCTATGGGCTTTGGTGCAACTATTGTGCTGTTTATTTTGGGCGGCATGCGTGAAATTCTGGGGAATGGTACCCTGTTTGACGGAGCCGATTCTTTGTTAGGTTCCTGGGCCAAGGTACTACGTATCGAGGTGTTGCATCTGGATAATGCTTTCCTGTTGGCAATATTACCTCCCGGTGCTTTTTTAGGCCTCGGTTTTCTGCTGGCACTGAAATATGTTATTGATGAGAAAATGAAAGCCTATAAACAAAAAAACACAGAGGTAAAAATCTCCACTCTGTCAGGTGAAAACATTAAATAATAAAGTAAGGATACCCGGTTTGAATCAGGCAAAACGTATAGAAATATTAACCCGGCTGCGTGATAACAACCCTACGCCTACCACTGAACTGGCGTTCTCCAGCCCATTTGAGCTATTGATCTCTGTATTACTCTCAGCACAGGCAACGGATGTTAGCGTAAATAAGGCAACGGCTAAGCTTTATCCAATTGCCAACACGCCCGAGACTATTCTGGCGTTAGGCGTCGACGGTGTTAAAGAGTACATCAAGACTATTGGCCTGTTTAACAGCAAGGCTGAGAATGTCATTAAGACCTGCCGTATTTTAATTGAGAAACATAACAGTCAGGTGCCTGAAGATCGTGTCGCGCTTGAAGCCTTACCGGGAGTGGGTCGTAAAACTGCTAATGTCGTCTTAAATACGGCTTTTGGTTGGCCAACTATTGCTGTTGATACTCATATTTTTCGCGTATGTAACCGTACCCGCTTTGCCCCAGGTAAGACCGTTGAACTGGTAGAAGAAAAATTACTTAAAGTCGTTCCGGCTGAATTCAAAGTTGATTGTCATCACTGGTTAATTCTACACGGTCGCTATACTTGTGTTGCCCGTAAACCTCGTTGCGGTTCCTGTTTAATTGAAGACCTGTGCGAGTTTAAAGAAAAGACTGAATAGAATGATTTGCAAGCGCTAGTAATCTGATGGTAACCCCTTGGGTTTTCTACTGCTTTAGCTAAACTTAATGCCATAATTAATCAATATCGCCGCTCGTTAGACGATCTAAAAGTCAGAGGTGATCGTGTCTATAGCAACTCAGGATCTTTTCAACCAGTCCCGCTCTTTCTATCTGGTATCGATATTGGAGTTATGGCAGCGTTTTAGCTATTACGGTTTACAGTGCATCCTTCCTCTCTATTTCGTCTGGCAACTTGAACTAACACAGGCCGAGGCCTTCAGACTATTCTCTGTCTATGTCGCTCTGGCTTTTGGTTTTATTTCAGTTGGTCGCTGGTTGGGTGAACAGGTTATCGGCATTAAACGCACTCTACTTTTAGGTTCGTTAATCATGATGGCTGGTTATGTCCTGCTGGTATTTTCTACCCGTGAAAATAAGCTTATTTATTCCGGTCTGGCTGCCATTGCAGTAGGTCATGGGCTGTTTAAAACGAATCCTGCCACCCTGTTATCGGGTATTTATGACCGTACTCGCTTTACGCTATATCATATCCTGGCCTGCTTCGGCTCTACTATCGCTATACTTTTGACCCCTTGGGTTGCCCATCATTATGACTGGAATATTGCCTTTTCTTTGGGAGTATTTGGTATGTTTCTGGTCATCATCCATTTAGCTTTCGGCAAACATCATCTCGATAAACAAGGCGCTCTGGCTGACCAACAGCCAGTTTCCATAAAGAGCGGTTTACTGGTAACGACTATTATTGCCGTTGCCATACTTTTTGGCGTAGTTCTGTTACGTAATCAGACTGCCGCGCCCTGGGTTTTAGCAGTTTTAGTCATTATCAGCGTTATATTTTACTGGAAAGAGCTCATTCATCTTAAGCCTGAAATACGCCGGAAAATAGGCGTTATCTTTATTCTATTATTGATAGTGTTTGTCTTTTTCACGCTCTATCTTCAAATCCCTACCTCGCTTAACTTTTTTGCGATTAATCACGTTTCCCATCAGATATTAGGCGTTTCGTTTTTGCCTGAACAATTTCAGGTGCTAAATCCTATCTGGATTATTGTTACCGCGCCTATGCTCGCAGCCTTATACAATCGATTGGGTAGTTATCTGCCTATTCCCCATAAATTAGCTATTGGTATGGTGCTTTGCTCCGCTTCATTTTTGGTCTTACCCTGGGGCGCGGCTTTTTCTGACAGTTCAGGGTTTATCTCGGTTAACTGGTTAATTTTAAGCTATGCCTTACACAGCATTGGCCATCTGTCGATCTCCGCATTAGGGCTTATTGTGGTTAACCGCATGGTACCGTCGGAATTGAAAAATTTTATAACCTCAATGTGGTTTTTCACCTTTGCTGCAGCGGCTTTGATGGCTGGTAAAATTGCAACACAAACTATTGCGCCACTGGACAGTAAATCGCCTTACATCTCTCTGGCGTTATACGGTGAATGGTTTATGAAGTTCGGTATCGTGGCTGCGGTGATCGCAGTACTAATGGTCATCTCAGCACCATTAATACACCGAATGATGCAGAGTGAATCGTCTTGATTTAATCGCTTCTTAACAAGGTATATTTGCAGTCCACCACTTTTTCTACTGATATTTAGTTACCATTTAACAACATATATCAAACATCTTTCAGGCAGGATACAATACGATACCTTAAGGTTTTATCCCGTTAGTCTCATACCTTTAACTGCACGGAGAGTTTTAATGAAATTATATTATAAGCCAGGTGCCTGTTCGTTATCCCCTCACATCATTCTGAATGAAAGCGGCCTTAACTACTCAGTAGAAAAAGTGGATTTAGCCACCAAGAAAACTGAGCATGGTGCAGACTTTTTGGCCGTTAACCCAAAAGGCCAAGTCCCTACCCTGGAATTGAATGATGGCAGTATTTTGACTGAAGGTGTGGCTATTGTTCAGTACATTGCACATAAAGTTCCGGGTAAACACCTGATGCCAGGTGCAGGAACCCCCGAGTATTACCACGCTATTGAATGGCTGAACTTTGTTTCAACCGAACTGCACAAAGGCTTTAGCCCGCTGTTCAATCCACAAACACCTGAAGAATATAAGAAAATTGCTAAAGAGAAATTACTCAAGCAGTTTACCTATGTTGATAGCGTACTGGAAAAACAAGACTATGTTTTAGGCGCTTCATTCAGCGTAGCGGATGCCTATCTGTTTACCGTGACCCGTTGGGCTGCAGCGGTAAAACTGGATCTAAGCGCATTAAAATCACTGGCTGCCTATATGGAACGAATTGCCGCCAGACCAGCGACAGCTGCTGCGCTTAAAGCAGAAGGCTTACATTGATTTTTTCTTAGTCAGAAGATAAAAAAACGGGCCTTTTGGCCCGTTTTTTTATTTGTAAACATTACGATACATATCGATGCCATTTTAAAGCTTAATTGCTTTAAAATGATGTTCCGGGTTAACCATTTTGTCCTGTGCCGCCACCAATTGCAGTTCATACTCTCCTCTGCGTTGAGTTTCCAGCATCACTTCATAAACCGCAGCGGTTACGTGTTCCAGTGCATCTGGCAACGATTTTTCCAGTAATAAATTAACCAGTAACAAACCACTAGTAATATCACCAACGCCAACCGGTTGACGAGGTCCAAAATCCACTAGCGGGCGGCTGATATGCCATGCTTCATCAGGTGTAACCAACGCCATCTCAAAGGCATCTGCACGATAGCCTGCACGACTCAAGTGCTTAACTAAAATCAGCTCAGGGCCTTGCTTACACAACTCACGAGCAGCACTGACAACCTCATCAACCGAAGTAATGGTTTTACCGCTTAATATTTCTAACTCCAGCAGGTTTGGCACCATCATATCGCTCAGAGGTAATGCCTCCTGGCAGAAAAATTCTGAAACGCCTGGCGCAACAATACAGCCTTTTTCCGGATGCCCCATGACAGGATCGCAAAAATAGCGCGCGTTAGGGTTTGCGGCTTTAACTGATGCCACCGCATTTAAAATACTCTTTCCCTGTTCCGGAGAGCCAATATACCCACTTAAAACAACGTCACAACGAACCAATTGATTAATTTCACTGATGCCACGAACAATATCCGTTAAGTGACTGGCGGGCATTACGCACCCTTCCCATTGACGGTACTGAGTATGGTTAGAAAACTGTACCGTATTTAGCGGCCATACGTTCACACCCATTCTGCGCATTGGGAATTCAGCTGCGCTATTCCCAGCATGGCCATATACCACGTGGGATTGAATGGATAAGATATTTTTCATAATGGCATGTCCCTAAGATAAGAAAGGTATTAGCAATATTGTGTCAGATATCAGACGATGAATACTACGCTCAAGGCAAAAAATTCGGCCGCTTAGCGACCGAATTTATGGAACAATTTATTTCCAGCTTATTTCCAAATCAGCAGGCAATAATGTTTTTTACCACGACGTAATAACGTATAACGATTAAACAGACGATCGCCATCGGTAAAGACATATTCCGGACTGGATTGTTTCTCACCATTGATCGTGACTGCATTTGAACTAATCATAGTTCTGGCCTGACCGCGTGACGGAACCAGCTCTGCACTGACTAAGGCTTGCTGTAAATCAGCACCATTTTCCAACTCAACTGCCGGCATACCATCCTGAGCCAGTTGTGCAAAGTCCTCTTCAGTAATATCCGCCAGTTCGCCAGAGAACAAGCTTTGAGTGATGCGTTTTGCTGCATCTAACCCTTTAGCGCCATGCACTAAATGAGTGACTTTCTCTGCCAGCACGTATTGAGCACGTGGAGCTACGCCGCTGTTTTTGTCTTCTTCTTCCAGTGCATTAATCTCTTCAATACTCATAAAGGTGAAGAATTTCAGGAAGCGATACACATCCGCATCAGCAGTGTTGATCCAGAACTGATAAAACTTATAAGGACTGGTTTTCTTCGGATCTAACCAAATCGCACCGCCTTCAGTTTTACCAAACTTGGTACCATCAGACTTAGTAATTAACGGTACGGTAAAGCCATAAGCTTGTTTCTGATGCAGACGACGAGTTAAATCGATACCGGACGTGATGTTACCCCACTGATCCGAGCCACCGATTTGTAGTTCAACACCATGTTCTTTATTCAGACAGGCAAAATCATAGGCTTGTAGTAAGTTATAGGCGAACTCAGTGAAAGAGATTCCGCTATCATCACGATTCAGACGCTGTTTTACCGCTTCTTTATTAATCATCGCGTTAACAGAAAAATGCTTACCGATATCCCGCAGGAAAGTCAGCACTTTCATGCCACCAAACCAATCATAGTTGTTGGCCATCTTGGCGCTGTTGCTGCCACAATCAAAATCCAGGAACGGTGAAACTTGCTGGCGAATTTTATCCACCCAATCAGCAACCGTATCTTCGGTATTCAGTTTACGTTCAGCTGCTTTAAAGCTAGGGTCACCAATCAAACCGGTAGCGCCACCCACTAATGCAACGGGCTGATGTCCGGCTAACTGAAAACGTTTTAAACACAATAACGGAACCAAATGGCCCAAATGCAAGCTGTCAGCGGTAGGATCGAAGCCACAATACAGCGCGATAGGCCCTTGCGCCAGTCGTTCTGCCAGTGCCTCTTCGTCCGTAACCTGGGCTACCAGCCCCCGCTCCTGCAATTGTTTAATCAGGTTATTCGCCATCGATACATAACTCCGTTGTTATAAGATGCGATATTTATTACCGCTGAATTAATTAGTTTTAATGAACTGGATAGCATAAACGCCGATTAACGCAATGACCAGTATTTAAGGTGCCAGTCGGTCAATATTCCAGTGATTTTCTGTACGTTGATAAACAAATCTATCGTGTAACCGATTTACACCACCTTGCCAAAACTCCATTTCTTCAATACTGACGCGAAATCCACCCCAAAAACTGGGTAATGGAACTTCACCCTGAAGAAATTTCTGTTTTAACTCCAGAAATTTACTTTCCAGTACACCACGAGTTGAGATACGGGATGACTGTTGAGATACCCAGGCGGCAATCTGGCTGTCTTTAGGGCGTGAGTGAAAGTATTTCAGTACTTCGATGGATGAAAGTCGCTCGGCCTTACCGGAAACCATCACCTGTCGGTCAAAAAAGTGCCAAGGAAATAATAAATTGACCTGATTATTTTGTGCAATTTGCTGCGCCTTACGGCTGCCCAAATTGGTATAAAAGACAAAACCTTTTTCATCATAGTGTTTTAGTAACACAATACGTTGAGAAGGTCGCCCCTGAGCATCAACGGTAGCAACGCACATTGCAGTAGGATCGGGGATTTGGGCTTCACAGGCTTGCTTTAACCAGAGTTCAAACAAAGCCAGAGGATCTTCAGGTAAATCTTTCCGGCGCAAACCACCCTGAGTGTATTCACGCCGTAGGTCAGCTATATCATCACTTAATTGAGTTGGCATAATCAGAAAACCTATTGGTATCTTATTTTGCCTTATCTTGCACTCACTGCTGCTGGATTTCAAACCTTGTAGAAAAGAAAACCAACAGAAAATAATCGATTACTGAACCAGTTTACAATCATTAATAATGATATTGTCACCTTTCAACACCATTGCGGTATCACCTTTAGACCAGAATGAATATTTATCATTACTGTATTTTGCACCGGAAGCTGATACTACCTGATGAAGCTGCTGAGGTTCTCCGGCAATAATCACATTAACCAGCTGTTGCTCATTATTCAGTATTACCGACAGCTGCTGACTTTCGCATTGATAGTTCAGCGCTGTACCTTCAACCCGCTGTTCTGTTGTTACAGTACAACCGGCCAGCCCCATAACGAATAATCCTGCTAATAACTTTTTCATCATCTCTCCCATTGGTTAATGATAAGAAAAAACACAATATAAATAGATAACCGTATCTAAGCTTAGACTATGGCGTGTAGATAGCCCCTAACACTGTTGCTTTGGATGCTCCGGTAACCGCGGGTAAATTTCCCGGCAATCCTGACAATGTCCGAGCCGCTAACCATGCAAATGCAATGGCTTCCATATCATCACCGCTTATACCGTAGTTATCTGTAGTATCTACCACGCTCTCCGGAAGCATTTCTGCCATACGCGCCATCAAATATGGGTTACGTGCTCCACCGCCACATACCAGCAACCGGTCACAACCACCAGAAGCATTTACCTGATCGATAATGGTTCGCACGGTTAATTCAGCCAGTGTCATCTGCACATCTTGAGGTTTGAGATGAGGATATGTGGCTAAATGATGCTGTAACCACTGTATATTGAAATACTCTCTTCCGGTGCTTTTAGGCGCGGGTAACGCAAAGTAGGCATCTGACATCATTTGTTGTAATAAAGGTTCGCAGAGCTGCCCCTGACGCGCCCACAAAGCATCTTTGTCATAAGGTAACCCCTGTTGCTGTTGAATCCAGGCGTCCATCAACATATTTCCCGGGCCCGAATCAAACCCGGTGACATCACTTCTGGGAATCAGTAATGATAAATTAGCGATACCACCAATATTCAAAATAATTCGCCGCTCATCTTCCACCATCAACAATGCCTGATGGAAAGCGGGTACCAGTGGCGCTCCCTGTCCGCCAAACGCCATATCTTTTCGACGAAAGTCACCAACGGTCACAATGCCGGTAGTGGCAGCAATGCGGTTATTATCCCCAAGTTGCATAGTAAAAGGATAAGTGCCTTCTGGCTGATGCCACACCGTTTGTCCATGACATCCAATAGCAGTGATGGTTTCGGCTTTAATATGATGAGTATTCAGTAAACCCTGGATGGCTTCAGCAAACAGAATACCTAAACGAAGATCTAATTGACCAATTTGAGATAGTGTCGTTTTTTGTCCCTGACATACCGACAAAACATCCGCTTTGAGATCTGCAGGCATTGGATGTGAATAACTGGCAGTTTGTGTAACTGTGGCGTTATCAATTTTGACTAATGCTACATCGACACCATCCAGACTGGTGCCTGACATGACGCCAATATAATTGCCTGCTTTCATGGTTATACCTTCTCAGTGATTGTGATGAAAAAATCAAAATGACCAGAGCAAGTATTAGAGCAAAATAATTAGCAATTACCAGAGATAAATCGAGGAAAAGTGTGGAAGCATTGTTATACGAAGATAAGGTGCGCACCCCTAACGGGGGTGCTTAACCATTAATTCACACTAAGATAATTAATCTTATGTTCGCCAGAAAATTATTTCCCAGATAAATCAGCAATATTTTGCTCAAACTTCCTGATCAGATTGACAAATGTTGCTAACTCTTCGTCCTTAACGCCACGCAGAATGCCTTCTCTCACTCCATCAACAACCTCTTTCACCTGACCTAAAATTGGTTTAGCGTCCTCAGTCAGATTTATTTGTTTTGCTCTGCGATCGCATGGGCAAGGATCTCTTCTTACATATCCCATTCCTTCTAATTGATCTAAAGTACGAACTAATGAAGGTTGCTCTATTCCAATTGCTTTCGCTAATTGTATTTGCGATTGATTTGGCGGTAAGCCATTTAAATAGTAAAGCGTAATCCAATGCGTTTGAGTTAAGCCAATCGGTTTAAGCTGGAGATCGATGATGCTACGCCAGCTGCGTACTAATCGTGCAATGTCTGCACCTAATGTATATTCAGTTTTTGAATTCATATGTTAATCCAATAGTCGTAAAGTGAATGATATTATTACGAAGCTAATTATGACTTTTTTCACCACTCAATTGCTAATAATTAAAACATTAATCTGCAATTAATTTCAATAAATATGATTTGAACGACAATTAACATGTACTTTAATCATTCAAATTATAGCGTTAATGATTTTTTATATTTATTTTCAATGAGATGTGAATGGATTTGATATATTGATTAATTTTGAATTAATTATTATATTAATGTTAAATAATTACAGATTGAAATTAACGCCAACATATATTGGCGTTAATAGATGAAAAAAAAGTTAAATTAATTAAGTTATAATGTGTGTGATAAATTAATTGATTACACCACAGGCCGATCTGGCACCACCACCGCCAAGTGGTTCCGGGTGATCGTCATGATTATCCCCTCCGGCATGAATCATTAAGGCAAGACCTTTAATTTGCTCAAGCGTTTTCAGGCGCGGTGCTAATACCGGATAAGTCGCCGTTCCATCAGCAGCAACGTAAACAGCAGGTAAATCACCTAAATGACCATTAGCATAAGGCCCCAGATGTTTACCCGTTTTCTCTGGATCGAAATGACCTCCAGCAGCTAATGCAGCAACCGCTTTCCCCTCTTTCATTCCTGGTTCACAGCTTCCTTTCTCATGGATATGAAATCCATGCACGCCTGCCGGTAATGACTTTAAATTAGGGGTAAACAGCAAGCCATAATCTGTTTCACTAATGGTTACAGTACCCACTGATTGTCCGATTCCTTCAGCGGAAACACTATTAACAGGAACTTCAACAGTTGCAGCCTGAATTCCACCAGAAATAACCAGAGCAGCTAATGCGGTTAAATAACGTTTCATTGTTTATCCTTTAAATAAATCGCTTATTATCTAAGCCTTTTAATTATGGGCGATAAACAGAGCGATTTCAGGGTAAACATCGCGCCAAGTGATCGTTATCACGCTATACAAATTAAATGAAAGCGCTTTAACTTACTAATAACTCGAAAGAAGTAGTGAATTTAAAATAAAGAAGGTTGCTCTGGTTGATTATCATCTTGAGCAATTGCTTTGCGATTTCTGATAAGGCGACGTTGATGACAGAGACGTAAAACATCCCGTTTTTCCGTATCGTTTAACGTCATCCACTTAAAGCGTTCATCCCTACTTCTAAAACAGCCCAGACAATATCCCCGGCTGTCACTTTGACAAACGCCGCGGCATGGCGAAGGGATATCAAAAAATTCCAATTGCTGTGGCATAGTCAGACTCAGCGAATTACTTAGCAAACAAAATAATCAGTATTGATAGGTAATAGATTGAACTATGATAAAAAGCAAGGAGTTTATTGTATTCAGACATGACGATTCCCCCCTCACCAACCTATTCAGAGCCTACGATAGCAATCATTAAACACTTCGGCTCAGTCTCGGGTATACTGAGCGGCAGAATAATTTGTGCAAATTTACCGAGTGAAAGATTTAACAACCAAGAGGATAACGACATGCGTTTGCTTCATACCATGCTACGAGTTGGTAATTTACAGCGTTCTATTGACTTCTATACCAAGGTATTAGGTATGCGTTTACTACGCAGTAGTGAAAATACCGAATATAAATACTCGTTAGCATTTGTCGGTTACAGTGATGAGAGTCAGGGTGCAGTTATTGAGTTGACTTACAACTGGGGCGTCGAAAGTTATGATATGGGAACGGCGTTCGGTCACATTGCTCTGGGTGTTGATAATGTTGCTGCGACTTGCGACCAAATACGCAAAGCGGGTGGAAACATTACTCGCGAAGCCGGTCCGGTAAAAGGTGGTTCTACTATTATCGCATTCGTCGAAGATCCTGATGGCTATAAAATTGAATTGATTGAAAATAAGCAAGCAAGTCAGGCATTAGGTAATTAATTCATATCTCTATTTTCTATCGTTGAGCATACTTCAGTATGCTCAATAAACACCTCTATTTTCTCATATTATCGTTTCTGATGATCGGTTAGCGTTATTTCTTAGTTTTGGGATTATCCCTGTCTGAGATAATGATTATACCAAGCATCGAATGGTAAAATTTGGCATAATAGCGGCTCGAAAATTTTAAAGAACAGGTAGACATGGCTGATAATAATACTCAAAACAGTTTAAGCGAGCGTTTTCGCGGGTTTTACCCCGTTGTGATTGATGTGGAAACCGCAGGATTTGACGCAAAAACTAACGCGTTATTAGAAATAGCCGCCTTTACCTTAAAAATGAACGATCAGGGCTGGTTGATGCGCGACCAATCTCTGCATTTTCATATTGAGCCTTTTGAAGGTTCTGTGCTTTCCCCTGATGCTTTGGCCTTTAACGGTATCGACCCGACTAATCCTTTGCGTGGAGCGGTCAGTGAACATGATGCATTACACGCCATTTTTAAAATGGTACGTAAAGGAATTAAAGATCAAAACTGTAACCGGGCTATTGTCGTTGCGCACAACGCCACATTTGACCATAGTTTTCTCATGGCCGCCGCAGAACGAGCAGGCCTGAAACGTAACCCTTTTCACCCTTTTGCAACCTTCGATACCGCAGCGCTAAGTGGTTTAGTGCTTGGGCAAACCGTACTGGCAAAAGCCTGTATTACGGCAGGTATCCCTTTTGACAGCTCTCAGGCTCATTCAGCCCTTTACGATACTGAAAGAACCACTGAACTGTTTTGTGAACTGGTTAACCGTTGGAAAAAACTTGGTGGCTGGCCAATAACACCCGACCAGCAAGTCAGAGACTAATTATGATAAAGCCCCGAAAATCGGGGCTTTATATTTCAATAAAGAATTATTTACTCTGCGTCTTGAGAGTCGGTATTTGCCGCAGCTTCTTTTAGTAATGTCTGCAACTCACCGCGTTGATACATTTCCAGAATAATATCGCAGCCACCAACCAGTTCACCGTTCACCCATAGTTGAGGGAAAGTTGGCCAGTTAGCGTATTTAGGTAATTCAGCACGAATATCCGGATTCTGTAGAATATCCACATAGGCAAAACGCTCGCCGCAAGCGGAGAGTGCCTGAACCGCCTGAGCACTGAAACCACAACTAGGCAGCTTTGGCGAGCCTTTCATATAGAGTAAAATTGGGTTCTCAGCGATTTGGCGCTGAATCTTTTCTAGTGTCGTCATTATTTTGCTTCCTCAAGCAGACATTGCGCTTATTGTATGACTATTGTAGCGACTATAGTGACAGGAAAAAATACCACTTTTTATAGGGTTATATTATAGCAGATAGAAAGCATTCTATGGCGCCTGGCTTATAACGCAATTACCTGATTTATTTCAGGCAAAAGTTAACGCATAAACTAATTTTTATTTTTCTTCAGTTCCTTTGATACCGGCTTCTTCATTGATATATCCCGATTCAGACACCAATCTTTTCCACTATTTCCCTTTAAATATAAAAAAAAGTTGATAAAATCAGAAGTTATAACAAAGTAATAACAGTTTTCTTGCAAATGACTCATGATTCATACAACTTTTTCTCAGGGTTGATGAAATCAATGAGCACTATTTTTTTCTTGAGGAGCAATAAAATGTCATTTGAACTACCAGCCCTTCCTTATGCTAAAGATGCCCTGGAACCACACATTTCGGCTGAAACTCTGGAATATCATTACGGTAAACACCACAACACTTACGTTGTTAACCTGAATAACTTAGTAAAAGGTACTGAGTTTGAAGGTAAATCTCTGGAAGAGATCGTTTTGAAATCTTCTGGTGGTATCTTTAATAACGCAGCACAAGTCTGGAACCATACCTTCTACTGGAACTGTCTGGCACCTAAAGCGGGTGGTGAACCAACAGGTGTACTGGCAGACGCTATTGCTAAAAACTTCGGTTCTTTCGCTGCATTTAAAGAACAACTATCTGATTCAGCCGTAAAAAACTTCGGTTCAGGTTGGACATGGCTGGTGAAAAAAGCTGACGGTAAATTAGCTATCGTAAATACCTCCAATGCGGCTAACCCGATGACAGACGGTGATAAACCACTGTTAACCGTAGACGTATGGGAACATGCTTATTACATCGATTACCGTAATGCCCGTCCTAAATATTTAGAAAATTTCTGGGCGCTGGTTAACTGGGAATTCGTTGCTAAGAATCTGGCTTAATTATCTCGCCTGACTATCTCGCAACACAAAAATGCCGCATATCATTGCGGCATTTTTTATCTCATCCATCTATCCTGATTAATCGACCAAATTAAGACAGGCCGCTCCCCTTGCTCCACCGGCGTCACCATAACGCGCCTTTTCAATAGCCGGTAAGGTCGCTATACCATACAGATATTGAGGCAAATACTCAGGCAATAGGCGATAGATTTCATCAAACTGTGACAACCCGCCACCAATCACTAATAAATGTGGGTCAAATAATGTCAGGATGTTGCCAAAATAGATCGATAATACAGTGAGATAGCGCTCTACATGAACTTTAGCTGATGCATCACCTGCATGATAATCTTCAATTATTTGCACCGCGGTCAGCGGCTTTTGATAAAAACTGCGGTAGATTCGTTCAAACCCCGGCCCTGCCAGATAGCCTTCAAAACACCCCATTTTGCCACAGCCACAGACTATTTGAGGTACCGCATCAGTCAGCACTTTATCGGCGGCGCTGGTCAGATTCAAATGCCCTATTTCACCCGCGATGCCATTCTTACCGGAGATCACTCTTCCATTGACCACAAACCCACCGCCGACACCAGTACCCAGAATTAATCCCAGTACCGTTGAATATTGACGAAATTCAGGGGCCCATGCCTCTGAGAGTGCAAAACAGTTGGCGTCATTGTCAATTTTCACCGGGCGCTGTAAACAATGGGTCAAGTCAGCTACCAATGGTTTATATTTAGCCGCTGGCACATTGGTGGTAAATACCGTTCCTTCTTTGGCATTAACAATTCCCGGGATACCTACCCCTACCTGCCCTTTGGTATTAAACCGTTGGTCAGCTTCACTGGTAAGATCGATAAATACCTGTAGCAGAGCCTGATAATCATCTTTAGGCGTTGGAACTCGCTTCTGCCATAGTTGATTTAAGTCTGCATCAAATACGGCCAGTTCCGTCTTTGTGCCGCCCATATCAAAACCATAATACATATCAGACTCCTAAATAATATTTATCCCTGACTATAGCCTCTGATGCCATGATTTAACAATCAGTTAAATCACAGAAAATACACTATAAAAACACCGACTCTATTCGACCATCAATATAATAGATAACCTCATGGGCCTCTTCAGGTACCGGCAATTCCAGTTTAGTTAACATACGGTCCATCACCATATCGGGTACTGCATATGTACGTGCACTATTCTGCTGTTTCCACTTCACATAGGGTACTTCTATATAGACCACCCTGACCCGAGAGTTATAGCTAACAAACAGATTTATCAGCTGTTGACGCATCTGATGGGTAATATTGGTCGCATTCCAGACAAAATTTTCGCTGCGTCGTAACTTCTCTCTCGCCTGTTGTTTCGCCTGTTGAACCACCCAGCCATTTGCCATTTTGTCATCAGGTGCAATACGATGCTGGCGGCGAATATCATCCAGACTAATTACCGATAATCCCAGGCAATATTGCTGAATATAACTATCTTTGCCCATTCCCGGTAATCCAGAGAGCAAAGTTACCTGACTTTGATAATCACCATAAGGTTGATAGTCCGGTGGTGCATTATCGGTAGAAAAGTAACGATACCGAGCTTCTGCAGAAGGAAACTTTCTAGCCTGTCGCCAGCACTGCTGTTCATGACAATACAGCTCAAACAGTTCAATACGATTTAGTAATTCTTCTGTATCAGCGCATTCCCGCCCCAGTACATCCGCTTTGGCCAACAGAGCCAGTAAATGGCTATCTACCCGCAGTGAAGCAGAAAACAGCGATTTTTGTGGATCCGGCTTCTCCATCACCCATAGTGGTAATCCGTGATAGCGCACCAAAGCGGCTATCATTTCTCGTATAGCAAAGGGAGCAGCCAGCTCCTTAAACAGTATCTGACGCGTAGTCAGCTCGCCTTTGCGGGCATGTCCTGGTGAAACAATATGACCATCGTGGTCGGTTCGGGTAGTACTGCGTTTTTCTACATCGTGAAGCAGCGCGGCACTCCACAAAACTTCCTGCTGCAACACCGGCAACTGCTGATATTCAGATAAGGATATCAGCGCTGCCAGCACGCTCCGGGTATGTACAGAGACATCCCCTTCAGCATGATGAATCGGGTCCTGCATTACACCACTCATATCAGCAACCCATGAGAAATTTTGCTGCAGGAACCGCCACGATTTGTCACTACTCAACATCCAGTTCATTTCGGGCCTCCTGTTGCATCTCGTTCATAATAAAGTGGTGCTCGTTGCCAGTTACTCTTCCAGTGAATATCGGTTTTAACGTGATTCTTTCGTACGTACTTAAATACGTTATGAGAAAAATCTGCTACCGGATAAGCATCACTATTGCGGGTAACGATTCCCTCCATCGAACAACGTTGATGGGAATGAGTATCCCAGGATTCAAAATGACTATCCTGACCGGCGTGCTGAAGAATCAGGTGGCTAAACTCTGATTCACTGGTTGTAGCAACAATATCTAATTGTGGAATACGCGGAAAATCAAACAGCGCGGCGTAAAAACCGACTTCTTCCCAGCTTAACCACATATCTTTATGACGTACGGCAAATACAAAAAAATAATCTTCCAGCTTGTGATACTCAATGGAATGAATGGCATACAGATTTTCACCAAAAATCTCTATATCACCTAAATCATCTTTGAGTAGTTGCCAACGTTGGCGAATTTGCCGGGTCCAGGCCGATTGTGTCGGTGCGGCATGAGAGCGGGCAAATACTCCATATTTATTCAGGCAGTTATTTTCACCATCCAATTTCTCGGTATGTACCAGATTAGATATGTTTTCAATATCACGCCACCACTGATGGTTGATACGATCGTCACTGGTGGTTCCCGGAGAAAATGGATAATGGTAAGTTCTGCCATATTTTCTCGATTGCATATCCATAATGCTAATCCACTTTTCAGATGCACATTATTTCATTACGAGACTATCCGACATTGGTATTCCGCAATTGCGGACTAAGGGGTTTGAGGGCCAATGGGGCGAAAACCTACGCTAAGCGATAGACCATCAAATAAACAATGGGTTGCCTTATCGTATGAGATACCAATAGTGACTGCCTCCGATCTCTATTATGTTTCGGTGGCAGTTCATTCATAGGTTATCCCACTTGAGACTCTCGATAATTATTCTTTATGGAGCTATGAAAAAATTTACCGTGTGATTCTGCCCCATCAAATTCATACCAACTTGCAAGCGGAAAATCATAGTAATTCCATACTGCACCACTATTAAATTCAATCTCTAATGTAGAAATAGATTCGTCGTACCCGATACTCCGAATCATGTTTGATGAAATACTTCTTCGTTCCATTTTTACACTCCATTGGTTATATTTTCTGTTCACGTATTTTAGTTACAACAATTTTATAATTATCAGCATCGAGAGAAAATGTTTTTGTCCAACATTCAATTAACTTTGGATCTTCACTTGTAGGTCTTGGGTGATTCAATTTCAATCGAACTCTTGAGGGAATTTTTATAGCCTCACCTGAAATAACTGCCTCACCTATACGCAAAGACGAAAGAAGGTCCATAAGACTATTTAAATTATCGGGTGCTGATGATTTTACTATAGATTGATCGCTTGAATTGGTAAGCCTAAGAGCTATCAACGTACCAATTTGGGAAATTATAGTCTCTGACAACTCCGAGGGGCGTTGAGAAATGACTAGTGCTCCTACGCCAAATTTTCTACCCTCTTTAAATATTTTTTCAACTGCGGCTTTTGAATAATTACTCTTATCATTTTTCCCTAGATACGTATGAGCTTCCTCGAATGCCAAGAGCAGTGGTCTTTGCTTACCGGTATATGACTCTTTACGTCCCCAGAACATGCTGTCGTAAACAAACCGCGTAATCAAGCCTATGGTTATGTCTAGAACCTCAAATGGGACACCGCTAAGATCTAGTATTGTTAATCTCTGCTCACATCCTATCCAGTCAGCTAGTAAATCATGCAAATCTTTTTCAGAATCTGCCGTTTTATAATCTCCGGGATTGAAGAGAAAGTCATATCTCGTATCTCTAAGACGAGAAAGTAATTTTTTCTCATAAGCAAAATACTCTGTATGCTTGGACTTATAAGGAGCAGCAGTACCCATTGAATAAGGCTCAAATGTCGCAGGTGTCAATGTTTCTGCGTCTCCAGAATTCTTTTCTTGAGCAGTTTTCTTAGTTTGTTCATCTTTCGTTGTAGAAGAAAATGATGCATTAAGATACCAATTCATCTCATGCCACAACCGCCTTGCACTAAAAGGGATTGGTGAATCTGCTGTAACAAGATCTCCATTAACAATACCAGCCTTTAAATTTATATTTTCCTTCTTTAGCTCAGTTACAAGGTCCCTCAGTAATCGATATTCTATTTTTTGTTCATCACGATGATCTGCCCCCACTAAAAAATATGCAAGCTCCTCAAATGTCATAAGCCAAAAAGGTATTACTAATGGAGACCCTGCCTCATTAATTCTAAGCACTTTGGCATCAGGAAATGCAGATGCATATTCACCGTGCGGGTCTACCAATATAATTCTTGAACCAACATAACCATGTAAAATAGATTTCAAAATACTGACAGTAGTATTGGATTTTCCGCTACCTGTTGAGCCTAAAATTCCACAGTGGCGTAAAATTAAGTTATGAGTATCTACATAAACACCTAAGTTTTCAGATGAAGAATGTTTTCCAATTTCAATGGAACCTGCATCCTTTTCACCATAAATTTCAAATAAGTCGTATTCAATTACAAGGTGTACTTCATCACCTATTGTAGGATAAGTGCCCACTCCTTTTTCAAACTCACTGTCACCGATTTTTTCGCCAATCAGTTGTACTGAAAGAAATTTTGAGCTTACTCTATACTCATCATCACTACTATCTGTGAATGGTCTGTCACTTACCGCAGCAACGATAGCGTAGATAGTAATATTTCCCATTGGCATTTTTACAAATGTGCCAATCTGGCCAATTTTATACAGTCGACCATTGATTATTGGTGCAGCGGAAGGTATTTCTGATGAAACTTCCACCTCTACAGTACTGGAATCCACACGAAT
Organism: Limnobaculum zhutongyuii; assembly: GCF_004295645.1. Lineage (NCBI taxonomy): Bacteria > Pseudomonadati > Pseudomonadota > Gammaproteobacteria > Enterobacterales > Budviciaceae > Limnobaculum > Limnobaculum zhutongyuii. The sequence goes on from NZ_CP034752.1 coordinate 1,943,020, forward strand.
AACCTTTCCTAAATATGTAGAATCAGTCTTCATTTATAGATACCTCAATTTCACTACTACGACCAGAATTACCAACTAAGAACTCAACCAAATAATTAAAATCACCAAGCAAGAATTTTTCATCTTCGGCATTCCAAAAACTATCACATTTTTCTTTGTTTTTTAGCTCGGATTGGCCAAAGGACCATTTTCCTAATGTTCCGTTTATAATCGCAGTTGTTGGTCCGAATACAGATAGATTTAGATATCCTGCTGAGAGTGAATGTAGTTTTTTAACGTCACTGTCTGCATAAAAAAACACTACAACACTAAGCCTGTTGTTTTGCCTCAAGCAATTAAAAATAATTTCATTAATATGCTGATCTAAAAATGAGTATCCGGTAAAAATGAATAATAGCTCACTGCTCAATAAATAGTTTTTAAGGCGATCGAAGTAAACTAGAAAAGGTTGCCTACGAGATAGATCATATTTTTCTTTTGATGGGTAAATAACTATCTCATTTTTCTCTTCTTCAATTTTATCTATTTTCCCAAGACGTATAACTTTATGCGACTTCAGATTCTCTCTTTTTTTCCAAAACCAACTAAGAGAACCATGTATCTTCCATAGTCTAATCCAGTTCTGAGTTAGATCATTTCTACGAACAAGTGTTTCAACACTTTCTTGCCAAAAAAATGGTTCATAAGAACCAACAAATCCATCAAAATACGGAGCGCGAATAGCTTCAAGAGATTTTTCTATTACCAGATCATAATTTGTAGTAAAAATCTCTTTTGAAAAATCTCTGTTTTGCATGTTTAACCACGCAAAAAATTTCTTTGGGGCAGTCAGATTCGCACTAACTTCTTTCTCCGTGATTAGATTATAAATATTTTTGCAAATTTCAACATCCAGTTCACGTGCATTTATACCAGAAACCCCGAGAAATTCTCTATCAGACCTTTCTTCAGTAATTTCGCGAATCCGTCTTATCTGATTAAGAATATCTTCAATGCTAATTATTTCATCAGGTCTTGATAAGTCAGTTTTAATTATATGAAAATAATACAATAATGGTCCTGTTAACGCACTTTCGACTTGTTCAGTTAATTGAGATATATTTGGTAAGCCCAAAGCACAGGAGGTACCGGCCCCCATAAAAAAACCAATATTTTTAGCGTAGGATAGTTGACTTTTTAGCTCACGAATTTCTTTGAGTAGATTTATTTCTTCCATATTTTTAATTCCCTATCATAATTTGTTATTGTATGACCTGATCTCTGCTTAGAATAGTTTGTTTTAAATCATGGTTAATATTATCTTTCTGATGATTTTTGATTATTTTCCGATTTTTTTAACCGAAAATAAGTAGCCCGAGAAACCCCAGTCTTTTCTAGGATTATTTTTTCTGATTGCTTCTGATTGATTAATTGCCTGACAAGTGCTGCTTTCGAGTGCGGTTTCCGTCCAAATTTGACACCGGATGCCATAGCGAAAATTCTGCCATCATTAGTGCGTTCCAGAAGACGTTCTCGTTCTGCTTCTGCAACAGCTGCCAAAATTTGAATCACCATTTTCCCCATAGTTCCTTCTGTACTTAGTCCGTTCTCCAGAAAACGAATGGCTATTCCCTTTTTATAGCAAGCATCAACAATGTGGATCATGTCTGCGGTATTGCGACCAAGCCGATCCATTTTGGTACAAATAATGATGTCATCCTTTTCTGCACGGGCAAGTAGCCGTTGTAACCCTTCACGCTCATCCGTGGCTCCTGACATCATATCAGTAAAAATCCGGTCATCTCTGACACCTACAGATTTCAGCTCCATAATCTGTACCGTCAGTTTCTGATGGCTGGTTGATACTCTTGCATATCCCAGTAATGCCATATTGGTCTCACAAATCGATATTGATACTGCGTAGTATCATAAAGTATAAATCGCGATTTTTGATACTCATGTTTGAAGTCGTTTTGAGTGGTCTCAAAACTTATAACATTTGAGATAGTTAAAAATAGACCTAAGTCATAGTTACGCAAGGAGTGCTGGATGCCTATCGATTTTTTGACTGAAGAGCAGAAGCAAAATTATGGATGTTATGCGGCAGAGCCGAACGAGGTACAACTGGCCCGTTATTTTATTCTGGACGAAAATGACCTGACATTCATCGCACAAAGGCGCGGGGACCAAAACCGTCTTGGCATAGCCCTTCAACTAACATCAGTCCGATTTTTAGGCGCGTTCCTGTCTGATTTGACTCTGATTCCGCAAAATGTACAAACCTTTGTTGCCACGCAACTTTCAATCAGTCGGACTGACATTCTGGCTGAATACGCAAAACGCGAACCAACCCGCTGGGAGCATTACGCTCAAATCAAAAAATATTATTACTATCATGATTTCGGGGAGTTTCCGTGGACCTTCAGATTGAACCGGTTGCTGTATACCCGAGCTTGGATTAGCAACGAACGCCCCAGCCTGATGTTCGATTTCGCCACCGCATGGCTGGTACAGCATAAAATTTTATTACCAGGAGCCACAACACTCTCCAGAGTGATCACCGAAATCCGTGAACGAGCAGCTCACCGTCTTTGGCAAAGATTACTGGCATTGCCTAATGATGAACAGAAACAACAACTGGATGAATTACTGAGCTTTAGCGAAGGCCAGAGAGTATCCATGTTCGAGCAACTGAAAAAAGGCCCGGTGACAATCAGTAGTCCTGCGTTTAATGATGCACTTGATCGTTATAATAAATTGCACCAACTGGGTTTTCAGCAACTCGATTTTACAGGCCTTCCACCGGCTCAGCTAAAAAGTCTTGCCCGCTATGCCAATGTTACCTCGGTAAAAAAGATAGCTCGTATACCCATGAAGAAACGTACAGCGATACTTATTGCCTTTGTTAAATCATTAGAGGTCATTGCGCTGGATGAAGCCATCGATGTTTTGGATATGCTAATCACTAATATTGCCGGAGAGGCTAAAAAAGCAGGGCAAAAGAAGCGGTTGAGGACGCTGAAGGACTTGGACCGCTCTTCGTTGATACTGGCAAAAGCCTGCGCACTCTTGCTGGATGAGGTAACTGATGATGCGCACCTCCGAAAATCGATTTTTTCCTGTATTCCCAAAGAAAGACTGGCTGAGTCGGTAAAAATGGTCAACGAGTTGGCCCGACCGGCAGACAATAATTTCCACGATGAAATGATTGAACAATATGGACGAGTTCGCCGTTTTCTGCCCAGAGTGCTCAGGGAATTAACTTTTCTGGCCGCCCCGGCGGGAGAACATACTCTGGCAGCTTTTAACTATTTATCGTCGCTAGGCACTTCAAAAAAGCACATCCTTGACGATGCCCCGAAAAATATTATTACTGGTGCCTGGAAGCGTCTGGTTTTTGACGAAGAAGGCCGAGTAAGACGGCCTGGCTATTCACTATGCCTGCTGGAGCGGTTTCAGGATGCATTAAGGCGGCGGGATATTTATCTTGAGAATAGCGATCGTTGGGGAGACCCACGGTCAAAGCTATTACAAGGGACAGAATGGCAAGCTCAACGCATCCCTGTCTGTCGAGCATTAGGTCACCCAGTCAATGCTCGGCAGGCAACAGAAAAGCTTGCTCAGCAGTTAGATTTTGCCTGGAAAACAGTAGCTGATGGTTTTGATGATAATGCGTCAGTCCATATAGAACACGGAGGAAAATATCCTACGTTGACTATCAGCAGCCTTGAGAAACTGGATGAATCACCAAGTCTGATAGCTCTCAACAGGCAAGTCAGGCGTCTTTTACCTTTGGTGGATCTGACGGAGCTATTACTGGAAATCAATGCCCATACAGGATTTGCCGAAGAATTTACCCATGTCAGCGAGTCGAATGCGCGAGCGAAAGATCTGCATATCAGCATTTGTGCTGTATTACTGGCAGAAGCCTGCAACATTGGCTTTGAACCATTAATTAAGCACAATATTCCATCATTAACCCGGCATCGTCTTAGCTGGGTGAAACAAAATTATTTTCGGGCCGAAACGCTTATCAAAGCTAATGCTCGCCTGGTTGATTACCAGGCTACGCTCAGTCTGGCTCAGCGATGGGGTGGAGGAGAAGTCGCTTCTGCTGATGGTATGCGTTTTGTTACGCCAGTTAAAACGATTAACGCCGGCCCCAATAGAAAGTACTTTGGCTCCAATCGTGGAATTACCTGGTACAACTTTATCTCCGATCAGTTTTCTGGTTTTCACGGCATTGTTGTACCGGGTACGTTGAGAGACTCAATCTTTGTTCTGGAGGGGTTACTTGAACAGCAAACGGGGTTGAATCCACAAGAAATTATGACTGACACAGCAGGTGCCAGCGATTTGATATTCGGTCTGTTCTGGCTTTTGGGATACCAGTTTTCCCCGCGTCTGGCGGATGCCGGAGAGGCTGTTTTCTGGCGTGTGGATAAAAATGCGGATTACGGCCCTCTCGATGACCTGGCCCGTGGTTGCATTAATCTGGCACTGATTGAGGCGAACTGGGACGATATGATGCGGATTGCGGGTTCTCTTAAATTGGGAACTGTACAAGCATCGGAGCTAATCCGCAGTTTATTGAAGAGTACGCGCCCGTCCAGTCTGGCACAGGCCATCATTGAAGCGGGGCGAATAAATAAAACGCTTTACCTGCTGAATTATATTGATGATGAAGATTATCGTCGTCGAATACTAACGCAACTAAACCGGGGGGAAGGGAGACACAGTGTGGCTCGCGCCATTTGTCATGGTCAACGTGGCGAAATCAGAAAACGCTATCGCGAAGGGCAAGAGGATCAACTGGGATCATTGGGGCTGGTAACAAATGCTGCTGTTTTATGGAATACGCTGTATATGCAGGAAGCCCTTGGACATATTAATACCGATAGTCAGCCTGGTGAAATTAATGAAGACGATATATCCAGATTATCGCCATTGATGCATGGCCATATCAATATGTTAGGGCATTACTCATTCACCTTGTCTGAAAAGGTGATGAAGGGTGAGCTAAGGCCGTTGAATCAACAGGTTAACGAATATATAGACGCTTAGCGTAGGTTTTCGCCCCATTGGCCCTCAAACCCCACTAACAGTAATAATTCGTTAAAACAGATTCGTTGAAATAGTTATGCATAATTCATCCTACCCAAATGAGCAGATGATATTGCGTAAAACAGAGGGATTTTAACGCGGTGGTACTTGAAGGCGGGCGCATCTTAGCAGGCTAACGATGAATTTATCAACAGATTATTGGATAAATATTGTTATCCAATAAAAAATAGCTGCCGGACAACGTTATAACCGTCGTCAGGCAACTCACTATAAGTTACAACGTAACCTTAAACAGCTGACTGAAATTTCTGGTGGTAATTTCAGCAAATTCTTCCAACTCAACGCGCTTTAATACTGCCAGATACTCCGCCACGTCACGAACATATGCAGGCTGATTCTCTTTGCCCCGATGAGGTACCGGAGCCAGATAAGGCGAATCAGTCTCAACCAGCATTCGATCCAGAGGAACATAACGTGCAGCTTCGCGCAAAGCGTCAGCATTACGGAAAGTAACAATGCCAGAAAAGGAAATATAGAAACCAATATCTAAAAGCTTTTTGGCGGTATCACAATCTTCCGTAAAACAGTGCAAAACACCACCACATTCATCGGCCTTCTCATCTTTCAAAATAGCCAACGTATCGGTACGCGCATCACGAGTATGAACAATCACTGGTTTATTGAGTTCTCGCCCAACCTGAATGTGCTGACGAAAACAGTTTTGCTGCAGTGGAATATTATCTTTTTGATAATAGTAATCCAGCCCCGTTTCTCCCAGCGCTATCACTCGAGGATCGTCAGCCAACGCCAGTAACTCTTCCTGCTGGTAAACTTCATCCAGGTTTAATGGATGAACACCGCAAGAAAGAAAAACTTCATCGTGCCCGTCCACCATCTGTTTCAAGGTTTTAAACCCTGGTAGTGTGGTCGATACTGCCAGACAAGCTTTAACATCACGCATTCTGGCCTGCTGAAGTACACTGGCGAGGTCGGTGTGTAATCCGGCATAATCCAGACCATCAAGATGGCAATGTGAATCAACTAAATACATAGGAATATTAACTCATTAGAATAGACAATCAGGCCAGTAAGCTATCTGCCTGATTTAGCATATTGGTCAGTAACAGCTCTTTATTCACACCGGCAACGCTTAACAGCTCATATCGACAATGTAACCAATCTTTTGCCAGTTGATTGAACGCTGAGGTTGAACCCATCGTAGCCAGCCGTTGAATTAGCGACATACAGTCCTGATTTACCACAAAGCTCGCAGCACCCTGTTGATATTTAACCACATCCAGCAACAGAGAGACCGCCCAATGGATCCGCTCATTTGCATTATCATGATTAAGCTGCGGTAAAAACGACAGTAAATCCCGCTGAGCAAACGCACTATCCAGCCCCTGACACACGGCCTCCCTCTGTTTCCAAACCTCTGCGGTCAGCAGTTGTTGTGCTGCTAATGGTGCTCCATGGCTAAGGCGTAGCGCCGTTTTCAGGCTATCCGGCTGTCCTGCATTCTGGCGAGATAACCACTCAATACTGAATGCTTCATTTGGACAACCTAACGTCCACAATAAACAGCGACTACGTATGGTTGCTGGTATTTGCGAAATATCATGGCTGGCTAATAAAAAGTAGGTGCCTTCGGGCGGTTCTTCAAGGGTTTTTAATAAAGCGTTGGCCGCAGCCTCACTAAGCAGTTCAGACTGGGTAAACCAAACCGCTTTAACCCCACCTTGCTGTGCATGGTTATACAGCGTTTCGGTTAGCTGGCGTATTTGGTCGACACCAATAGCGGTTTTCCCTTTTTCGGGTTCAACGACATGCCAGTCTGGGTGAGTCCCCGCCTTCATCAGGTTGCAGTTATGGCAAACGCCACAGGTTTTTTCTCCCTGCGGAGCCTGGCACATTAACCAGCGGCCTAATGCCTGAATTAACAATTCATCACCACATCCCGGCACGGATTGTAATAATAGTGCGTGATGCTTACGCTCAGAGGCATATTGAGCCACTAATTGTTTATAGGCGGGCGTTAACCACGGGTACCAAATCACTTGCGGCTCTCCAGCCAGTGGTGCATCGCAGTTTGAATGCTGGCGGTGACTTTCTCCAGTGGCTGAGAAGCGTCAATAGTCACAATCGTTGGATCCGCTTGCGCCAGCTCAACATAACGTTGTCGGGTACGTTCAAAAAAGGCTAAGGACTCTTTCTCAATACGATCCAGTTCTCCACGCGCTCTGGCGCGTTTTAATCCGGCTTCCGGAGGAATATCCAGATACAACGTCAGGTCCGGATGGAAATCTCCCAGTACGGTATCTCTCAGGGTTGTCATCAATTGATTATCGATTCCCCGACCTCCGCCCTGATAAGCCTGAGAAGAGAGATCGTGACGATCGCCTACCACCCAATCCCCTCGACTTAACGCCGGTTTAATCACATTCTCAACCAGCTGAACCCGGGAGGTATACATCATCAAAAGCTCTGCCTTATCCGTCAGAACTTCATCACCAACCCCTTGTTTTACCAGTTCTCGTAATTTCTCAGCCAGCGGTGTTCCCCCTGGTTCACGGGTAAAAACAATATTTTGGATACCGCTGTCGCGCAGTGCTTTAACCACGGTATCCCGGGCGGTCGTTTTACCTGCACCTTCCAGCCCTTCAATGACAATGAATTTACCTTTGGTCATGGCTATTTTCCTGCTCGTAACGTCTTGAGATAAACCTGTACAGCCTGATTATGGCTTACCAGATTAGTGGTAAACGTATGCCCGCCTTTACCATCTGCGACAAAATAGAGATAAGGTGTTTTTGCCGGATGGGCAGCAGCTTTCAGCGAGGCTAACCCCGGCATAGCAATTGGCGTTGGCGGTAAACCACCAATCACGTAAGTATTATATTCAGTCGCCGTAGTCAGGTCTTTGCGGGTAATGTTACCGTTATACTGCTCACCCATACCATAAATAACCGTTGGGTCTGTTTGTAACTTCATACCAATACGCATTCGATTAATAAATACTGAGGCAACCTTATCTCTTTCTGAGTCTAATGCTGTTTCTTTTTCAATAATCGATGCCATGATCAGCATTTCATATGGCGTCTTATAGGGGAGATTCTCTTCTCTGCCTGCCCAGGCTTCATCAAGTGCCGTCTTCATGCGTGAATAAGCACGTTTTAATACTGCAAGATCGCTGGTTTCGGCGGTGTAATTATAAGTATCAGGATATAACCAACCTTCAGGATGTTCAGGGTCTTGAATTCCCAACTTCTCCGCAATCTCTTTATTCGTTAACCCATTTAGAGTGTGTTGTAAAAAATTAGCATCGGCTAACAGAGGCATCCAGTCCTTCATCCGGGTACCTTCAATAAAGCGAATTGAGAATTGAGCTTCACGGCCGGAGCGTAATAACAGCAATAACTGTTTTAACGTCATTCCCGGTGTAATCTGGTAGGTACCCGCCTTAAATCCAGCCAGCTCTGGCTGTACTCGCAGTAACCACGGGAAAGGCTTAATCTCATCAATCAGTTTTTTATCAACCAGCAGCTGTGCCAGGCCCACACGCCCGGTTCCTGCTGGCAGCGTAAAATAGGTTTCCTGCTCAATAATCAGTGGTGTCTCTGCATATTTCTGTAGCCATTTATACCCGGCAAATACACCGGCAGCGCCAGCCAGTATTAATATTGCAAAGATCCCTAAAATTTTTTTCTTCATTGCCCTGGCCATTCCCTTCAAGCGTGTTTCTGAAACGTTTTGGTCGTTTAACGAAATTATCCTGATTTTATAAGCAAAACGGCCCGGTGAATATACCAGGCCGTTTATTTACTCATTACAAAACTTATTTATTCTGGCATTACACCTTACGGAACAGTACAGAACCGTTAGTACCACCAAAACCAAATGAGTTACATAATACGTACTCCATTCCTTTCACCTGACGCGCTTCATGAGGAACGAAATCCAAATCACAACCTTCACCCGGGTTATCCAGATTGATAGTTGGTGGAATCGCCTGATCGCGTAAAGCGAGGATAGAGAAAATTGATTCGACTGCACCGGCCGCACCCAACAGGTGGCCCGTCATCGATTTAGTTGAGCTTACCAGCACACGCTTCGCATCTTCTTTGAAAATGGTTTTCACCGCTTGCGCTTCGGCTTTGTCACCGGCGTTAGTGGATGTTCCATGTGCATTAACATAACCAACTTGTGACGGCGTCACGTTAGCATCACGTAGCGCGTTTTCCATCGCTAATGCTGCTCCCGCGCCATCTTCCGGAGGCGATGTCATATGATAAGCATCACTACTCATGCCAAAACCAACGATTTCAGCATAAATTTTTGCACCACGCTTTTTAGCATGCTCATACTCTTCCAGCACCATAATACCGGCACCATCACCCAGAACAAAACCATCACGGTCTCTGTCCCATGGGCGGCTAGCTGCCTGAGGATTATCGTTACGGGTAGATAGTGCACGAGCTGCGCCAAAACCACCGACTCCCAGAGGAGTACTGGCTTTTTCACCACCGCCAGCCAGCATTACATCAGCATCATTATGAGCGATGATTCTTGCCGCATGGCCAATGTTATGCACGCCAGATGTACATGCCGTTGCAATAGAGATGCTTGGGCCTCTTAATCCATAAATAATGGATAAATGACCAGCAATCATATTCACAATGGTTGAAGGTACAAAGAATGGGCTCACTTTACGTGGACCGCCAGACATCAATGCGCTGTGGTTTTCTTCAATTAAGCCAAGGCCACCGATACCTGAACCGATAGCTGCACCAATGCGTGGTGCATTTTCTGCTGTGACTTCAATTCCGGAATCTTTCATGGCTTGAATGCCAGCAGCAATACCGTATTGAATAAAAGGGTCCATTTTTCTGGCATCTTTGCGAGAAATGTACTCTTCACAGTCAAAACCTTTAACTAAACCAGCAAAACGCGTTGCGTAGGCGCTAGTATCGAAATGGTCTATTAGGCTGATACCACTCTGCCCGGCAAGGAGAGCCTTCCATGTAGTCTCTACAGTGTTGCCGACAGGGGATAACATGCCCATTCCAGTCACTACAACTCGACGCTTAGACACGTTGAATCCTCCAGAGGGGGAATGATTTGTATATGGAAATGAGAAAAACTTAGGCGGTCGAATGACCGCCTAGATATGTCTGATTACGCGTTAGCAGCAGTGATATAATCAATCGCTGCCTGAACAGTAGTAATCTTCTCTGCTTCTTCGTCTGGAATCTCAGTATCAAACTCTTCTTCCAGAGCCATAACCAGCTCTACGGTGTCAAGAGAATCAGCACCCAAGTCTTCTACGAAAGAAGCTGCGTTTTTGACTTCTTCTTCTTTAACACCCAGTTGTTCAATAATGATTTTCTTAACACGTTCTTCGATAGTGCTCATACTCTTAAATTTCCTATCAAAACTCGCTAACGCGATGGTTTTCGTAGTTTATTCAATGTTGAAAAAGATGCAACCAAATATCGGCTGGTCGAACCACAATTTTAAACTATTTAGCTAAATTTAGCGCAAATTGCTTAAAAAAAATGCGATTCTTATAGCATATACATGCCACCATTCACATGTAAGGTTTCACCCGTAATATATCCAGCTTCATCAGAGGCTAAAAATGCAGCAGCGCTGGCTATCTCTTTTGCTTCGCCCAAGCGGTTAGCTGGGACTTGTGACAAAATGCCTGACCGTTGTTCATCTGTCAATGCACGCGTCATATCAGTTTCAATGAAACCTGGTGCAATAACATTGACAGTAATGCCTCTAGAAGCAACTTCACGCGCCAGCGACTTACTAAAACCAATAATGCCAGCTTTAGCCGCAGCGTAGTTTGTCTGCCCTGCATTACCCATTGTACCAACAACTGAGCCAATAGTAATTATCCGACCATAACGTTTTTTCATCATCGCACGCATAACTGCTTTTGATAATCTGAAAACGGACGTCAGATTGGTGTCAATAATATCTTGCCACTCGTCATCTTTCATACGCATTAACAGGTTATCACGGGTAATACCCGCATTATTGATCAGAATGTCAATTTCACCAAATTCAGCACGAATAGTCTCAAGCACAGATTCAATAGATGCGGAATCAGTCACATTTAGTGCTAATCCTTTTCCATGAGTGCCCAAATATTCGCTAATCGCCTCTGCACCTTTCTCCGTCGTTGCTGTGCCAATCACACGAGCGCCTTCAGAAACCAGTTTTTCAGCGATAGCTTTGCCGATACCCCGGCTTGCGCCAGTGACCAGTGCAATTTTTCCGTCTAACTTCATGCATTTCCCCTTTAGGATAAACTCGGTTCCGGCTTACAGTTCCAGAGCACTTTGTAAGCTGGCTGGATCGTTAACCGCAGCGGCTGACAAGGTATCTACAATGCGCTTGGTTAATCCGGTTAAAACTTTTCCAGGGCCCATTTCCAACAGGAATGTCACCTGTTCAGCCGCCATATGCTCAACAGTTTCGGTCCAACGAACCGGACTATACAGCTGGCGAACCAATGCGTTGCGAATCGCTTCACCATCGGCTTCAGCTTTAACATCAACATTATTAATTACGGCAATTTGTGGTGCGTTGAAGTTAACTGATTTTAATGCTTCCGCCAGTTTATCTGCTGCTGGTTTCATCAAAGCACAGTGTGACGGTACGCTAACAGGCAATGGCAGAGCGCGTTTAGCGCCAGCGGCTTTACAGGCGGCTCCGGCACGTTCAACGGCTTCTTTATTACCAGCAATAACCACCTGACCCGGTGAGTTAAAGTTAACCGGAGAGACCACTTGCCCTTGAGCCGACTCTTCGCAAGCTTTTGCGATAGCGTCGTTATCCAGACCAATAATGGCATACATCGCGCCGGTACCTTCTGGTACAGCGTCTTGCATCAGTTTGCCACGTAGCTCAACCAGTTTAATCGCGTCTTTAAAGTCCAACACGCCAGCACAAACCAGCGCTGAATACTCACCCAGACTATGGCCAGCCAGCACGGCAGGTTGTTTACCACCTTGCTGTTGCCAAACGCGCCAGATAGCAACCGAAGCAGCTAATAGCGCAGGTTGAGTCTGCCATGTTTTATTCAGTTCAGTATCCGGACCCTGTTGTACCAGTGACCAAAGATCGTAGCCCAGCGCTTCAGATGCTTGAGCATACGTTTCCTGAACGACAGGAAACGCTTCTGCCAGCGCAGCTAACATGCCAACGGTTTGCGAACCCTGTCCCGGAAATACGATTGCAAATTGATTCATATTTATTTTTCCAGACCCTAACTTAAAAACGAATTAGCGCAGAACCCCAGGTGAAACCGCCACCAAAGGCTTCCAGTAAAATAAGATGACCACGTTGGATGCGTCCATCCCGAACCGCTTCATCCAGTGCCGCTGGCACCGATGCTGCCGAGGTGTTACCGTGACGATCGAGCGTAATGACCACCTTATCCATTTCCATACCCAGTTTTTTCGCGGTAGCGGAAATAATCCGGAAGTTAGCCTGGTGAGGAACTAACCAGTCCAGTTCAGATTTATCGATATTATTGGCATCAAGGGTTTCATCAACAATGTGGGCCAGTTCTGTTACCGCCACTTTAAACACATCGTTACCCTTCATCGTCAGATAATCAGGTTTGGAAGGATCAACACGATCGTGATTAGGTAAGGTTAATAGCTCACCATAACGACCATCAGCATGTAAATGAGTAGAAATAATTCCTGGCTCATCAGATGCGCCAACCACAATCGCACCGGCACCATCACCAAACAGAATAATGGTACCGCGATCTTCTGGATCCAGCGTGCGACTTAACGCATCAGAACCGATAACCAGCGCGGTTTTAACAAAACCAGTTTTAACATACTGATCCGCTACGCTAATGGCATAAGCAAAACCAGCACAGGCGGCAGCAATATCGAACGCCGCTGCATCTTTAATGCCTAAATATTTTTGCACTTCACAGGCAGCACTGGGGAAAGCATTACTTGATGATGTGGTTGCAACAATAATCAACCCAATATCATCTTTATCAATCCCTGCCATTTCAATCGCTTTATCAGCGGCGTGGCATGCCATGGTGGCAACGGTTTCATCCGCTGCGGCGATATGACGTTGACGAATCCCTGTACGGGAGACAATCCACTCATCTGTTGTATCTACCATCTGCTCTAGATCGGCATTGGTACGCACTTGTACAGGCAGGTAGCTGCCAGTACCGAGAATTTTTGTATACATGGACGATCATTCACTCTTAGGTAATACAGCCTGAAGGCGAGCAGCAATTTGCGTAGGAACCTGACGTTCCACAGCCTGCACTGCCTGCTCAATGGCTACGGTGAAAGCCTGTTGGTTTGCTGCCCCATGACTTTTAATCACGGAACTGCGTAATCCTAACAGACAGGCACCATTATATCGATCAGGATTTAAATGGCCGAAACGTTTAGAAAGACTCTTTTTAAACCAGTAACTGATTAACTTCATCCACCATAATCGTTTCCGCTTCCCTGACGACAGTAATGAAAGGAATACTCTGACTACACCTTCCAGTGTCTTTAACGTAACGTTACCGACAAAACCGTCGCATACTAACACATCCGTTTCGCCAGTCAGAAGATCGTTACCTTCAAGATAACCGATATAGTTTATCTGTTGAACATTCCGGAGTATAGCCGCAGCAGCCTGAATATTATCAAGGCCTTTGGTCTCTTCTTCTCCAATATTCAGTAATGCCACTCGTGGATTGTTAATCTGCAGAATCTCTTCTGCCATCACGGCGCCCATTACGGCAAACTGAACCAGCATATCACTGTCACACTCAACGTTGGCACCTAAATCCAGTAACAACGTTTTTCCCCCTTTCTGATTAGGCAAAGCGGTCACCAATGCAGGGCGATCGATACCATCCAGAGGTTTGAGCATCATTTTAGCTAATCCCATCAACGCACCGGTATTTCCGGCGCTAACACAGGCCTGAGCTTCCCCCTCTTTTAACAGTTCCAGCGCAATACGCATAGAAGTGCCTCGACTATTACGAATAGCCTGAGAAGGTTTGGCATCATTAGCTACCATGAGTTCTGCGGGAATAAGCTGAAGACGTTCAAGAGCAGCCGGATCACATTGTTTAAGGTGTGGCTGAATATCGGATAGATTACCAACGAGCTTGATATTGAGTGCGGGATTAGAAGCCAATGCCTGCAAGGCTGCAGGCACTGTTACGCAGGGACCGAAGTCCCCGCCCATAGCATCTAACGCAATGGTTAGACGAGACAAGGGATCACCAATGATTATTTAGTGATAACCTTGCGGCCACGGTAGTAACCGTCAGCGGTGATGTGGTGACGCAGGTGGGTTTCACCTGAGACTTTATCCACAGATACTGCAGCTGTAGTCAATGCATCATGTGAACGACGCATGCCACGTCTTGAACGGGTACTTTTGTTCTGTTGTACGGCCATCGACCTTACTCCTCGGTTACTTTTGCTTTAAACTGGCTAATACGGCAAATGGATTTGGTTTTTCCGCCTCTGGCGGTAGTTCACCAAAAATCATGTCCGCTTCGGACACTTCACAGTGTTCATATTCATGAACCGGCGCTATTGGCAATGAAAGAATAAGTTCATCTTCAATTACTGCCAGCAAATTGATTTCGCCAAACTCATCGACTTCAATCGGCTCGTAGTCTGCCGGTAATGCTTCTGCCTGCTCATCATTCTTGACCGGGCTGAAACAATACGTTGCGTGAATAGTGTAAGGAAAATTGCCATTACAACGCTGACACATCAAAGTTACTGGAACCGTGGCCTGCCCTGTAATCACAACCAACCGCTGATTATCGATATTAAATGATAATTCAGCTTCAACATCACCATCCACACTTACTACTGATTCTGCTAACCGCTGGGCCTGAGCGCCTGAATAGATACCTGAGTAATCCAGACTTTTCTGAGCCGTACGGAGCGGATCAATAGTTAAGGGTAATTTTACCTTTTGCATAGGGCGCGCATATTATCGTTGTCATGGCTGATAGTCAAAGGAAATGCACGCAAATAACGTGCTTTTAACGATCTCAGCTTTTTCGAGTGGGCATAGTTTAAAGCAGCCGACGCGGTTTCGCTATTGTTTTAATAAAAATTAAATACATCGATGAAATCCAGTTATTCATTGATTTATAAAATAAAAAACAGCTTCATTCTTATCATGTCATAAATTGATAAGCTTTGTTGACGGATTAAATAATGTTAATCACCTATAAATAGTGATTAATTAACAACCATATTTCATTACAAATAAATATTCGCCCTCTCTTATTAGGATAAAGGGATGAATTACCTTTATTATGTTTGTTTCAACACTACCAATGGGTTTATACAATACTCAAGATATGACACAACTCATTTTGGCTTCAACCTCACCCTACCGTCAGGCCCTGCTGGAAAAGCTGGGGCTTCCTTTTATATGTATAGCGCCAGAAGCGGATGAAACACCTCGAGTAAATGAATCTGCAGAAGCATTGGTTATTCGACTGGCAACCAGCAAAGCCGAAACCGTGGCTAAAAATAATCCGGACAGTCTCATTATTGGTTCCGATCAGGTATGCGTGTTAAATCACCAAATTACCGGCAAACCGCTTAACAGAGAAAACGCTATCGCTCAGTTAACGCAAGCCAGTGGACAATCTATTACCTTCTATACCGGCCTTTGCCTGTATAACAGCCATAACCAACAGGCAGAGGTAATATGCGAGCCTTTTACGGTTTTTTTCCGTCATCTCAGTCAGGAAGAGATCGAAGCCTATGTTGATCAGGAACAACCATGGTATTGCGCGGGAAGTTTTAAATCCGAAGGTTTAGGCATTACGCTGTTTGAGCGGCTGGAAGGACGGGATCCGAATAGCCTGATTGGGCTTCCTTTAATAGCTCTTAATCATATGTTGATAAAAAATAGTATGAACCCATTGAATCGAAAATAAAACGTGACGGCGTCACTGACATTGATTGGACTAAGCTAGTCATTCGCACTTTTGCGGTTTAATTAAACTCAGACAAAAGTGCGAACTATCAGAAAACTTAAGACTTTTGCGCCCGTAATACAGTTAAACAACGATGAAGTGTTTTATCCATCGGTGCCTCTACTCTCATCGTTTCCCCGGTAGAGGGATGCTCAAAACGCAAACTGGCCGCATGAAGGAACAAACGATTTAAATCGGTCTGCTCAAGCTGTTGATCAAATTCCCGGTCACCGTAACGATCGTCAAAAGCAATAGGATGACCAGCATGTAAAGTATGAACGCGAATTTGGTGTGTTCTTCCCGTTACCGGACTGGCCTTAACCAGGGTAGAAAACTCAAAACGCTCTTCTACTTTAAAACGAGTCTCTGAAGGTTTGCCTTCTGCATCAACCCGTACGATTCGCTCACCACTTTGCAATACGTTTTTCAACAAAGGGGCTTGTACTACTTTACAATGAGACTGCCACTGACCACGAACCAGCGCCAGATAATCCTTCTGCATCGTCTTTAAACGTAATTGTTCATGTAACGAACGTAATGCTGAACGTTTTTTTGCTACCAGCAAAACACCGGATGTTTCACGATCTAAACGGTGGACCAGCTCAAGAAATTTAGCGTCTGGTCGAAGCGCTCTTAAGCCTTCTATTACACCAAAACTCAAGCCGCTTCCACCGTGAACCGCCGTTCCTGAAGGTTTATTCATGACCAGAATATGGTCATCCTCATAAAGAATGCAGTGTTCCAGCGCAGCAACCTTATCTAATTTGGCTGAAACGACAGACTCTTCGCGCTCGGCGACTCTAACGGGAGGAATTCGGATAATATCACCGTCTTCCAGCTTATATTCCGGCTTAATACGTTTTTTATTTACGCGAACCTCACCTTTACGCAGCACACGATAAATCATACTTTTCGGCACACCCTTCAGCATGGTTCTTAAAAAGTTATCGATGCGTTGTCCTGCCGTATCGGCAGTAATGGTGACAGTTTGTACAGTTGGTTGATTTGTTTTCATAACGCTGATTCTAGCACGATCATTTTTTGCTAAATATGCCTTATTAACTTGTTTTAATGACTACACTTATCAATAGTGCTATTTGAGCTGAAAAATAAATAAGATACGTGTTGCAAGTATGCCATCGTATTCAGGCATGTAAGCCTCTGTCGGCGTTAACTTTAACACGTTTTTTACATTATTACGTATCTGAGTAAAAGTCACCTTGCCATAATGCGGTTGGCAGTTGATAATGTGGCTGATTTTCTACCCTGACTCACTTTAAAGTGTGATAACAGGGAAAAAATGAAATTTGCAGATAGCTCAAGTAGTGCAGCAATGGCGTAAGACGCATTGAGTATCAGGCAATTAGCGAGCTACGGGTAGTGGCCTGGATAGTATAAAGGGACCCGATTTCCACAGATTTCAGGAACGGCTTTCCCCGATAAAAAGCGCTGTTTTCACAAAGAAATACAGGCTTACCGAGATAATGCGCCCCTGTGCAGGCGACAACCGTGAGGTTGACGATTTTGCGATAAGACTCGGGGCCGTCGGTTAACGCTGTCCATTAGTTCCTCTATGCGTAGACTCAATTGACAATGTAAAAAAATGAGTATTTTTTAATGAAAAGAATGTTGATTAACGCAACTCAACAGGAAGAGTTGCGTGTAGCCTTAGTTGACGGGCAACGTCTGTATGATTTAGATATTGAAAGTCCAGGGCATGAACAAAAAAAGGCAAACATTTATAAAGGTAAGATCACCCGCGTTGAACAAAGCCTTGAAGCGGCATTTGTTGACTACGGTGCAGAACGACACGGTTTCCTCCCTTTCAAAGAAATTTCCCGCGAGTATTTTTCCTCTAATTCTGCGTCTCAGGGTCGTCCTAACATTAAGGATGTACTGCATGTCGGCCAGGAAGTCATCGTTCAGGTTGATAAAGAAGAACGTGGAAATAAAGGCGCAGCACTGACAACATTTATCAGTCTGGCCGGTAGTTATTTAGTTCTGATGCCCAATAACCCACGCGCTGGCGGTATTTCTCGCCGTATCGAGGGTGACGATCGTCAGGAGCTAAAAGAAGCGCTGGATTCATTAGAGATCCCTAACGGCATGGGCTTAATTGTCCGTACTGCTGGCGTAGGTAAATCTGCAGAAGCCTTACAATGGGATCTGTCTTTCCGGTTAAAGCACTGGGAAGCGATTAAAAAAGCGGCAGAAAGTCGCCCAGCTCCATTCCTGATCCATCAGGAGAGCAACGTGATTGTTCGTGCTTTCCGTGACTACTTACGTCCGGATATCGGTGAGATTCTGATCGACAACATCAAAATCCTCGATTTGGCTAAAGAACATATCGCCGCGTTAGGCCGTCCGGACTTCAGCAGCAAGATTAAACCTTATACCGGTGAAATCCCGCTGTTTAGCCACTATCAAATTGAATCGCAGATTGAATCTGCATTCCAGCGTGAAGTGCGTCTTCCATCCGGTGGTTCGATTGTTATTGATACCACTGAAGCATTAACCGCTATCGATATCAACTCCGCCCGCTCTACCCGCGGTGGTGACATTGAAGAAACTGCATTTAATACCAACCTGGAAGCTGCTGATGAAATTGCCCGTCAATTACGTCTGCGTGACCTGGGTGGTTTGATCGTTATTGACTTTATTGATATGACCCCTATTCGCCATCAGCGTGAAGTAGAGAACCGTTTACGCGATGCCGTCCGTCAGGACCGTGCGCGTATTCAAATTGGTCGTATCTCTCGCTTTGGCCTGCTGGAAATGTCCCGTCAGCGTCTGAGCCCTTCTCTGGGTGAATCCAGCCATCACGTCTGCCCGCGTTGTAACGGCACCGGCACCGTGCGTGATAACGAATCATTATCTCTGTCTATTCTGCGTCTGATTGAAGAAGAAGCGCTGAAAGACAATACCAAAGAAGTTGACGCCATTGTTCCGGTGCAAATTGCCTCTTATCTGTTAAACGAAAAACGTGAATCAGTTAATGCTATTGAACGCCGTTCTGGTGGCAAAGTTCGCGTTGTGGTGGTTCCAAACGATCGTATGGAAACCCCTCATTACGAAGTCATTCGTAAGAAACCAGGCGAAGAGAGCAACGTGTTAAGTTACATGCTGCCACAGCTGCATGAAACCGAAACTGAATCGGAAGAAGAGACGGTTCTTGAGCGTAAAATTCCGGAACAACCGGCATTAACCAGTTTCTCAATGCCAACAGAATCGGCGCCGGTTGAAGAGAAAAAAGCACCTGTTGCTGCAACGCCAGTTGTTAGTCAACCCGCTGGTCCGGGCCTGTTCTCTCGTTTTGTTAGCGGATTAAAAAATCTGTTAGCACCGGCAGAAACCGTTGCTGCCCCGGTTGAAAAAACAGCGTCTGAGAAATCTTCTGGCAACAACCAGCAGGATCGCCGTAACAATCGTCGTAATAACAATCGTAAAGATCGCAATAACGATCGTAACAATGACCGTAATAACGATCGTAACAGCGACCGTAATGAGCGGAATGAACGTAACAGCGATCGTCAAAACCGCGACAACAATCAGGAATCGCGTCGTAATAATCGTCAGGCTACCGCTGCACCACAAGATAGTGCACAGGAAGCGACAGCTACCACCACTGCTCGTGATGAAAACCGTCGTGAAACTCGTGCTGAACGTCAACGTCGTCGTAACGAAGACAAACGTCAACAACAGCAACAAGCTGTGCAGGTAGAGCAAGTTGAAGCCGCTGTTGAAAATGAAGTTTCTGCAGAGGAAGAAAAACCGACTCAGGCGCCAGCTCAACGTCGTCAACGTCGCCAAATGAACCAAAAAGTTCGCGTTGCGGCTCAAAACGATCAAACAGCTGAAAATATTACCCCAGTCGCTGCGGTGAAAACGCCTGTTGCTCCGGTAGAGGAAATTAAGCTACTACCTCAACCAACAACTGTCAGCGAAAACTTCGTAGCGCCAACGACTGATGAAGCTGATGGAGAGAAAAACGGTTATAACAACGCAACCGATAGTAACGGTATGCCGCGTCGTTCTCGCCGCTCACCTCGTCATCTGCGCGTTAGTGGACAACGTCGTCGTCGTTATCGCGATGAGAAGTACCCTAGCGTATCGCCAATGCCATTAACTCTGGCTATGGCTTCACCAGAGATGGCTTCAGGTAAAGTTTGTATTAACTATGCTGCTCTGGCGACAGAACAGGTGAAAGTTTTCGAACCGGTTGAAGCACTGGAAGCTGCGAATAACCAACAGACTGAAGTTGTATCCGCGGTTCCAGCCGTTATTGAAGCACCCGTAGCCGTTGTTGAAACAGCAGCAGAACCTCAGCTCGCTACTTCAGTCATTGCTGAAACGGTAAGTGAGCCAGCCATTGCGGTAACCTATATTGCTGAAAGAGATGAACAACCTGCTGCGGAAACTGAACTGGTTGTTACGCCATCAGTAGAAACCGTATGGCATGTTGAAGCGCCAGCACCGCTGGATATCGCTCCGATTGAAGCACCAAAACCATTGAAGAGTGAATCAGTAGTGGCACCTGAAGCGATTTCTGGTGGTAGCTCATCCGCTCCGGCAGCATCTCCGTCATTCAATACTGAACCTGACGTTATCGTTGAAGAAGTGGTTCAGACGGTAGTTGAAGTTGAAACATCAGCGGTTGAAGTTATTAATACTGAATCGGTTGAAAAGAAGGCGTCTAGTGTTGCCAGTTCTCCGGCCTTTAAACCAGTGATGCCTGAGTTAGAAACAGCTGAAGCTGAAGAAGCCCCTGCGGCTCCACAAGCTAAACCTGAAGAAGCTCCAGTGGCTAAAGAAGAGGTTGTGGTTAAGCCTTCTGCAGGTGGTCACGCTGCTACTAATTATGCCAGCGCTCCTGCTGCAAGACCGGCTCCGGTTGATGATTAATCAATCGTAATATGGTAAAAAACAAAAAACCCGCATTATGCGGGTTTTTTTATCACTTCAGAAAATTAATAAACTTTTGTCATTAAATTAATCGTCAGTGATTCGATTTTACCTTTGGTGAATTGGCCAAAGGAGACAAAATGAGGTGACTTACTGTGGATATCCAGTATTTCTTGTGATGCCCAACGCTCTATAAATACATAGACCAGTGGATTTTGATTGTCCTGATGTAGATCATATTGCAGGCATCCCTCTTCTGCTCTGCTGCTATCTACCAGCTTTTTTAGTGCTTCCATTAATGGAGCCTGGAAATCTGCTTTAATAGTCAGTGTTGCAACAATAGTTATTTCGCTCATTTAAGATCCTTAGCCTTTTTCATGTCATAACAATAAAATTATTTAATTAACCAAACCCGACAATTTTTGCCTTTAATTTTTCCATTACGCAATTGTTCAAGGGCAAATCTGGCACGCTGGCGGCGAATAGCCACATAAGCCTGAGTATCAAAGATAGCTATTTTACCAACATCAGCTGCCGTTAGCCCTGCATCTCCGGTCAAAGCACCCAGAATATCTCCCGGGCGAACTTTGGCTTTACGGCCACCGTCAATGCTTAACGTCAGCATATTCGAAACCACCGGCTGAATATCGCTATGATTAAAACGCTCAGCCTGTTTCCACGTTAACTGTTCAGACAAATAGTCTTCAATAGCATGGGCGCGCTGTAGCTCATTCACCGTACAAAAGCTAATCGCCATTCCCTGAGCGCCAGCTCTACCGGTTCGACCAATGCGGTGAACATATACCTCAGGATCAAAAGGTAACTCAAAGTTGACCACTAATGGAAGATCCTTAATGTCCAATCCTCTGGCTGCCACATCGGTTGCCACCAACACCCGGCAACTTTGATTAGCGAATTGAACCAGCACTCGCTCCCGATCCCGCTGTTCTAAATCACCATGCAGAGCCAATACGCTGCTTCCGGCTGCACTCAGTGTCTCAGCTATCTCCTGACAGTCTCGTTTAGTGTTAGTGAATACCACACATGATTCTGGCTGACTGCTGGAAAGAATTTTCTGCAACAGACTAATACGCTGTTGTGCAGTAACTTCAATAAACTGCTGTTCAATATGAACCCGGTCATCCGCCGATTCAATAATAATTCGCTGAGGAGAACGCTGAACTCGCTCACTCATTTTCTCAATATCTGTAGGATAAGTGGCAGAAAATAGCAAAGTCTGACGTTGAGATGGCGTATGGCTGATAATGTCATTGACCTCATCAGAGAACCCCATATCCAGCATTCTGTCGGCTTCATCCAGTACCAAAATATTCAGATCATTTAACGTCAGATTCCCTTTGCGTAAATGATCCTGAATTCGTCCCGGAGTACCAACAATGATATGGGCAGGATGAGCCAGTGAATCTACCTGCGCTCCCATTGGTTGCCCACCGCACAGCGTTAAGATTTTAATATTGGCGATAGTGCGGGCCAAACGTCGAAGTTCTTTACTGACCTGATCGGCAAGTTCTCTGGTAGGGCAAAGTATTAATGCCTGAGTACGATAAGCATCAACCTGAATAGCAGACAGCAGCCCAATACCAAACGCAGCTGTCTTCCCGCTACCGGTTTTTGCCTGAGCCACCACATCCTTCCCCTGCAAAATATCGGGCAGCGCTGCGGCTTGAATGGGGGTCATTTGTGCATAACCCAGCTCATGCAGGTTATCAATTAGCGCTTTATCCAGCGGTAACTCGGAAAAGGATTGTGTTGTACTCACAGAAGACTCTTTAGCAGAAAGTGAACGGACTGGTCCAGACCAGACGAGAGGCTGATATTACCAGATTTTTTGGCTTATTGATGCTTATAACTGTTCCCTGATAAGACACATTTACCAACCATCCTGTCCAGGCCTCTTTTAAGACATCCAGAATAATTTTCGTTTTTCTCAGGTAAAGCAGTTGACACCCATCAACAAAACCAGTTTACTAGTACGCAAGAACGGATCATTTCTACAGGCAATTATCATGATGACATACCCTATGGTATTAACAGGTTGGTGGCGAGACTTCCCTTAGCGGGCGGCCTACTTGCACCATATTGTTATCTGATAAAGCAAATAGCCCAATAGCCCGCAAACTGCGGGCTTTTTTATTGTCTGAGCATTAGCATTGATAGATAACCAACAAAACTAACTAATTACTGGCGTACAACATGCAAACACAGAAACCAACAATATTATTATTGACCGCAGAGACGCCATATCGTGACGATCCTACGGCTATTTTTACCCAGTTCTGTAATAATCGCCCGTCCACTTTGCTGCTTGAATCAGCCGAAGTTGACAGTAAACAAAATTTGAAGAGTCTGTTGGTGATTGACAGCGCACTGCGGATTACGGCTGAAGGCCGCCGGGTTACGTTCCGGGCACTGACAGAAAATGGTAATGCCCTGCTAGCCTTATTAGACCAGCAGCTCCCAAAAGAGGTGGAAAACCATATCAGTGCAGGACAACGCGAGTTGATTTACCCTGAGATTGATGCGGTACAGGATGAAGATACCCGGTTAAAGTCCATCTCAGTTTTTGACTCCTTACGCCAACTACTAGCTCTGGTTAATGTTCCTCAGGATCAGCGTGAAGCGATGTTTTTGGGCGGCCTGTTTGCCTACGATCTGGTGGCTGGCTTTGAGAACCTCCCGACTCTGGAAAGCGATCGCCGCTGCCCTGATTTCTGTTTTTATCTGGCAGAAACGTTACTGATTCTCGATCATCAAAACGGTGTTTCGCGCCTTCAGGCCAGTCTGTTTACGCAGGACAATGCTGAACAACAGCGTCTGAAATCACGACTGATTGAAATTCAGCAACAGTTACGAGCTCCGGCTTCCCCAGTCACGGCTCCTGCGCTTGATAGTATGCAATTAAATTGCGATCGCAGCGATGAAGAGTACGGTGATATTGTCCGTGAACTACAGCAGTCTATTCGTCGCGGTAATATTTTTCAGGTAGTGCCTTCTCGTCGTTTCACTTTGCCTTGCCCTTCTCCACTGGCGGCTTATCAGACCCTGAAAGAGAGCAATCCCAGCCCTTATATGTTCTTTATGCAGGATGAGGAGTTCTCCCTGTTTGGTGCCTCACCAGAGAGTGCTCTGAAATATGAGGCCAACAGTCGACAAATTGAGATCTATCCTATTGCCGGTACTCGCCCACGAGGCCGTCGGCCTGACGGTTCGTTGGATAAAGATCTGGATAGTCGCTTTGAACTGGATATGCGTACTGACCACAAGGAGCTGGCGGAGCACATAATGTTAGTTGACTTAGCTCGTAACGATCTGGCCCGTATTTGCGAAGCGGGTAGTCGCTATGTGGCCGATTTAACCAAAGTTGACCGTTACTCGTTTGTGATGCATTTGGTTTCCCGGGTGGTGGGTACATTAAGAAAAGACCTCGATGCCCTGCACGCCTATCAAGCCTGTATGAATATGGGAACCTTAAGCGGTGCACCTAAAGTACGAGCCATGCAGTTAATTGCTCAATATGAAGGCGTTCGTCGCGGCAGTTATGGCGGCGCAGTTGGGTATTTGACCGCTCATGGGGATCTGGATACCTGTATCGTTATCCGTTCCGCCTATGTTGAAGATGGCATTGCAACGATTCAGGCAGGTGCCGGCGTTGTTCTGGACTCCAATCCACAATCAGAAGCGGATGAAACCCGCAATAAAGCCAGAGCCGTGCTACGTGCCATTGCCAGCGCCCATCAGGTTAAGGAGATTTTTTAATGGCTGATATCCTATTACTCGACAATATCGACTCCTTTACCTATAACCTGGTGGATCAACTGCGAGCCAGTGGTCATCAGGTAACGATTTATCGCAACCAAGTGCCTGCCGATATGATTATTCGACATGTTGAACGAATGAATAATCCGGTACTGATGCTTTCACCGGGGCCAGGTAAACCTTCTGAAGCGGGGTGTATGCCAGAATTACTTTCAGCTCTGCTTGGCAAGTTGCCCATTATTGGCATTTGTCTGGGACATCAGGCCATCGTTGAAGCTTATGGTGGCGCCGTTGGTCAGGCTGGCGAAATTCTGCATGGGAAATCATCACTGATTACGCATGACGGCATGGCAATGTTTGAAGGATTTCCTTCCCCGCTACCCGTTGCCCGTTACCATTCGCTGGTAGGTACAGAGATCCCCTCAGAGCTCACCGTTAATGCACATTTTAATCAGATGGTCATGGCGGTTCGTCACGATCGACATCGTGTATGTGGTTTTCAGTTCCATCCTGAATCCATTTTAACCACTCAGGGCGCACGCCTGTTAGATCAAACGCTGGAATGGGCGTTATCCTGACATTTTTAACCATATGAAAAATAAATATATTTAATTCATTTTTTCACTAAAAAATTGAGAACACTGAAAGAATGAAAATATTTTTATTTTTCTATCTTAAATATATTGACAGCGATACATAAAACTAGTTTACTAGTACACAGATGCAGCAAATAACTAACACAACAACACGAAGGTAATATCATGATGACATTAAATATTTTAGCAAATCGTTGGTGGCGACTCCTCCCTTAGCGGGCGGTTTACTTGCACTAATTTGTCATCTGATAAAGCAAATAGCCAAAAGCCCGCAAAATGCGGGCTTTTTTATGGACGCTTTTCACCAACCGAAAGCATCCTGGCAAAGAAACAAATTTTAATAAAAACGGCGAACACCAAAATGCAAACACAAGACATGATGCAATCAATTCTTAATAAATTATTCCGTGCCGAATCATTGACTCAGCAGGAAAGCCAAATGCTTTTTAGCAGCATTGCACATGGAGATTTAGAACCGTCACAACTGGCTGCTGCATTGATTAGTATGAAAGTCCGCGGGGAGACACCGGATGAAATCGCTGGCGCTGCAAACGCATTTTTAGCTGACGCCATGCCCTTCCCGCGTCCGGATTACGATTTTGCCGATATCGTTGGTACCGGTGGTGACGGCACTAACAGTATTAATATTTCAACCGCCAGCGCGTTCGTTGCCGCAGCGTGCGGTATTAAAATTGCCAAACATGGTAACCGTAGCGTATCCAGCCGTTCAGGCTCTTCTGACCTGCTGGCAGCAATGGGAATTAAACTGGATTTACCGGCAGATGTTTCTCGTCAGGCGTTAGATGAAGTAGGCGTCTGCTTTTTGTTTGCACCTCAGTATCACGCTGGCTTTCGCCACGCCATGCCGGTTCGTCAACAGCTAAAAACCCGTACGCTGTTTAACGTACTGGGTCCGTTAATTAATCCGGCCCGCCCGAAAAAAGCCGTGATTGGCGTTTACAGCCCTGAACTGGTACGCCCTATCGCCGAAGCGCTGAAAGTACTTGGCTACCAGCAAGCTGCTGTGGTTCACGGTGGCGGAATGGATGAAGTTGCCATTCATGCTCCAACTCAAGTTGCTGAACTGCGTGACGGTGAAATTGTATGTTATCAGTTAACCAATCAGGATTTTGGCCTGAAGCAATATGCGCTGTCCGACCTTGAAGGCGGGACACCTGAAGAAAATCGTGACATTTTGTCCCGCTTGTTACAAGGTAAAGGTGAAATTGCTCACGCGTCTGCCGTGGCAGCAAATGTGGCATTATTAATGAGATTATTTGGACAAGAAAATCTGCGTGCCAATGCGCAACAGGCAATGGATGTGATTCATAGTGGTGTCGCCTTCGATAGAGTGCAGGCACTGGCGGCAAGAGGATAAATGATGCAAGAAACCGTATTAACGCGCATTGTTCGTGATAAGCAGGTCTGGGTCGCAGAACGTCGTCAAAAACAGCCGCTGGAAAGCTTTCGCCATAAGGTTATTCCCAGTGAGCGCAACTTCTACCAGGCATTAACCAGTGATAACAGCGTTTTTATTCTGGAATGTAAAAAAGCATCCCCATCCAAAGGGGTTATTCGTCAGAATTTTGATCCGCGAGCTATTGCTGAAAGTTACCGTAATTTTGCCTCGGTCATCTCCGTATTGACGGATGAGAAATACTTTCAAGGCAACTTTGATTATTTAACGCTGGTAAGCAATCAGGTTCATCAACCGGTGTTATGCAAAGATTTTATTATTGATGAATATCAGATTTATCTGGCCCGCTTCTATCATGCGGATGCCGTTCTGCTGATGCTTTCGGTCCTGGATGATGAGCAATATGTCGAACTGGCTGCCGTTGCTCATTCACTCAATATGGGTGTGTTGACAGAAGCCAGCAATGAAAGTGAGTTGCAACGAGCCATTGAGCTACAGGCCCGTGTGGTGGGTATCAACAATCGGGATTTACGCGATCTCTCTATCGATCTGAATCGTACCCGTACTATGGCACCACAGCTGCCGGAGTCCACCATTGTTATCAGTGAATCCGG
Source organism: Limnobaculum zhutongyuii (assembly GCF_004295645.1). NCBI lineage: Bacteria > Pseudomonadati > Pseudomonadota > Gammaproteobacteria > Enterobacterales > Budviciaceae > Limnobaculum > Limnobaculum zhutongyuii. Next base: position 1,970,380 of record NZ_CP034752.1, read on the forward strand.
TATTCATAACTATCAGCAAGTGCGTGAACTCAGTCAGTACGCGAATGGCTTTCTTATCGGTAGCGCACTGATGTCAGAAGAGAATCTGGACCTGGCTATACGCCGCGTTCTTTTTGGTGCCAACAAAGTATGTGGATTAACCCGGCCAGAAGATGCTGCAGCCGCTTATCATGCCGGTGCCGTATACGGAGGGTTAATTTTTGTTGGTAAATCGCCTCGCTATATTGATTTAGTTCAGGCTCAAAAAGTTGCAGCGGCAGCTCCATTAAAATGGGTTGGCGTCTTCAGTAATGCTAAGGCCGATACCATTTGTCTGGCGGTAGATCGCCTTAATCTCTCAGTCGTTCAACTGCACGGTAGTGAAAATAGCGACTATATTCATGAGTTACGTTCACTCTTACCGGCAAGTTGCCTTATTTGGAAAGCACAATCGGTTGATGGTCAACTGCCCGAACTCAATGACTCTCTGGTTGATTGTTATCTGTTGGATAACGGTGCTGGTGGTACCGGACAGGCTTTCGACTGGCAAGTTTTACAGGGCCAGAAACTGGATAATGTGATGGTAGCCGGAGGATTAAACCCGGGTAATACCGCAGCAGCAGCCGAGCTTGGCTGTCAGGGGTTGGATTTTAATTCCGGTGTGGAAAGCCAGCCAGGCCATAAAGACATTACCAAAATCAACGCGGTATTTAGCATACTACGCAACTATTAATAATGACAAAAGTGGAAGACTAAGGGATATAACATGACATTACTTAACCCCTATTTCGGCGAGTTTGGCGGGATGTATGTACCTCAAATCCTGATGCCCGCACTACAGCAACTGGAAGAGGCTTTCGTCAGTGCTCAGCGGGACCCGGCATTTCATGCTGAATTTCAGGACTTACTGAGAAACTATGCTGGTCGCCCAACGCCATTAACCTTATGCCGTAATCTGACGGTGGGAAGCAAAACCAAACTGTATCTGAAACGCGAAGATTTGCTGCACGGCGGTGCCCATAAAACCAATCAGGTATTGGGTCAGGCGCTGTTAGCAAAACGCATGGGTAAAACTGAAATCATCGCCGAAACCGGCGCTGGTCAACACGGGGTTGCCGCGGCATTAGCCAGTGCCTTACTGGGTTTAAAATGTCGGGTTTATATGGGCGCTAAAGACGTTGAGCGTCAGTCGCCAAACGTTTTCAGAATGCGTTTAATGGGAGCAGAGGTTATTCCTGTGCACAGCGGCTCTTCCACCCTGAAAGATGCCTGTAATGAGGCACTGCGTGACTGGTCTGGTAATTATGATACCGCACACTATCTGCTGGGTACTGCGGCGGGCCCTCATCCATTCCCAACCATCGTACGTGAGTTCCAACGAATGATTGGTGAAGAAACCAAAGAACAAATGAAAGAGCGTGAAGATTGCCTGCCGGATGCGGTTATCGCCTGTATTGGCGGCGGTTCTAACGCTATCGGTATGTTTGCCGATTTCATCGAGGAGTCCAGCGTCCGGCTGATTGGTGTTGAACCTGCAGGATTAGGTATTGAATCTGGTCAGCACGGTGCACCATTAAAACACGGTCGCGTTGGTATCTACTTTGGTATGAAATCACCAATGATGCAAACCAGTGAAGGACAGATTGAAGAGTCCTACTCTATTTCTGCCGGTCTCGATTTCCCTTCTGTTGGGCCACAACATGCTCACCTGAACAGCATTGGTCGTGCAGAATACGTTTCAATTACAGATGATGAAGCGCTGGAAGCCTTTAAACAGCTATCCCGCCATGAGGGAATTATCCCTGCGCTGGAATCTTCTCATGCCCTGGCTTACGCCCTAAAAATGATTGCCGCAGAGCCGGAAAAAGAACAAATTCTGGTGGTCAATCTGTCTGGTCGTGGTGATAAAGACATTTTTACAGTTCATGATATTTTAAAAGCGCGGGGAGAAATCTGATGGATCGTTATCAACAACTATTTGAACGTCTGGCTGCTGGCAACCAGGGCGCTTTTGTTCCTTTTGTTACTCTGGGAGATCCAAATCCGGAGCTGTCGCTGGAAATTATTGATACCCTCGTTGCCGCAGGCGCTGATGCTCTGGAGCTGGGTATTCCGTTCTCCGATCCGCTGGCTGATGGTCCAACCATTCAAAGTGCTACCTTACGTGCTTTTACTTCAGGAGTGACACCGTCACTTTGCTTTGAGTTATTAGGCAAGATCCGGGCAAAACACCCTGATATTCCGATTGGCTTGCTGATGTATGCTAACCTGGTGTTTAGTCGCGGTATTGATGAGTTTTATGCACAATGTGCAAAAGTTGGTGTAGATTCCGTACTGGTGGCGGATGTTCCACTGGAAGAATCACAGCCTTATCGTCTGGCGGCACAGCGTCATAATATCGCACCAATCTTTATCTGCCCGCCTAATGCCAGCGACGAGCTATTACGCCAAATTGCTACCCATGGCCGTGGTTATACCTACCTGCTCTCCCGTGCTGGTGTCACCGGTGCAGAAAACAAAGCACATCTGCCACTGGAGCATCTGGTCGCCAAACTGAAAGAGTACAACGCAGCACCATCTATTCAGGGCTTTGGCATCTCAGAACCTTCACAGGTAAAAGCCGCACTCACCAGTGGAGCGGCAGGAGCCATATCTGGTTCAGCCATTGTGAAGATTATCGAACAAAGCCACCAGCAACCGAAAATTATGCTGGAGAAACTGGCGGAGTTTGTTAAGGGAATGAAGGCCGCGACGAAACGTTAATTAATATGCTGTATCTTATAACAGGCCCGCTTATTTAGCGGGCCTGTTTCGTTATTTAGGGATCCCACAAAAATATTTATTTCTCCACCACCAACCTTCCCGGCAACACAAACCTGAACTCACTGCCAACCCCCAACTGACTTTCGATACTCAACAGGGAATCATGGTGATTCAGCACATGCTTAACTATCGCCAGCCCCAAACCGCTACCGCCGGTCTGGCTGGAGCGCGATGGATCAACACGATAAAACCGCTCTGTCAGATGAGCTATGTGTTGTTGTTCAATGCCCGGACCATTATCTTTCACGCTAAACTGAGCACCACGAGGCGTTAATACCCAGCTAACATAAATGTCCGTTCCCGATGGTGTATGATTGATAGCGTTATACACCAGATTGGACATTGCGCTGTAAAGTTGTTCCTGATTACCTAACACCTGCAATTTAGCATCAACATCAAAATGAAGCTGATGTTCGCCGTTACTTAAAATATTGGCTTCACGCGCAAGACTATCCAACAGAACCGGTACGTTAATCTTTTCATTTAATGCATAACGAGGTGCTGCCTCAATGCGCGATAACGTCAGCAATTGATTCACCAGACTGCTCATGCGCTCAGTTTGGCCTTTCATGCTGGTTAATGCCTTATGACGTATCTCAGGCCGGGTATCATCATCCCCCAGCATTTCAATATAGCCTTGTAACACGGTAAGCGGGGTTTTTAGCTCATGGCTCACGTTGGTAAAGAATTTACGGCGAACTTCTTCTAATTGCCGGATTTGAGAGACATCCCGGGCAGAAATCAACATATGCCCCTCATCATAAGGCATCACCCTAAACTCAATATAACTCCCCTTATTGAACTGTAGAGTTAACGGCTCATGAAATTGCTTACGTTTAATAAACTCGGCAAATTGCGGATAGCGAATCAGATTAAGAATGTGCTGACCATTATCTTCCGGCCAGCGAAATCCCAACATTTGTTGCGCCAGTTTATTACACCAAAAGATATGTCCGCTTTCGGTACTCAACACTACGGCATCAGGTAGCGATTCGGCACCGCTACGAAAGCGTTTAATTAGTGAAGCCAACTCGCGTCGACGTTGGCGATTACGATGCTGCATTTGATACAGGCCGTAGAATAACGGTTCCCAACTTCCCCGACCGGGTGGAGGCATGATGCTGCGATCCAGCCATAACCAGTGAGACAGCTTTAACAGATTATAAAAATGCCACAGTAAGGCACAGAGTGCAGAAATCAGCAGTAATAGCGTCAGATGACCAATAAAAATGCTTAACAGCAATGCCGGAAGGCAAAACAGCAATAGCTCAATGACAATTCTCTTCCACGACAGGCGTTCTAGCACAGGCGAGTCCCTAACCAGTTAACTTAAAAGCGAGTTGAAAAGCGATAACCAGAACCGCGTACGGTTTGCAGCATCTTGTCATAACCGCTGTCCTCCAGCGTTTTACGCAAGCGACGAATAAATACGTCAACGGTTCGGTCTTCAACATACACATTGGTTCCCCATACCTGATTAAGCAATTGCTCGCGGCTATAGACCCGTTCAGGATGGCTCATAAAGAAATGCAGCAGTTTATATTCTGTGGGGCCCATATCCAGCGGCTTATCGTCCGCCATAACCCGGTGAGATGATGGGTCTAAGGTTAAGCCATCAAAGACCAAAGCTTCATGTTCAGTCATGGGTGACGTTCGGCGCATCACGGCTTTAATACGCGCCAGAAGTTCTTTAGGAGAAAAAGGCTTGGTTACATAGTCATCTGCCCCGGACTCCAGCCCTTGCACCCGATCCTCCTCTTCTCCGCGGGCGGTTAACATGACTACCGGAATCGCCTTCATCAGTGGATCGCGTTTCAGAAATTTAATCAGTTGAATGCCTGAACCCCCAGGTAACATCCAATCCAATAAGATCAGATCGGGGAAAGGCTCAATCAATAAAGATTGCGCAGCGGTAAAATCCGCGGCTTCAATGGCCTGATAGCCATTTTGTTCAAGAACAAGAGAAATCATTTCCCGTATCGGTGCTTCATCCTCAACCACCAGTATGCGTTTTATCATGCGGGCTCTGCTCTTTGTTGTTTTTTCTCAACACAATGCGAGTTGAATGATTATATACCCTAATAATTTGAGTTGCAGAAAAGCCAATAACATCGTTAATACATCTGCAACCTAAAGTATGCTGACTTATAGTGCCTTGGCATTATGCTACAGATATATGACACTTTTATTACGTTAACAACGTATTCTGTTAATTGAGACACGACTAAGGTAGTGCTGGTCATCTCTGCTGCGTATAATCCCCAATAACCATAGCGCACCACATGGCTATTTTTTGACAGAGAGGATTCATGCGCATTATTCACACATCTGACTGGCATCTTGGACAATACTTTTTTACCAAAAGCCGTGCGGCTGAACATGCAGAATTTTTGCGCTGGTTGACTGAAAAGGTCACAGAACATCAGGTTGATGCCATTATTGTGGCTGGCGATGTTTTCGATACCACCTCCCCCCAAGCTATGCCCGTGAACTCTACAATCAATTCATTGTGGGGTTGCAACCAACTGGCTGTCAGTTAGTGGTATTGGGTGGAAACCATGACTCTGTTGCAATGCTGAATGAATCCAGAGAACTTTTGACCTATCTGAACACCCGGGTAATCGCCAGTGTTGCACAACAACCTGAACAGCAGTTGATCGTTTTGAACAACGCTCAGGGTGAGCCCGGTGCATTAGTGTGTGCCATTCCATTTATTCGTGCCAGAGATGTGCTCTCCAGCCAGGCGGGTCAATCCGGCAGTGAAAAGCAACAGGCTTTGCTGGAAGCAATCAGTCAGCATTATCAGCAGATATATCAACTGGCAAAAGATAAACAGCAGCAATACACCAAACATTTACCAATTATTGTTACCGGACATTTAACCACCGTCGGTGCTTCTACCTCCGACTCCGTGCGTGATATCTATATCGGTACGCTGGATGCGTTTCCTGCACAGGCATTTCCTCCGGCTGACTATATCGCTTTAGGCCATATCCACCGGCCACAAAAGGTAGCCAAGTCGGAATTCATTCGCTATTCAGGTTCCCCTATCCCTTTAAGCTTTGATGAAAGCGGGCAGGAAAAAAGTGTAGTGTTGGTGGAGTTTGCCGCTCATGCAGAGCCGCAAATTACTCTGCTTACCGTGCCGCAATTTCAGCCTATGCGTTTAATTAAGGGCGATATTGATGAAATAAAATTGGCACTGGAAAGTTTTCGTCATCAGCAACAACAAAAAATCATCTGGCTGGATATTGAAGTAGATTCACGACTTTACCTGAATGATATTCAGCGACAAATTCAGCAAATAGCCGACCAATTACCGGTGGAAGTGATTTTACTACGCCGTAGCAAAGCCCTCACTCAACAAGCCATTCAGCGTCAGGAAAAAGAGACATTGTCAGAACTGACGGTAAGCGAAGTGTTCGAACGCCGGTTGGTTCTGGATGATGATGAAAACCAAAGCACCCAACAACAGCATCAACGAGTGCGTCAGCTGTTCCATTCACTGATTGAGGAAATGGCCGATCAGACCGAACAACCTGTTGATGGAGGATCTGTCTGATGCGCATCCTTAGCCTACGGCTTAAAAATATTAACTCGCTGAAAGACGAGTGGAAAATCGACTTCACCCAAGAACCCTTTTGCGATAACGCTCTGTTTGCAATTACCGGCGCTACCGGTGCCGGTAAAACCACCCTGCTGGATGCCATTTGTCTGGCGCTTTATCATAAAACTCCGCGCCTGAATGTGTCACCGACTCAAAATGAGCTGATGACCCACCATACTGCTGAGTCTCTGGCGGAAGTAGAATTCGAAGTTCAGGGGGTTGGCTATCGCGCTTTCTGGAGCCAGCGTCGGGCAAAAGGCAGTCCGGATGGCAATCTGCAAACCCCGAAGGTTGAGCTGGCGTACATTCGCGATGGCAAAATCATTACCGATAAAATACGCGATAAGCTCGACCTCACCGCTCAGATCACCGGTTTGGACTTTAGCCGTTTTACTAAGTCTATGATGCTATCGCAGGGTGAGTTCGCTGCTTTCCTTAATGCAGAGCCAAATGAACGCGCTGAACTGCTGGAAGAGCTTACCGGCACAGAGATTTATGGCCATATTTCAGAGCAAGTTTTCCTGTCGCATAAAGAGGCTAAAAACCAGCTGGATACCCTGCATACTCTGTTAGGTAGCGTACAGTTGTTGTCAGAAGAACAAACTCTGGCGTTAAAACAGCAGGCACAACAGCTGCAATCTCAGGAAAAATCACTGACTCAGCAAACTGAACGTCTGGTGGCAGACAGGCAATGGCTGGAAAAACAAAATGAATATCTGCATCAGGAAGCACAGTGCCAGCAGCAGTTAAATCTGGCTCAGCAGAACTGGCAACAGCAACAACCTCAACTGGAAAGATTACAGCGAAGCGAACCGGCTGAAAAGCTACGACCTCTGCATGTAAATCTGATGCGTTTGCGTCAGGAACAACAGGATAATCAGCAGGAAATAACCCGCATCACTCAGGCTGAAACCGAACTAAAACAGCAGATTGCGATTGCTCTGAAGGATCGTGAACAGGCAGAGCAGCAACATGCCCTACAGCTCAAACAGCATGAGTTAACCCGCACCCTGATTACCACTCAAGTCATACCGCTGGATTTACAGATTAAAAATAAGATCGACCAATTAACTCAGTTGGAGTCAGCTCAAACCAACCTTACCCAGCAGTTACAACAGCAGCAAAGCGAACGTGATGCAAACTTAAAGCAACAGCACCAGCTACTCAGCCGACAGCAGGCGCTATATGACTATTTCCAGCAGCATCCACACCATCAGTATTGGGGAGAAAATCTTCCCCTGTGGCAACAGCAATTAAATCAGCTCACCCGCACTCATCGCGAATTAGAGAACACTCGGCAATTAGCTGAAGCTAAGCAAAAAGAGATTAATCAACTTAATCAGCAGCTCGTTGACGTGACATCGTCACAAAATCAACATCAGACCCAACTACAACAGTTACAGCAGAGCTTTGATAATCATGACGCCGCTTTCCGGCAGTTACGAACTCAGCACAATCTGGATGAATTAAAACAGCAGCAACACAATCTTACTCAAACCAGAGAGCGGCAACAGTTGCTCGCTCTGCTGTTTCAACGCTATCAACAGGTGACTAAACAGCATCTGGCCAGATCGACTCAGTTAAATGAACTCACGTTAGCCATTAAGCAGCTCGATGAAGATTTACTTACCAAACGCCAGCAGTATAGCGATAAAAAAGTTCATCTGGCCGACCTGGAAAAACTGGCTGAGCAAGAGCTGATAATTAACCGTTTTGAGCAAGAACGCGCATTGTTACAGCCTGGCGCACCCTGTCCGTTATGTGGCTCTACCCAACACCCATTAATGGGTGAAAATACGTCATTAAAAACATCAGATACCGGGCAACGTCTGAGTCAGTTAAAAATCGAATTCCAGCAATTACATGATGCCGGTATTGAGTTAAAAAGTAAGATCGCACTACATGGCGATCGGCAAAACCAACTGACAAAAGAGATGAATAATCTGAGTCAGGAGTTGGATGATATTAGCCAGCAATGGCAGCAACACTGTCAGGATCTGAATGTCAGCCTGTCGCTTAGCGAAACTGAACCATTCGACGCTTATCTGGAGAGTGCCCGTCAACAAGAGCGGCAATTACAGCAACAGATAAGCCAGTTAGAACAGGCCGAACAACAATGGCAGCAACAAAAAGAGCTGCTTAATAAACAACATAATGCAACCCAGGAAGCACAACAGCGGGTGACGTTACTGGCTCAGGATGTTTTAAATAAAACCCAGCAACACCAACAGTTCAACCAGACACTGTTATCACTACAGCAAGATTACCAAATGCAGTCAGAACAGCTGAAAACTGCGCTGGCGCACTATGAACTGACACTGCCGCTGCCAGAACAGTACGACAATTGGTATGACGCTCGTAAGAGTGAATGGCAGCAGTGGCAAAACCACCTCAGCGACCAAAAAATATTAGAGCAGCAGTTAATTACGCTAAATACCCAAATCGCCACGCTGACAACCCGACAGGACAGTCTGAATACCCAAGCGACGGAAAATCTGGTGCAGTTTACTGCATGCCAAACTGAATCAGAACAGCTCAGGCAACAGCGCCATCAGTTATTCGGAGATAAACAGACAGATGCCACCATGTTGCAACTTCAACAACAGCAGCAGGCTTTTGAACTGGCGGTAACCGATAGCCGAAATGTCTGGCAACAACTAAATGATCGGCTGACTGCACTCAGCGGACAACTTTCCGCTCTGTTATCACAACAACAACAGCTTCGACAAAAAACCGACAGTGCAGAGCATGAATTTAACGCTGCATTACAACAAAGCCCTTTCAGCCATCTGGCAGACTTTCTGGATGCCCTGTTATCTCCGGAATTACATCTACAGCTTAGTGAACTTAAAGAGACGCTTACCAATACGTTGAATCAGGCACAAACCCTGTTTAATGAAGCAAATAAACAACGGCAACAGCATCAGGCTCAGCGACCAGCAACCTTAACTGACGAGAGTAATATCGCAGAGCTCAACCTGCAGTTAACTCAGTTGGCGGAAGAGAGTAAGGCTAACGGTATTCGTCAGGGGGAAATCCGCCAACAGCTGGAAAACGACCGACAAAGCCGCGCCAATCAGCAATCGCTGGTGGAGCGTATTGCTCAGCATCAACAGCAGGTTGATGATTGGGCCTATCTCAATAATCTAATCGGCTCCAGCGATGGTGCAAAGTTCCGTAAATTTGCTCAAGGCCTCACACTGGATCATTTAGTCTACCTGGCTAACCAACAGCTTAATCGGCTACATGGCCGCTATCTGTTACAGCGTAAAGAGAGCGGTGCACTTGAGCTACAGGTTGTTGATACCTGGCAGGCCGATAATCTGCGGGATACTCGTACTCTGTCCGGGGGAGAAAGTTTTCTGGTGAGTTTAGCGCTGGCGCTGGCTTTGTCGGACCTGGTCAGTCACAAAACCAGTATTGACTCCCTGTTTCTTGATGAAGGTTTCGGCACGCTGGACGCTGAAACGCTGGATATCGCACTGGACGCCTTAGATAACCTGAACGCCAGCGGCAAAATTATTGGAGTTATCAGCCATATCGACGCCATGAAAGAGCGAATTCCAGTACAAATTCGAGTTCGTAAAGTGAATGGATTAGGTATCAGTAAATTGGATGATCGGTTCAAAGAATAGCATTGTCTAATTATTTCATAAGTTTCGTTAGCCAAAATCACAGCAAGACGCTTTGCGATTGGTTATGATGACGGCTATGTTTATACAGAGCTCTGCTCTTTTTAATGGAAATAACTATGTTGTGGTTTAAGAATTTAATGATTTATCGCCTCAGTCGCGAAACCCATTTGTCTGCCGATGAGATGGAAAAGCAACTGAAGCCATTAACATTTACCCCTTGTGGCAGCCAGGATATGGCAAAGACAGGCTGGGTATCTCCTTTAGGGTCACAGAGTGATGCTTTAACACATGCATCAGGCAACCAGATTCTGATCGTTGCCCGTAAAGAAGAGAAAATTCTGCCCTCTCCGGTGATTAAACAAGCCCTACAGGCAAAAATTGAACAGCTGGAAGCCGAACAGCATAGAAAACTAAAAAAGACAGAAAAAGATGCGTTAAAAGACGAGGTGCTGCACAGCCTGTTACCCCGTGCGTTTAGCCGCTTTAACCAAACCAGTCTGTGGATTGATACGGTCAATGGTTTAATTATTGTTGATGCCGCCAGCGCCAAACGCGCCGAAGACACACTGGCCCTGCTACGTAAAAGCTTAGGTTCATTACCGGTAGTTCCATTAACACTGGAAAGTCCTATTGAACTGACGCTTACCGAATGGGTTCGTTCTGGTAATGCACCCGCAGGATTTGTACTGCAGGATGAGGCGGAACTGAAGGCCATTCTTGAAGGCGGTGGTGTTATTCGTTGCAAGGCGCAGGAACTGGTCAGTGATGAAATTGCGGTACATATTGAGGCGGGCAAACTGGTTACCAAACTGGCGCTGGAATGGCGTGAACGCATCCAGTTTGTCATTGCTGATGATGGCAGTTTGAAACGCATCAAATTTACTGAAACTATTCGCGATCAAAATCAGGATATCGATAAAGAAGATTATGCTGCTCGCTTTGATGCTGATTTTACCTTAATGACCGGTGAAGTTGCCCAACTGATTCAAGAGTTAATTGAAGCGTTGGGTGGTGAGCATAGCGAATAATATTGTTTAAAAAACAAAAGATAATGCTAATAGAGGTGAGTTATCATCTCTATTAGTATGATAAATAACAATTAGCTGTTTCAGGCAAAATAACCCTACTTTATGTAACACTATTATTTCTCTTTAATCTGGTGAATTAATGTGTAAAATGCGCCAAATCTCAGATTAAAACACCATTGAGAAATAAGTGCCCGGAGGGAACGTTTGCATAACTATATTATTAATGACCGAGTGATGTTTAACACTTTTACCGGCGGATTAAGTCGACTTGACGATCCGCGGAAATTGAGCACGCTCAATAGTAATGCTAAACGATTATTTCTGCGTCTGATTGACAGTGGTTACCAGATTGTTCCTTTTGAACAGCTAACCAGTGAAATTGAACCACCTGAAAATGTTAATAATACGGCTAAAGATGTTGTCTCTGAACTGAGTGGTATTACACAGGCTTTTCATCAGTTAGGTGAGTTTGAACCCATTTTGACCACCTACTCGTACGGTGTGCAGTTATCCACAGATGTAGAGCTAAAAGTTATCACTAGTTATCGAACGTTCAGTGATGACAGCAAAGAAAAACCCTATATTGCCAAAAAGTCATTAATCAACTCTGCCACGGTCAATGGCAATAATGACACCTCCACTACGCCACCGCCTAAAAGCCGTTTTGTCTGGTATTACACTCGTATTGCGCTGGTTGCTACCCTGTTTATTTTTGTGTTCTATTTTGCTTTAGATATGTTTACCAGTAAGCCCGGGTATTTTGCTGATTACCATCATCAGGAAAAATATCAGAAGTGTGATATTTTCATTCACAATCAAAAACCTACTGACTTAGCCAATTTGAAAAAGCGGTTAGATGAGTTCGCCATTGCCTGCGATAGCCCTAAAAATGTCTATTTTAGCCTTCCCGCCGACGATCGCCGGGAGTCAATTCAGGTCTGCGATAGCGATCCGGATAAGTCTAATGCCCCCTGTTTCAATTTCTATGTGGTAAAAGTGAAATGAACAATGTTAAGTTTTCTATGATTGCCACACTGATCGTGACAGCCTTACTGGCCGTCGGCTTATATTTGTTTTATGCCAGTAGCAATAATAAATTCACCTGTTCAGCAAATACGACTTACCTGTTTGAAAAAGTTAACAAAGAAAAGGAAGCCTTACTAACCTCTGAAATGAGATTTCATTTTGATGGTGACGGGAAAGGTTACAATATTATTGTTGGAAATTTGCTGGTGGATGGCAGCTCTTACACCATCAATCGCAAAGTACAGTTTGATTACACTCACAACAAAGCTAACAATTACGTTTTGAGTACCACCCAGGTCTCTTTAGAAAGTACTGATAACTTGCCTAAAGCGCTGGGAGAACGTTATCTCTACCGTTTTAGCACTGAACAACATGAATCAACTCATTTGGTGATTATTCGTATGAACAGTGGGAAACGTCTGTTTTCCAGCGGAACCTTGCCCTACTTCTTATGTGAATAACACCCTCTGTGACTATAGCTAAGCTGGACGCTGCTGCTTCATTACATAAAACAGACATCCGGCTTACGCTTCATTACCGAACTTCCATATTTCCTTCATCATTTTTTTCTCCGAACCAGTTATACTGATAAAATCACAGTATTCTTAACTAATTCAGGGTAATAGCTCCACTATTGAGCTGTTTAAGTGAGCCTCTAACTATGACACTGCAATTTAAGCGTTTATTACGCCCACTGCCGCTCATCGCTACCGCTATTATTGCTATCGGAACCTGGCTATTTTGGCATAACAGCAATACCGAACAGGCACCGGGTGCAACGAAATCATCCCAATCTGGCAATGGTGGGCGACGTAATATGCCGCTACCACCAGTACAAGTTGCCACGGCGAATGTGCAGAACATTCCTCGCTATCTTAGTGGTCTGGGAACGGTTACCGCCGCCAATACGGTGACGGTACGCAATCGGGTAGATGGCCAAATTATGGCAATACACTTTACCGAAGGTCAGGAAGTGAATGCTGGCGATCTGCTGGTTGAAATCGATCCTCGCCCTTATCAGGTACAGTTAACTCAGGCAGAAGGTCAGTTGCTGAATATGCAAGCCACCCTGAGTAATGCCAAACGTGATTTAGTTCGTTATCAAAAACTAATTAAAACCAATATGGTTTCACAACAGCAGTTAGATACGCAGCAAGCACTGGTTAAGCAAAGCGAAGGCAGTTTAAAAGCGGCACAAGGTGCCGTTGACAGTGCTAATCTGCAACTGACCTACAGTAAAGTCACTGCCCCCATTTCTGGTCGGGTTGGTCTGAAGCTGGTTGATGTGGGCAACTATGTTTCCAGCGGCGACAGTACTGGTCTGGTGGTTATTACTCAAACCCATCCCATTGATGTGCTGTTTGCTTTACCGGAAACTGAGCTGAGCGCTATCTTGCCCGCCTACAATCAGGGCAAAAGCCTGTCGGTAGAAGCCTGGGATCGGGGGAATAAACAGCTGATAACAACGGGTAATTTACTCAGTCTGGATAACCAAATTGATACCGCTACTGGCACCATTAAATTAAAAGCGCGTTTTACCAATCAGGATAATCAACTGTTTCCAAATCAGTTTGTTAACGCAAAAATTAAGGTTGATACGCTGGATAACGCCATTGTTATCCCTGCGGCTGCCATTCAAACCGGTAATAATGAAAACTTTGTCTGGATGATTAATGACCAAAACAAAGTCAGCAAACAACCCGTCACGGTCGGATTACGCAGTGGTGAGAGTGTCGTTGTAAGCCAGGGCGTAGAATCCGGGCAACGAGTGGTAACCGATGGCGTTGATCGCCTGAAACAGGATATGCAGGTTGAAGTGGTAACCCCACAATCACTGTCAACCTCCACCGCTAAAACTCCACGTCAACCACAGGATGCAAAATGAGTGAGCATCCTGAACACGGCTCTGACAAGATAATTTCAGGCGGAGGTCCATCCCGCCAGTTTATCCTGCGTCCGGTAGCAACAACGCTGCTCATGATTGCCCTGCTGTTAGCGGGGATTCTGGGTTATAAATCGCTGCCGGTCTCTGCGCTACCTGAAGTCGACTACCCCACTATTCAGGTGGTCACCCTCTATCCAGGGGCCAGTCCGGACGTAACCACCTCGGCTATTACAGCACCGCTGGAACAGCAATTAGGGCAGATGTCTGGTCTGAAGCAGATGTCCTCTCAAAGCTCTGGTGGCGCTTCGGTTATTACCTTACAGTTTCAGCTCGATCTGGATTTGGATGTCGCTGAGCAGGAAGTTCAGGCAGCAATTAATGCCGCAACTAACCTGCTGCCAAACGATTTACCCTACCCGCCCATTTACAGTAAGGTCAACCCTGCTGATGCCCCTATTCTGACGCTGGCCGTTACATCGGATGGCTTACCCATGAGTCAGGTGCGGGATATGATAGAAACCCGTGTGGCGCAGAAGATTTCTCAGGTTTCTGGGGTTGGTCTGGTTAGCTTATCCGGTGGCGAACGTCCGGCGGTACGGGTTATCCTCAATCCTCAGGCCGTTGCCGCTTATGGTCTGGATAGTGAAACAGTACGCACGGCGATTACTGGCGCTAACGTCAATACGGCTAAAGGTAACCTTGACGGCCCAACGCGCTCCGCCACTTTATCGGCAAACGATCAGATGAAGTCGTTACAAGACTATCGCCAGTTGATTGTGTTCTATAAAGATGGCGCACCGGTTCGCTTGCAGGATATTGCGAATATTGAAGAAGGTGCAGAAAATACTCAATTAGCCGCCTGGGCCAATCAAAAACAGGCGATTATTTTAAATATTCAACGTCAGCCCGGTGCTAATGTTATTACCACCGCCGATGAGATCCGTGATGTATTACCCCAACTAACCGAAAGCCTGCCGGCTTCGGTAAAAGTTCAAATACTCACCGATCGTACCGTCACCATTCGTACCTCAATTAACGATGTACAGTTTGAGCTACTGCTGGCGGTAATACTGGTGGTAATGGTGATCTACCTTTTCCTGCGTAATGTTCCTGCAACCATTATTCCCAGCGTAGCGGTACCTCTGTCATTAATCGGCACCTTTGCCGCCATGTATTTTCTCGGGTTTTCTATCAATAACCTGACGTTAATGGCGATGATTATTGCCGCCGGTTTCGTGGTGGATGACGCTATTGTGGTGATTGAAAACATTTCCCGTTATATCGAACAGGGAGAAAAACCGCTAAATGCAGCACTGAAAGGCGCAGGAGAAATTGGCTTCACCATTATCTCGTTAACCATCTCTTTGGTGGCAGTATTAATTCCTCTGCTGTTTATGGGCGATGTGGTTGGTCGCCTGTTCCATGAGTTTGCCCTGACACTGACAATTGCCATTCTGATTTCTGGTGTGGTTTCTCTGACGCTTACGCCAATGATGTGTGCCCGCCTGCTGAATCATGAGTCTCTGCGTAAACAAAACCGTTTCTCTCTGGCTTGTGAACGTTTTTTTGAACGGGTTATCGCAGGTTACGGTCGCTATCTGACCGTGGTATTAAAACATCAGTGGACCACTCTGGCAGTAGCGATAGGCACACTGGGCCTTACCGTATTACTCTATCTGTTTATTCCCAAAGGCTTCTTTCCGCTACAGGATAATGGTCTGATTCAAGGAACGCTGGTAGCGCCACAATCCATCTCATTTTCAGCCATGTCGGAGCGCCAGCAGGCCGTAACCAAAATTCTGCTACAAGACCCGGCGATAGAAAGCGTCTCTTCATTTATTGGTATTGATGGCAGTAATGCCACCCTGAACAATGGACGACTGCAAATTAATCTCAAGCCATTAAGTCAACGTGATGATCGGGCACCAAAAATTATTGAACGCCTCCAGCATAGCGTACAAGCCGTTCCGGGAATTACGCTCTATCTGCAACCAGTACAGGACTTAACCATTGAAGATCGGGTAAGCCTTACCCAGTATCAGTTCACATTGCAAACCATGTCATTGGACCAACTCACTTTATGGGTCCCTAAATTACTGGATCGTCTGAAACAATTGCCGGAACTCACTGATGTCAGCAGCGACTGGCAAGATCAGGGATTGGTAGCCTATGTGAATGTTAACCGTGATGAAGCCAGCCGTTTAGGTATCAATATGAGCAGTATTGATAATGCGTTGTATAACGCTTTTGGTCAGCGACTAATCTCTACTATCTATACTCAGGCCAACCAGTATCGGGTGGTACTGGAACAACAGGTTGATCAACAACGGGTACTAGATGCTTTTGACGATATCTATCTGAAAAACGGCAACGGTCAGTCAATTCGCTTAACCAATATTGCCACCATTGAGCAACGACTTGGACCGCTGTCAGTTAACCGTATCGCTCAATTTCCTTCGGCTACGGTTTCGTTTAACTTACCGGCTGGTGTCTCGCTGGGTGAGGCAACGAAAGCCATCACTCAGGCTGAACAGGATCTGAATTTCCCAACCGATATTACCACCCAGTTTCAGGGCGCAACGCTGGCATTTCAGGCCTCATTGAGTAGTACACTGTGGTTAATTCTGGCGGCCATCGTCACCATGTATATTGTGCTTGGCGTACTGTATGAGAGCTTTATTCATCCGGTCACCATCCTTTCTACTTTACCCAGCGCTGGCGTTGGCGCCTTACTGGCGCTGATGCTTTCCGGCCAGGAGCTGGATATCATAGCCATTATCGGCATCATCCTGCTTATTGGTATCGTGAAAAAGAACGCCATCATGATGATCGACTTTGCTTTAGCGGCAGAGCGTGAACAGGGAAAAACGCCTTATGACGCCATTTATCAGGCCTGTTTACTGCGTTTTCGCCCTATTCTGATGACCACCATGGCAGCCTTACTTGGTGCCTTACCGCTGATGCTCAGCACCGGTATTGGTGCTGAACTGCGCCATCCGTTGGGGATCTGTATGGTTGGCGGCCTGTTAGTCAGTCAGGTACTCACCCTGTTTACCACTCCGGTTATCTACCTGATGTTTGACCGTTTAAGCAGTCATAAACCGCTTATCACTCAGCCAACTGAAACTTCTCAGGATGGTGTGTAATATGAAGTTTTATGCGCTGTTTATTAATCGTCCGGTAGCAACCATTTTGCTGACATTGGGCATTATCCTCAGCGGTATTCTTGGTTTCAGATTGTTGCCGGTATCCCCCCTGCCGAAAATCGATTTCCCGGTGATTTCTGTTAGTGCATCACTACCGGGGGCATCACCAGAGACCATGGCATCGTCGATTGCTACCCCGCTGGAGCGTTCGCTGGGCGCCATTGCTGGTGTTAATGAGATGACCTCAACCAGTTCATTGGGCAGTACCCGCATTATTTTGCAGTTTGATATGGACCGGGATATCAATGGTGCAGCGCGTGACGTACAGGCGGCTATCAACGCAGCACATAATTTACTGCCCAGCGGTATGCCTTCAAGACCAACCTATCGAAAAGCTAACCCTTCCGATGCGCCGATTATGATTCTGACCTTAACTTCCGATGTTTATAGTCAGGGTGAGCTGTACGACTATGCGTCGACCCAATTGGCACAGAAGATCTCTCAGTTAGAGGGAGTGGGTGATGTTTCGGTTGGCGGTAGTTCTCTGCCCGCAGTAAGGGTGCAGCTTAACCCTCAGGCGTTATTTAATCAGGGCGTTTCGTTAGATGATGTCAAAACTGCCATTAGCCAGGTTAACGTTCGAAAACCACAGGGTTTTCTTAAGGCGGATGACCAAAACTGGCAGGTTCAAACCAATGATGAGATTAAAACCGCTGACCAATATAAACCGATCATTATTCATTACAATAATCAGTCGGCGGTCAGGCTACAGGATGTAGCCACCATCACCGATTCGGTACAGGATATTCGTAACGCGGGTATGGCCAACGGCGTTCCGGCTATTTTGATCATGATTCGACGTTCCGCAGATGCCAACATTATCGATACCGTCGATCGCATTCGCGCCGAGATGCCTGAACTGCAGTCTTATATTCCTGCCTCAATAAATCTGGCCATTGCTCAGGATCGTTCACCGACTATCCGAGCCTCTTTGGTTGAAGTTGAACGCGCATTAGTCATTGCCATTGCGCTGGTGATTCTGGTGGTATTTCTGTTTCTGCGCTCTGGCCGTGCCACACTGATCCCGGCGGTTGCCGTACCGGTTTCGCTGATTGGTACCTGTGCTGCCATGTATCTGCTTGGTTTTAGCCTGAATAACCTGTCACTAATGGCCTTAACTATCGCCACTGGCTTTGTGGTGGATGACGCCATTGTGGTACTGGAGAACATTGCCCGCCATATTGAAGCCGGGCTTAAACCTTTTGAGGCAGCACTGAAAGGCGTCGGTGAAGTTGGTTTTACTGTCCTTTCTATGAGCCTTTCTCTGGTGGCGGTTTTTATTCCCCTGTTGTTTATGAGTGGCTTACCCGGACGTTTATTCAGTGAATTTGCTATTTCGCTATCGGTAGCTATTGGGATTTCGCTGGTGGTTTCCCTTACCCTAACGCCAATGATGTGCGCCCGCTTGTTGCGCGCCAGAAAACAGGAACGACCACGTTCATCACAAGGATTTGGTCGCATCATTCTCGCGTTACAACAGGGCTATGCCCGAACCCTAAGCTGGACACTGGACCACTCCCGATTAGTGTTGATGGTCTTTCTTAGCACCATTGTACTCAACGTTTGGCTGTATATGAATGTACCCAAGACCTTCTTCCCGGAACAGGATACCGGTCGATTGATGGGGTTTGTTCAGGCTGACCAAAGCATCTCTTTTCAGGCAATGAAAAAGAAGATGGAAGTGCTGATGAAAATCGTCAGTAGCGATCGGGATGTGGATAACGTAACTGGTTTTACCGGTGGTTCCCGCACCAATAGCGGCTCCATGTTTATCTCACTAAAACCGCTCTCTGAGCGTAAAGACACCGCTCAACAAGTAATCAGCCGTCTGAGAGGTAAGCTCTCTCAGGAGCCGGGAGCCAGTCTGTTTCTGATGGCAGTACAGGATGTCAGAGCCGGAGGCCGTCAGTCTAACGCCGGTTATCAGTATGCTTTGTTATCTGATGACCTGAGCACCCTGCGCGAATGGGAGCCAAAGATACGGACAGCATTTGCTACGCTGCCTGAACTGGCGGACGTTAACTCTGACCAACAGGATAAAGGGGCCGAAATTGCCATCACCTATAACCGTGAAACCATGTCGCGACTGGGGATTGACGTTTCTGCTGCCAACGCCCTGCTGAATAATGCATTTGGACAACGGCAGATTTCTACCATCTATCAACCGCTGAACCAGTACAAAGTCGTGATGGAAGTCGCTCCCGAATTTGCCCAAGACCAAAGCGCTCTGGATAAAATGTTTGTCATCAATCAGGATGGCAAACCTATTCCACTCTCTTACTTTGCCCAATGGGTGCCGGCAAATGCGCCGTTATCCGTTAACCATCAGGGACTTTCCGCTGCCTCTACCGTTTCATTTAATCTGGCAGATGGCTACTCGCTCTCAGAAGCGACGGCAGCCATTGAACGAACCATGACGGCTTTAGGGGTTCCCAATACGGTAAGAGGATCGTTTGCCGGTACGGCTCAGGTATTTCAGGAAATGTTGCAATCGCAGATTTTCCTGATTATTGCGGCTATCGTCACTGTCTATATTGTGTTGGGTGTGTTGTATGAAAGCTATATTCATCCACTGACCATTTTGTCTACTCTGCCTTCTGCCGGGGTTGGCGCTATACTGGCTTTAGAGCTGTTTGATACGCCATTTAGTCTGATAGCCCTGATCGGTGTGATGTTGTTAATTGGTTTGGTGAAGAAGAATGCCATCATGATGGTGGATTTTGCGCTCACCGCAGAAAGACAAGGTAACATGACGCCTCGTGAAGCCATATTTCAGGCCTGTTTACTGCGTTTCAGGCCAATAATGATGACCACTCTGGCGGCTATCTTTGGGGCCGTTCCACTGGTGCTGGGCAGCGGAGATGGTGCAGAGTTACGTCAGCCTCTGGGTATCACTATTGTTGGCGGACTGGTAATGAGCCAACTATTGACACTGTATACTACCCCGGTGATTTACCTCTACTTTGACCGTTTAAGGCTTTGGTATAAGAATCGTCGTTCGTCACCAACGTCAACGCTGGTCACCGGGACAAACAGTCACTGATCATCAACTAACCACATTAGTCTGGCCGGAGGAGCCAACACAAAATGAAAAATAGTACCGCTAATGTGCGTTGGCAACTGTGGATTGTGGCCCTGGGTTTCTTTATGCAGTCGCTGGACACCACCATTTTGAATACGGCTTTACCCTCTATGGCCGTTAGCCTGAATGAAAGTCCGCTACAGATGCAGTCAGTGATTGTTGCCTATATTCTTACGGTTGCCGTAGGACTCCCCGCCAGCGGCTGGTTAGCAGATCGCATCGGCGTTAAACCCGTGTTTCTGTCCGCCATTGTGCTTTTCACTTTAGGCTCTCTGCTTTGCGCTCAGTCAGAAAGCTTACAGGAGTTGGTGCGTGCCCGCGTGATTCAAGGGATTGGCGGGGCGATGATGGTGCCCGTGGGTCGGTTAACCGTCATGAAAATTGTCCCACGCGAACAGTATATGGCAGCGATGACCTTTGTCACCTTACCCGGTCAGGTTGGTCCATTAATGGGGCCTGCGCTGGGTGGTTTTTTAGTGGAATACGCCAGCTGGCACTGGATTTTTCTGATCAATATTCCGGTGGGTATCATTGGTGTACTGGCAACCCTGATGATTATGCCTAACTACAAGATGCCACCTCGTCCCTTTGATGTGGTGGGCTTTATTTTGCTGGCGATTGGTATGGCCACCATTACCCTTTCGTTGGATGGACATTCAGGTTTAGGGCTGGCTCCAGCAACCATCCTCTTGCTGTGTGCCAGCGGCGTTGCCTCACTCGGGCTTTACTGGCTTCACGCCCGTCGGGCAAAAGCGCCGTTGTTCAATTTAGCGATGTTTAAAATCCCAACCTTTTCTTTGGGACTGACCGGCAGTTTATTCGCCCGTATCGGCAGTGGAATGTTGCCGTTTATGACCCCGCTATTCTTACAAATCGGCTTAGGCTTCTCCCCATTTCATGCGGGTTTAATGATGATTCCGATGATCATCGGTAGCATGAGCATTAAACGTCTGGTGGTACAAATTGTTAACCGTTATGGTTATCGGGTTGTTCTGAGTATTGCTACTTTAGCCTTACCGGTCATTACGTTAATGATTCCGCTGGCAGGCATGCTGGGGTGGTATATTGTCATTCCATTCCTGCTATTTATGCTCGGTGTAACGAATGCTGTGCGTTTTTCCACCATGAATACCCTGACGCTAAAAGATCTGCCCGATGAGTTTGCCAGTAGCGGCAACAGCCTGTTATCGATGGTTATGCAGCTGTCCATGAGTCTGGGTGTCAGTACCGCCGGGATTTTACTGGGGGTCTTCTCAATGCATCACGTGGCCGTTGGTAGCCCTGAGGTTCAACAGGCATTCCTATATACCTATCTGTGCATTGGTTTAATTATGTTAATTCCGACGGCGATTTTTGCCCGGGTTCCTAAAGACAGTGCCAAAAACGTCTTATTAGGTTCCGGAAAGAGCCGGGATAAATCCGATAACTAACGGAAACCAAAATCTAATGAAAATGGGGATCACCGGAAAACTATTCTTTGCTATTTTAGCCACCTGCATGCTGGTACTGATTACCATGCACTGGGGCGTTCGCCTGAGTTTTGAACGTGGTTTTACCGACTATATTCGCTCCAGCAACGAGCAGCGCTTAAGTTTACTGGGTAATGCGCTGGCAGAACGCTATCGTCATGAAGGAAACTGGCAATTCCTCCAACGCAACGAAAAAATCATTTATCAGTTTCTGCGAACGGTAGAGCAAAGCGACGATGAAAGTAACGAACCGGCGCTACCGCCTCAGGGATGGCGCGTCCCTTTCTGGATCTTCGATACTGAAAACCATATGCTGGCTGGCTCCTCTCATCCGGTCCCGCGCCATGCTACCCGCAAAGCCATTACCTTAGATGGGCAAACCATTGGCTGGATTGTTGGTATGCCCAGCGAAAAGCTTACCCGCAGCGCCGACATCAACTTTGCTAAACAACAGAATCGCACCAGTTGGATGCTCATTGCCCTTTCAACCCTGCTAGCGGCTGTGACTACACTGCTGGTTTCCCGCAGTCTGTTATCCCGGGTAAAACGCCTTGTTACCGGAACCCATCAACTGGCAGCCGGTGACTTTTCTGCCCGGGTTCCAATTACCAGTAAAGATGAACTGGGGATTCTGGCTAATGACTTTAACCAACTGGCCAACACGCTGGAAAAAAACGAGCGTATGCGGCGGGCATTTATCGCTGATGTTTCTCATGAATTACGTACCCCCTTAGCCGTGTTGCAGGGCGAATTAGAGGCGCTGGAAGATGGCGTACGTCAGTTAACCCCAACCTCACTACATTCACTGCAGGCTGAAGTGCGCTCTCTGACTAAATTAGTGAATGATTTACATCAGCTTTCGTTGTCCGATTTAGGGGCATTAACCTACAAGAAGAGCGATCTCAATCTGATAGCCTTGCTGGAACAGGCGATTGCTGCCTATCACAGCCGCTTCAGTCATAAAGGGTTAGCCATCGAGACAGAATTACCGCAAAGCGCCGTCGTATTTGGCGATCCAGACCGTTTGTCGCAGTTATTTCACAATCTATTAGAAAACAGCCTGCGTTATACCGATGCCACCAGTGATAGCACTCAGGGACGGCTACACATTTCCGCAATGCTAACTAAACAATCAATACTGTTACACTGGCAGGACTCTGCTCCCGGCGTTACCGACGAACAACTGAGTCAAATTTTTGAACGCTTTTATCGTACTGAAGTTTCACGCAATCGCGCCAGCGGCGGCTCAGGACTCGGCCTGTCCATCTGCTGGAATATTGTTGATGCTCACGGCGGAGAAATTAGTGCCAGCCATTCTGCTTTAGGCGGACTGGAAATTAAGTTACTCTTACCGCTGGTAACAGAAACGGTATCCTCATAACTATGACAGAAAGTGTTCTATTGCCCGGCGATGACTTGCCACCCGTATTGATTGTAGAAGATGAGCCAAAACTGGGTCAGTTATTAATTGATTATCTTCAGGCGGCAGGATATCGCACGCATTTAATTACCCAGGGGCAGGAAGTGATTAGTTGGGTGAAACAATACTCACCTTCGCTGATCCTGTTAGATTTGATGCTGCCGGGTGTTGATGGCATCACGCTGTGTCGCGAGATCCGTACGTTTTCTGATGTCCCTGTAGTGATGGTTACCGCAAAAACTGAAGAAATAGACCGTCTGTCCGGACTGGAAATTGGCGCTGATGACTATATCTGCAAGCCCTATAGTCCTCGTGAAGTCGTGGCTCGGGTTAAAACCATTTTAAGACGCTGTTATCTACCCGCCAGAGAGTTACCTTCACTGGAGTTGGGATTACAGTTAGACGAATCACAGTTTCAGGTTCGTTATAACAATACCAGCCTTGATTTAACCGCCGCCGAATTTCGTTTGCTTAAAACCCTGTCGTCCCATTCAGGCCAGGTGCTGACGCGGGAATCACTGTTGGATAATCTCTACGATGATTATCGTGTAGTAACTGACCGTACTGTAGACAGTCATATCAAGAATTTACGCCGTAAACTGGAAACCTTAGCGCCAGAAAAAGTCTTTATCCGTTCGGTATATGGATTAGGCTACCGTTGGGAAGAGTAACAAAACAGGTATTCATACCTTTCTAAGCAGCAATGGAATAACACAACAGGAGTTGTCAGGTTAATGAGTTTAGTTATTAAAAGTTCCCTTTTGGTTCTGATTATTCCAGCATTGTTGGTCTCTACCGCCCATGCAGATGCCCTTGAAAACTGCACGGTAAACAAAGATATTATTGTTAATAATCATCTGGCGCTGTTAAGCATGCCTGAGTTTAATCACGCGCGAGAAGTAGAAACCGTCACTGAAAGCGATAACACCCGCTCCGCCTTTTACTACAAATTTAATTACGACCGCTGCGGTCAGTTGACCGATATGTATGCGTTAATGACCCGCAATGAACTACGCTTTCGAATTGATTCCAGCTATGACATCAGTAAGAATCAACAGGGTTGGCGCAATAGTTACAATGTCACACTTTTTGGTATGAATAAGCTGTTTTATGCCAGAGAAGGCGCGATTGATTATCAGACAAATGATAAAGGGCTGATTGTCAGCTCAACGGATAATTACATTTCCGGTAGCGATGAGAAAAAAGCAGAAACCGGCATTACCAACGGCATCTATAAAACCGATGATAAATTTCGTATGGCTTATAGCCTGTTAAGCGGCAGCGATGAGTCAGTAAATGGTGAATATCGTTTCTTCTATCAGCCGGACAACAAACCTTTTTCCTTAATCAGCCCGACGATGAGCATCAGTTACCTGTATGACGAGCAGCAACGTGCCAGTGGAATGATAGAAATTACCGTTTCCCCCTACTATCTTGGCAGTAAAAAAACTGACTGTCTGGAATGGAATGAACACAATGATTGCACGAAATCTATCAGCAAGGAGCTGGAGCTGTTTCCGACCTATGTTGTAGACAGAACAACAGTATTACGATCAACTTATACATACTGGTAATGAGTTAATTTAGCATCAATCAATATTCCGGTTGTAAAAGTGATATGGCATATATCGCTTCACTTGTTACATACCTGCCGTTGCCATTCCTCTCAACCAGGTCTACAATTCCGGCCCTGGGATTTTCCCAAAGCCGTACCTTTAAGGTGCGGCTCTGACTTGTGATCAGATTAAGAGACCAACAACATGTTTAAACCGGAATTACTTTCTCCGGCCGGTACGCTTAAAAATATGCGTTACGCCTTTGCTTATGGCGCAGATGCAGTTTATGCCGGTCAGCCTCGTTACAGCCTGCGGGTACGTAACAACGAATTCAATCACCAGAATCTGGCATTAGGCATTAATGAAGCTCATGCCCTTGGCAAGAAGTTTTATGTGGTGGTTAACATTGCTCCACATAACTCCAAACTAAAAACCTTTATTCGCGATTTAGCACCTGTGGTAGAAATGGGGCCGGATGCATTAATCATGTCCGACCCCGGCCTGATTATGATGGTGCGTGAAGCATTTCCTGATATTGATATTCATCTTTCCGTACAGGCTAACGCCGTTAACTGGGCAACGGTAAAATTCTGGAAACAGATGGGTTTGACCAGAGTTATCCTTTCCCGTGAGCTGTCACTGGAAGAGATTGAAGAAATTCGCCAGCAGGTGCCTGATATTGAACTGGAAACCTTTGTGCATGGCGCCTTATGCATGGCTTATTCTGGTCGTTGCCTGCTCTCTGGCTATATCAATAAACGCGATCCTAATCAGGGCACCTGTACTAACGCTTGCCGCTGGGAATACAAAGTAGAAGAAGGCAAAGAAGATGACACCGGTAATATTGTGCATATTCATGAGCCTATTCCGGTAAAAAACGTTGAGCCAACCTTAGGTGCCGGTGCCCCTACCGATAAAGTGTTTATGATTGAAGAAGCGCTGCGTCCGGGCGAATATATGAGTGCTTTTGAAGATGAACACGGTACTTATATTATGAACTCTAAGGATCTACGTGCCGTTCAACATGTAGAGCGTTTAACCCAGTTGGGTGTTCATTCATTAAAAATTGAAGGCCGTACCAAATCATTTTATTACTGTGCACGAACCGCTCAGGTTTATCGCCGGGCTATTGATGATGCCGTTGCCGGTAAACCCTTTGATGAGTCATTGATGACAACGCTGGAATCATTGGCCCACCGCGGATATACCGAAGGTTTCCTGCGTCGTCATGTACATGATGAACATCAAAATTATGACTATGGCTATTCTATTTCTGACAGCCAACAGTTTGTTGGTGAGTTTACCGGTGAACGTCGTAATGGTTTAGCGGCTGTTGATGTAAAAAATAAATTTTCCGTTGGTGATAGCGTAGAGATGATGACCCCGCTGGGCAATATTCATTTCACCATTGAAGCAATGGAAACCAGCAAAGGTCAACCTACTGAAGTAGCCCCAGGTAACGGGCACGTGGTTTATCTGCCGGTTCCGGAAGATGTAAATCTGGAATACGCTTTGCTGATGCGTAATTTAGCCGGAAACAACAGTACCAGAAATCCGCATAGTGCATAAAAATCTTTTTTTTCCACTTGCGATGATAAAAATCACACGCTTTAATTCAAATTATTAGAAATAGATCACATCTATTAGCAAATAAAAGGACTACTATCTCAGTCCTAAAGATTAATAACTAGTTGTGTTCCTATTATCTCTTTAATAGAAACCACCTCCTTACCAGTCCAATCTCCCTTGGGCTGGTTTCTTTTTTTATAGCCCTTCTAAATTTCCCCCCTCTCTTGTTACTGGATTAGCCATGCATAATGCGACTATCCGCGGGTGCCTGCTCTCTGTCAGTCATGCCATAATCCCGAATAATTCCGGCAATTTTCAGCCGATAATCATTAAAAATCGTCGCCCTGCCTTTAGCCTGTGCCTGTCGATGCAGCTCTAATTGCCGCCACTGCAGAACGGCTTCTTCGTCACGCCAAAATGAAAGAGACAAAATCTTGCCCGGTTCAGACAGACTTTCAAACCGCTCGATAGAAATAAAACCGTCCATTTCGACCAGTAAAGGCTTCAGCTCTGCTGCCAAATCCAGATAAGCTTGTTTATGACCCTGTTTTATTTGCACTTCAAAGATTACCGCAATCATTGTTTTTTCCTTGTGTTTATCAGGCACCAAATTATTTTAATGTAAACAATTAGTAAAAATATTATCACTGGTGATTGAATCGTTATACTGTTTTTATCTTCTATCATTTTTTCACTTTCAGGAGGTGTAATGGCTATATCACCCAACTCTTTTATTATCTTAAACGGTAAAGGTGCCAATACACCTGAGGTTCGGGATGCGATAAAAAAACTCAGGGAACAAGGATATCAACTCGACGTCAGAGTCACCTGGGAGTACGGCGATGCCGGTCGTTACGTGGCAGAGGCTCAACGGCAGCACGCTGAATTAATTATTGCCGGAGGCGGTGATGGAACTATCAATGAGGTTGCTGCAGCTATCGTACAGTTGAGCAACCATTCCAGACCGGCTTTGGGAATTTTACCTTTAGGAACCGCCAACGATTTTGCTACCGCCTGCCAAATTCCGGAACAACCCTATCAGGCGTTAACCTTAGGTCTGAACAGTAAACCAGTATCTATTGATATGGTGAAGGTAAATCAACAACACTATTTTATTAATATGGCTACCGGCGGTTTTGGGACCAAAATTACCACTGAAACACCGGATAAGCTTAAAGCGGCATTAGGTGGTTTTTCTTATCTGCTGCACGGTATTACTCAAGCTAACACGCTAAAACCCGATAATTGCACCATTAAGGCAGATAACTTTCATTGGTCAGGGGAAGCGCTGGTGATAGGCATCGGTAACGGAAAACAGGCTGGAGGCGGTCATCCACTGTGCCCTGAGGCCAAAATTAACGACGGGAAGTTGCAACTGGCTATTCTGATGGCAGATGAATCGTTGCCCGCCCTGCTCACCAGTTTAATCAACGGTAAAAACAGTGAGCATATCATTGAGGAATCCCTGAATAGCTTAACCCTTACTTCCAGCCATGAGATGATCCTTAATCTTGATGGTGAGCCATTAAAAGGCAATCAATTTCAAATTGAGGTGGTGCCCGCCGCGATTCGATGCCACTTACCCCCAAATTGCCCTTTGTTAATTTGAGTTCAAGAATAAGGGGCGCTTATTGCGCCCCTTATTAAATCTTTGAAACCACAATTAATTGGCTTCTGCCAGATCCTTTGGCATATTGCTTTGCATCTTATGCCAGATAACGCCACTGGCTTTACCGTACTGTCGTACACATTCCATTACCTGATCGTGTAGTCTGTCGCGGCATAAATCAGAAAGGCGCTGATAGAAATTCAAGGCCAACTGGCGAGCTTCCGGATTGGAGAAATAGTAACGGCCAACGCGGATATACAGCCCTTTGATACCGTTAAGAATCAGGCCATAAATCGGATTTCCGGAGGCAAAAGCCAATCCACGGAAAATATTATAATCCAGCTCGGTGAATAACTCCGGACGTTCTTCAACGTCATTGGTCTGAGTTAAGACCTCCAGAGCCTTTTCCGGATTTTGACGAACCGCAGCCCGAATAAAGATAGCGGCGATATTAGTTCTGACAGCCAAAAGATTATCAATTAACTGAGGAACGCTATCGTGATCTAAACGTACCAGCGTTTCCAGCAGGCTCAGGCTGGAAGTTTCCCAGAAGTTATTTACTTTAGTTGGTTTGCCGTGCTGAATTGTCAGCCAGCCATCTCGGGCCAGACGCTGCAATACTTCACGCAATGTGGTACGAGTTACGCCAATAAGTTCGGAGAGTTCACGCTCTGCGGGCAAAATGGTACCAGGGGGAAACCGGTTATTCCAAATGCTCTCAATTAAATACTCTTCCGCAAATCCTGCCGGACTCTGCGCTTTGATCACCATAAAAGTGCTATTCCATTAAGGTACAAAAATTAAAACGATTTGTCGCATCATACCAGAAGCCCGCAGCTGGATATAGCATCTCAAAATATCTAATAGAGTAAACTGTGGTTTAGATTACAAAAACAGACTAATTTCAGTGTAAAAAATTACTTATTCATTCTAAATCTGCCGTGCGGGGAAAAATCCTTGGCTTACAACGAAAATCTTAACCATAATGTCATTTGAAAGATGGCATAGAAATAAAACTAGTTTAAACTACCGCTATCGGCGATCGCTCATACATATTAAAGTGAATTAATCATGTTATGTTATTTAAATAGCTGTTCTAAAGGAAGAGGTGCCTGGTTCCTTCTGGCTCTGATTGTTATTGTACTTGAGTTAATTGCCCTCTATTTCCAACACGTGATGTTACTGAGACCTTGTGTGCTCTGTATTTACGAGCGTTGTGCGCTGTTTGGAATTTTAGGCGCAGCCCTGATTGGTATGTTGGCACCTTCCTCTACGCTGATACGTTTTCTGGCTATCATTGTATGGCTATACAGCACCATCGAAGGCCTGTTGTTGACGTGGAAACACACCATGATTCAGCTTTACCCTTCTCCTGCATATACTTGCGATATTTTTGTTAACTTTCCAACCTGGCTACCGCTGGATAAATGGTTACCTGCGTTGTTTGTTGCGAACGGTGATTGCAGCGAAAAGCAGTGGTCATTCCTTTCATTAGAAATGCCACAGTGGTTACTGATTATTTTCGCGATTAATTTAGTTATTGTTGCTTTGGTGATTATTGCTCAATTTGTTAAACCAAAGAGACGTTTTTTCTACAACAACCCACTCTGATATTTAAATCAGAAGAACGACAATAAAAAAGCGCCATCATTGGCGCTTTTTTATTGTTCCCGTTTCACACAATAGCTACGTAAAAACCTTGCATTGCGAGGTTTCAGATAACTATCTGCTTAATCGGCAAGTTTAGATGATACACAACCGGTGCTGCTACACTCACGCTCACGTTCTTTAAGGAAGGTGATACGTTCATTCATCATATTGTTAGCACAGGTTAAATTGACAAAGTATCCGCTGCTTTTCTCTTCGCTACAGTTATTATCCCGTTGCTTGATCCAATTTAGCTGACTCTTTTTCAGAATAGCCTTCTGCTCTGCACTGACTAATTTCACCACACGAGAATACTGTTGATTCAAATCACGATCTAACTGGGAAAAGACAGTACTACTACAATAGACCTGATCGAAGGCATTACGAGGGGTTTCACAGCCTGCTGCTAATACATTGGCTGATACCATTACGGTTAAAGCAACAAGAATTCGACGCATACTAAACTCCTTTTTAGTTAATTTAACGACCTATTCTATACAATTGTGTTTAGTTTTATAAACAGAAAATAACTATCAGAAACGGTAGATTGCCAGGAATATTAATCCAATAAAAAACCCTCCAGAGAGGGTTAATCAAAATTTAAGAATCCCTTCTAAAAATGATATATCCAGCTTATTTTAAAATTGATCAACTACCTGGCCCAGTCGGGCTTGTTCAAAATATGGTCCTGCCAGTCAATCACTTCACTCTCCGGTACTGCAATATGGCGCGCTGAAATTCTGGCGGCATGCATAGCTGATTTAGAACCCGCTAACAACGGATGCCATTCCGGCAAAGCTTTACCTTCAGCGATCAAACGATAAGCGCAGGTTGGTGGTAACCATTCAAACGTGGGTAAATTGTCACGAGTGAGCTTGATGCAATCTTCTTCCAGTTCAAAACGGCGATCGTAATTACTGCACTGGCAACTCTTAATATTAAGCTGATTACATGCGACGTTGGTGAAATAGATTTCATCGGTATCTTCGTCAATCAGTTTATTCAGACAGCACTGACCACATCCGTCACACAACGACTCCCATTCGTCATCGGTCATCTCAGGCAGCGTCTTTTGCTGCCAAAAAAAGGATTGGCTCATGATGGTATTCCGGCATTAATAAATAAGGGATTAATCTAAAAATAAACGCCTGTAACGGTTAGCTACAGGCGTCTGTTTTAGACGATATAGAAAGATTATAACACGCGGCTGCTAATTTCTTTACCATTAAGCGCAACGATAAAGTTATCACCATGTTCAATCGGGCCAACCCCTGAAGGAGTACCGGTTAATACGATATCGCCGGGGCGCAGCGTAAAGAAGCGGCTCATATAGGAAATCAGCGGCAGAATGGGGGTTATCATCTCGCGCGTATTCCCGTTCTGGCGTACCTGACCATTAATCGACAGTGACAGTGAAGCCTGTTGAGCATCGCCAAACTGCCCTACCGGAATAAAACCAGAAATAGGACAAGAATTATCAAATGCTTTGGCCTTTTCCCAAGGTTCGCCCGCTTTTTTGCACTCTGCCTGCAAATCACGCAGAGTTAAATCAATAGCAATGCCGTATCCTACAATAGCGTTAGCAACCCGCCCTTCATCAGCATTCTTCAACGGCAAACCAATGAGTACCGCCAGCTCTACTTCATAATGGACAGAACCGAATCCATCCGGAATTG
Source organism: Limnobaculum zhutongyuii (assembly GCF_004295645.1). Lineage (NCBI taxonomy): Bacteria > Pseudomonadati > Pseudomonadota > Gammaproteobacteria > Enterobacterales > Budviciaceae > Limnobaculum > Limnobaculum zhutongyuii. The sequence goes on from NZ_CP034752.1 coordinate 2,001,597, forward strand.
CTATTGGCTGAGTAATATCGCATAACGCCGTTTCAGGCTTAATGAACAGTAGCGGCTGTTGAGGCGTGTTATCCCCCATCTCTTTGATATGGTCTGAATAATTTTTGCCAACGCAAACTACTTTGCTCACAGGTAACTCTAACAGGTCACCCTGCCAATCCCGATGTTGATACATATGATTGCTACTCCTTCATAACCTTTGTCTGATTTTATCGATGTAGTGATTTATTATTGTTCTCAACCCGACATTATGCCGGGCCGTTCGCTGTAGTCCGATTGTTATCATCCGATAGTATCATTACATCGGTAACAAAAACTTAGATTAAGCGCTTAGTTTTGTACAACTTTATCTGCCAAAGTACCGATACTGATCGCAAAGTAGGTAGATCGGTTCCAGTGCATAATGGTTCGGAAATTGTTAAATACCATAAATGTTCTCCCCTGTGCATCATCTGGCTGGATAATCCAGGCTCGCTGATTTGCGGGAACTTTATGTGAAAGCACAATGCCCTGCTTCTGCCACTCGGCTACACTTTTCGCTTTAGCATCTTCCAGTCCAATCACTGTCTCTGTCAGGTTTTTGGTTAATTTGACCTCTTGCCCCCAACCTTCATTGGAATTCCAGCCTTCGGTAGCCAGATAGTTTGCCGTTGAAGCAAATACATCATCCTTGTTATTCCAGATATCAATCCGCCCATCACCGTTACCATCCAGTCCATATTTAAGGAATGAGGTCGGCATAAACTGGCATTGCCCCATCGCCCCAGCCCATGAGCCTTTAAACTGATCGGCCTGAATATGACCCTGCTGTAAAATTTGCAGCGCGGCTATCAATTGCCGGGTAAAAAACTCTTCGCGGCGTCCTTCAAAAGCTAATGTTGCCAGCGCAGAGATAATATCTTCTTTCCCCTGACGCTTACCAAAGGTGCTCTCCATACCCCATAGTGCCACGATATAGCTGGCCGGTACGCCAGAGCGTTTACTGGCTTTATTGAGTTTGGTCTTATTAGCCTGATACATCTGACGTGCGCGTTCTATTTTCCAGTCTGGCAGCACCCTCTGCAGATAATCATCAAGAGTGATCTTTTTCTCTAACTGGTTTTTGTCCGAATCAATAACGCGACTGAGAAAATAGACATTAGCAAACGCCTGATCGATGGTTTGCTGACTGATACCTTCGCTCAACGCTCTGACCTTGAGTTTGTCCACATAGGCAGGAAACTGTGATTCGTTATAAGTCACACTCTGTCCCGCTACGGGAGCATTGGCTGAAACATTATTGATAGCGGGTTGAGCCTGGAGGTTTTTGCCGCTACATCCGGCGAGTAGTGCCACACCTGTCAACCAGGCAATCATTGATAATTTCACTATCATCATCCCAAATTATTTTGACGCAAACCGCATAAACAAAATCTATTATTACAACGCTATGAAAACGAAAAACAATATCAGATCATTTTTGTTAAATTTAACCGTGGATTAATCGTCAAAATCATCAGGCGTTTTTAGCAAGCTTTCTACCGGAGGTGGAACCTGTAAATAGAATCCCTGTTCCGTCAAATCTTGTTTTACTCTGGCAATATCTGCCGAGGCCAATTTCTCTCGCTGTTCCAGTTCCAGTGTCATAACAAACACAGGTTTACCGAAACTATTCATTAATGCTTCAGGGATTTTGGAGAAATCATCTCGCTGTTCAATATAAAGATAGGTCTGATCGCGTTTATTGCTACGGTAAATTGCACACAACATTGTTCTTTCGCTCTAATTAATTGAGTCATTGACTTGCCTAGATATGCCGCTAACTATAACATGCTGTTATACGTTCGTGCATTTTACAATATTGAACATTAAAACAGTGCTCTGGCTATAATAGCGGGAGCCAAAACTGAGTAGGATAGATGTCACAATCGCCAGTTGAATTGAAAGGCAGTAGTTTTACTCTGTCTGTTGTTCATTTGAATCATTCAGAACCTAATATCATTCGGGAAGCTTTAACTGAAAAAGTGAAGCAAGCCCCCGCTTTTTTGCAGAATGCACCGGTGGTTTTGAACGTTGCTGCACTTACACCTGATGCTGATTGGCTACAGGTGCAAAAAGCAGTGATGGATGCTGGCTTACGCGTTGTTGGTGTAAGTGGCTTTCATAATGATGAACAAAAACGCTCTATCCAATCTGCCGGTTTACCGCTGCTGACAGAAGGCAAAGCAGGAAAAGTAACCAAAGCTGCCGCACCACCTCCTCCTCCACCGAAAACCCGAATCATCAGTACTCCCGTTCGTACCGGACAGCAAATTTATGCTCGCGGTTGCGACCTTGTAGTTATTAGTTCGGTTAGTTCAGGTGCTGAGTTGATTGCCGATGGCAATATTCATGTCTACGGTATGATGCGCGGTCGTGCTCTGGCGGGGGCCAGTGGCGACGTGACCAGTCAGGTTTTTTGTACCCAACTTGCTGCCGAATTAGTCTCCGTTGCCGGTGAATATTGGCTAAGTGACAGAATTCCATCTACATTCTATGAGCGCGGCGCAAGACTGTTTTTGCAAGATAACATTTTAACTATTGAATCATTAAATTAAGCCTTATTTACAAGGAACACCTTATGGCACGAATTATTGTTGTTACTTCCGGTAAGGGGGGCGTTGGTAAAACCACCTCCAGCGCTGCCATTGCTACTGGTTTAGCACAAAAAGGAAATAAAACTGTCGTTATCGATTTCGATATCGGGCTGCGTAATCTCGACTTAATCATGGGATGCGAACGCCGCGTGGTATATGACTTTGTTAACGTCATTCAGGGTGATGCCTCGCTTAATCAGGCTCTGATAAAAGATAAACGAACAGAAAACCTTTATATTCTGCCTGCGTCTCAAACTCGCGATAAAGATGCATTAACTAAAGAAGGCGTGGAAAAGGTTCTGGCAGACTTGGGTGAAATGGAGTTCGATTTTATCGTATGTGACTCTCCGGCCGGTATCGAAAGCGGAGCCCTGATGGCGCTGTATTTCGCAGATGAAGCCATTATCACCACTAACCCGGAAGTTTCATCCGTACGCGACTCCGACCGTATTCTCGGTATTCTGGCATCAAAATCTCGCCGTGCTGAAAATGGCGAAGAGCCGATTAAAGAACATTTACTGGTTACCCGCTATAACCCAGGCCGCGTTAACCGTGGAGATATGTTAAGCGTTGAAGACGTGCTGGAAATTCTGCGTATTCCTCTATTAGGCGTTATTCCTGAGAGTCCGTCAGTTCTGCGTGCTTCTAACCAGGGTGAGCCGGTTATTCTGGATACCGAATCCGATGCAGGTTTAGCTTATGCAGATACCGTTGAACGTTTGTTGGGTGCAGAAATACCATTCCGTTTCCTGACTGAAGAGAAGAAAGGTCTGTTAAAGCGACTGTTTGGAGGGGCATAAGCCATGGCATTGTTAGATTTTTTCCTGTCCCGTAAAAAGCCAACCGCCAATATCGCTAAAGAGCGGCTGCAAATTATCGTTGCGGAACGTCGTCGCGGCGATAGTGAGCCGCACTACTTACCTCAGTTGAAGCGTGACCTGCTTGAGGTTATCTGCAAGTATGTGCAGATTGATCCGGAAATGGTCACCGTTCAGTTGGAACAAAAAGGTGATGATATTTCCGTGCTGGAGCTTAACGTAACGCTACCGGAACATGATGACGTAAAGCGTTAAGCTTGCCGAATTAGCGTTATAACATGAGAAAAACCGCCTTAAACGGCGGTTTTCTGTTTTAATCCGGGCAAATAAATTCTACATAAAAACTCTGGCTTCCTGCTCAAGCAATTCGGTTAAACGCTCACGCATTAACGCTCCTCGCCAGCCTTGCAATAACTCGGGCTGTTCATTGCCATCTTTCTGCCAGAAAAACTTCAGCAGCTGGTTTATCTGACGACGTGATGCCAGCAGCTCAACATTCAATCCACTTTCGCCAGAAATGGTCTGGATCAGGGTTTTAATATCTTTAAACACTTTCTTATAGCCAGCGTGATCCACGATACGCGATATTTTTTCCGGTAGCGTTTCTTCCGCCAATTGCAGCCCTTCAGCCACTAAACGCAGCATGGTTCTACCGTGGTAACGAATTTCCGGCCCGCTTAACCCTAATGGCTCCAGCTCCCCCATTGATGAAGGTTGATGCCTGGCTACTTGCCACAGATTCTCTTCCCTGACCACAAAGTTAACCGCCATATCTCGCTCACGCGCATAATTTAAACGCCAGGCGGCTAACAGCTTTAAACAGCCCAACTGACGACGATTTAACTGCCAGGCGTTATTAATATCAATATAGGCATCTTCAGGGGCCAGCAACTCACAGCGGCGCTTACTCATCATGATGCACTCATTTTTAGCGGCATCCAGCCATTTTAGCTGCTCGGTTTCTTGCAGAATGACATCGGCAATAGGTAACAGGTAGAAAACGTCCGCTGCGGCATAAATACACTGCCTTTCAGTCAGTGGACGCGCCAGCCAATCGGTTCGGGATTCACTTTTATCCAGTTCAATATCCAGATACTCCGCAACCAACGTTGCAAACCCGGTCGACAGCGAACGTTGATTGAATGCTGCCAGTATTTGGGTATCGATCATAGGATCCGGCAATACGCCAAACTCATGGAGAAAGACTTCCAGATCTTCACTACAGGCATGAAGAAACTTAATGACCTTTGGATTAATCAATAGTGCACGAAACGGTTCCCACTGCTGAATATTCAGCGGATCGATTAAAACGACCTGTTTACCATCATAAAGTTGAATCAACCCTAACTGAGGGTAATAAGTACGGGTTCGAACAAATTCAGTATCCAACGCTATGCGTGAAACCTGACTGGCACGTTCGCAAACCTGCTGTAATTCGACATCAGTTGTTATCAGTTGATAATCCAAAACATAATCTCTTGTTTGTTAGTTTCTGGCATAAATAACGCCGGATTTCCGGCGTTATTTATGTTTCATCACAAGCGGGTTACTGCTGATTACCCGCTTGCTGTTTAATGGCTTCGTCGCGCAGATCCTTACGTAGGATCTTACCCACGTTAGACTTAGGCAATTCATCACGAAATTCAACAATTCTCGGAATTTTATAACCAGTTAATCCACTGCGGCAATGGGCTAAAAGTTCATCCTTAGTTAAACTCGGATCTCTTTTAACCACATAAATTTTCACAGTTTCGCCGGAAACCTCATTGGGTACGCCAATGGCAGCCACTTCCAGTACTTTAGCGTGGCTGGCTACCACTTCTTCAATTTCATTAGGATAAACGTTAAATCCGGAAACCAAAATCATATCTTTTTTACGATCGACGATTTTCATAAATCCCTGTTCGTCCATCACGACAATATCACCGGTTGCCAGCCACCCGTCTTTTAACACTTCGTTGGTGGCTTCAGGGCGATTCCAGTAGCCTTTCATTACCTGTGGCCCTTTAACCCAAAGCTCACCCGCTTGTCCTTCTGGTACATCAACCCCCTGATCGTCAACCAGGCGAATTTCCGTAGAGGCTACCGGTAAACCGATACTGCCACTGTATTGCTGCAAATCATAAGGATTACCGGCAACTAATGGCGAACACTCAGTCAGACCATAACCTTCCAGCAAATGAGTTCCTGTTAATTGCTCCCAACGATCTGCGACGCTACGCTGAACCGACATACCGCCACCAACGGTAATACGCAGGTGACTGAAATCCAACTCGCGGAAATCTTCATCATTGATGAGCGCATTAAACAGCGTATTCACCCCGGTCAGAGCGGAGAATGGATAACGGGAAAGCTCTTTCACCATGCCTTTTAAATCACGTGGATTAGTAATGAGCAGGTTGCATCCCCCCACCTCAAGAAATAGCAGGCAGTTTACGGTTAAAGCAAAAATGTGATAAAGCGGCAGAGCCGTTACCACCAGTTCCTGTCCCACGATTAACAGTGGAATGTAAGCGGCCCGGGCCTGTTCCATATTCGCCAACAGGTTACCGTGAGTGAGCATTGCGCCTTTGGCCACACCGGTGGTTCCACCGGTATATTGCAGCAAAGCCAGATCGTCAGGTGATAATCGCGGTTTAATATACTGCTGATTACGCCCCTTATGTAAAGCACTGCGAAATGATATTGCGCCGGGCAAATTGTATTTCGGCACCAATTTTTTAATGTACTTAACGACAAAGTTAACCAGAGAGCGTTTGCCAACGGAGAGCTGATCGCCCAGGCCGCTGAGAATCACATGCTCAATTTGCGTCTGCTTAACCACTTTTTCCAGCGTATGGGCAAAGTTGGACACAATCACAATCGCTTTTGCACCACAGTCATTTAGCTGGTGTTCCAACTCTCTCGGGGTATACAGTGGGTTCACATTAACCACCACCATACCCGCACGCAGAATACCAAACAGCACGATAGGATATTGCAACAGGTTCGGCATCATTACCGCTACCCGATCACCTTTTTTCAATCCCAGTGAATTTTGCAGGTAGGCAGCAAAAGCCCGACTACGCTTCTCTAATCGACGGAAGGTCATCACCTTCCCCTGATTAATATAAGCAGGCTGATCGGCAAAGCGATTTACCGCATTTTCAAACATATCCGCCAGTGATGAGTAACGTTGAGGGTCTATCTCTGCCGGAACATCTTTGGGATAACGGGATAACCAAACCTTATTCAATGCAATACTCCTGTATCTGACATTTTGCCTTTGTTCTGCCGTTGTTATTATTTAAACAGAGCAAGACTCATTACAGTGAACTAAACCGCTAATAACCCTATGGTTACCATAGGCTAATATTCTATTACCACTGTAATATCAAAAAATTACATTCTCTGACAAAAGTATATGGGAGAAAACACGATCGTTTTTGTTTATTCCCGACCCGGTAGTTTTTTCCAGGTTACTTCATTACGTAAATAGACCGGCTCCGCAGATTCTACCGTCTGAGTTTCACCTTTTTTCCAGCAGGAAACGGCCAAAGGCAGCATATCTTCCGCCTGCGGTAACGGCATTTTACCGTTACGAATGATCACATCGGTGTCATCAGCCATATCCGGATAAGTTTCCCATCCGGTACCGGCAATAGCCCATTCACCACGAGTGGATTTTAACTGTTCTTTGACCTGCTGTGGTGACAGAACCTGTTCCGTGTTCACCAGGCTCCATTCGCCTTGTAAAGAGCGTTGATACTGCCCCCAGTAAACCTCCCCCATTCTGGCATCGATAGCGGTCAGAACTTGCGTCATGCCGGTCATGCGATAAGCGCCCTGAGCCATGGTATTCAGGGTTGAAACACCAATCATAGGTAAGTCGGCCCCTAAAGCCAGCCCCTGAGCAATACCAATACCGATTCGAACACCGGTAAAGCTACCCGGACCACGGCCAAAAGCCAGCGCGTCCATCTGGGCCAGAGTTAAGCCTGTTTCAGCTAAAATCTGCTGAACCATAGGCAAAATGCGTTGGGTATGTTCACGAGGACACAGTTCGTACAAAGCATGAACTTTACCGTCATTCCAGATGGCAACGGAGCACGCTTCTGTGGCTGCATCAAGCGCAAGAATTCGCGTTGACATAGAAAACCTCAGGCGGGATTACAGATAAAAATAATCCGCCAATCATATCATATTGATGATGGTTGTTATTCATTAGGTAAGCAGTTTTATTCAACATCAGACTTTGGTCGCTGATGAAGAAACTCAATGGCTTTGCTCAAATCACGCGTTCTGGGAGCCGGTGGCAAACTGTTAAGAAAAATAGCTCCGTAAGGGCGCATCACTAATCGATTATCACAGATGACAATGACGCCACGATCGTCAGTATCGCGAATCAGACGTCCCACCCCCTGCTTCAGGGTTATCACCGCATCCGGAAGCTGAACGTCATTAAAGGGATCACCTCCGCGCAGTCGGCAATCTTCAATGCGCGCTTTAAGCAGCGGATCATCTGGTGAGGTAAACGGTAGTTTATCGATAATGACACAGGACAGCGCATCGCCGCGCACATCCACCCCTTCCCAAAAGCTGTTGGTTGCCACCAGTAATGCATTACCTGAATCAACAAACTGAGAAAGCAGCTTGCCTTTACTGGTTTCTCCCTGCATCAGTACCGGTAAGGTCATGCTCTCACGGAAGGCTTCCGTTAAATCACGCATCATTTGATGTGAGGTGCATAAAAAGAAACAGCGGCCATCGTTGGCTTCAATAAGTGGTTGCAGCATTGTCGCCAGTTGTTTCGCCCCACCGTACTGATTTGGCGATGGCAGAAAACGCGGCACACACAACAATGCCTGGGTTTCATAATCAAACGGACTGGCAAGAATGAGGCTTTCGGCCTTTTCCAATCCTAAACGTTGACTGAAGTGATCCAGAGAATCATTCACGGAAAGAGTGGCTGAGGTGAAAATCCAACTGCCCTTTTTTTCATCCATTAAATCACGGAATTTATCCGATACCGAAAGCGGTGTCAGGGCCAACACAAAATGGCGGGCACCGCATTCGTACCAATAACTGTAGCCGGGAATAGTGACATCTTTCAGACGATCCAGACGCACACGATACTGAGTCGCTCTTTCAAAAGCGGCATCCAGCAAGGCAGAACGACCCAGTGCCATTTTTATGACGTCATAGCACAGGGTCAGCGCATCATCGACTAATAGCAGCGCTCGTTGAATAGCCGGTTGTTCCAAAACATCCCGCAGGTTGCCTCTGAAGCCTGGTTCTCCCAGCGCCAGTCGAAAATCCTGAGTACTTTGCGTTAAACGGTCAGCGCTCTTTTGCAACTGAGCCATATCCCGTACTTCGGTGCGGTAAGCGATAATAATATCTTTCGCTAAATCCAATAGCTGACGGCTGGTAACCTGTTGACCAAAATACTGGCTGGCAATATCCGGTAACTGATGGGCTTCATCAAAGATCATGACATCAGCATTCGGGATCAGCTCAGCAAAACCGGTCTCTTTTACCACAATGTCGGCTAAAAACAGGTGATGGTTAACCACCACCAGATCCGCATCCATCGCCCGGCGACGTGCTTTGACGACAAAACACTCTTTATAATAAGGGCAGTCGCTACCCAGACAATTGTCATTAGTACTGGTCACTAAAGGCCAGATATAACTATCTTCAGCCACCTGAGTACAGGTACTGACGTCGCCATCCATAGTACTGGACGACCAACGACGTAAATTTACCAAGTCATTAAGGGTTGAATTCGTTAACTCTCCCCCGGTCATTGATTGCTGTTCCATGCGCTCAAGGCACAGGTAATTAGAGCGCCCTTTCAACAGCGCCAGCTTGCCGGTGAATTCCAGTGCAGTAGCCACCGTTGGCAGATCGCGAGCAAACAGTTGGTCTTGCAAGGCTTTTGAGCCGGTTGAGATAATAACCTTACGTTTAGAACGTATCGCGGGTACCAGATAAGCATAGGTTTTCCCCGTGCCGGTACCTGCTTCCACCACCAGTTCCTGTTTTTTCTTGATTGCCTGAGTGATAGCTTTGGCCATTACACGCTGCGGTTCACGCGGCTTAAAACCTTTAATTGCCTGAGCTAATGCACCTTTGGGTGCGAAATCATCTGCCAAGTATGAGTATCCGTTGGGTTAAGCTTGAATGAGTCTGACCGCCAGCATTGAGCAGATGCGGTAAAGAAGTTGCTTATTATGCCTGTCCTGACCTGTCACCACCACCCTGTTTGCTCATATAACAAAAAATTGGCTGGTATTCAGTAGCTGGATTTTCCCTGCAACCGCTCATCTCATCCGTATTTTTTCGCTATAGCTTTATGCTTGATCCTACAGGGGAATTGATCCACAAGAGTGGTTATCTTAACCTTAAGCTATTAATATGAAATCACCATGATAAATTCAGGAGCAATACACCATGACAATTAAACGAATTAACCCTGCCAAACGCTGGTCTGACGCTGTGATTTATAACGATACGATTTACTATACCAGCGTACCTGACAATCTGGATGCGGACGTAACCGCTCAAACGGCTAACGTACTGGCAGATATCGATATCATGCTCAGTCAGTTGGGTTCCAGTAAAGAACGCATTCTGGATGTCACTATCTTTTTGGCCGATCGGGTTGATTTTGCATCAATGAATGCGGCATGGGATGCCTGGGTTCCGGATGGTAATGCCCCAGTGCGTTGTACCGTAGAAGCAGCACTGATGAAACCACAATATAAAGTGGAAATTAAGATTGTGGCGGCTTGTTAGGTTAAGGATTTTGGCAGAGCAAACAGCGTTCTGAGGTTTGTTACAGCTAAGTCCGTGGTACTGACAAACCAGAGAAATCAGCATCAATGAATATTCCGGTCGTAAAGTCTAAAGTGTTTATATTGGCTTAGTGCTCGACCGGAAAACCATTTGTACTCAACTACGGAGTGCGTTGGGCCTGGCCGGGTTAGGGGCCGTTACAAAACATCTTCGGTGTTTTGCCCTTCGGAACAGCGCTTGCGCCAAGTCGATCCCAACACCCGTCCCTCCCAACGATTGACTATCTTAAGGTACAAAGCTGAACTATCACTTTGTCATCGATCTGTTCTGATTTGTTTAAACACCGCAGTAAATGAAGACTATTCTTAATTTCAGCATCAAACCGCTAACTTAAGAATAACCATTCCAAGCAGTAGTAACGTCAATCCTACCCAGCCTCTGGCGTTTAGCTTCTGTCCAAACAGAATCCAACCGGCTGCAATCGTTGCTGCAATACCAAAACCGCCCCATAACGCATAGGCGATAGATAAATCCATTCCCTTTACCGCCTGAGCCAGTGAACTAAATGCGCCCAAAACGCAAATAAGTGAGAGTATCCCCAACCAAAAACGCTTAAAGCCGTTTGAGAGTTTTAGAAATATATTGGCAATAATTTCCAGTACGATCGCCAGTCCCAAAAATGCGATATGGTAAAACTCAAGCTGTTGCATGATGTTTCTCCATTATTTTGGGTTGCGATTTCCCTGTTGGGTTCTTTGGTTTTTGCGTACCTGATTTAATCAATACGATACCCAGCAGTAGTACCGCCAAACCAACTACCTTAACGACTGATATCTCCTCCCCAAATAGCAGCACGCTGAATGTGGTGATCAATAAAACCCCAACGCCCTCCCACAAAGCATAGGCCACCCCTAATGCAACACGTTTAATGGAAAGAGATAATAAAAGATAAGAGATGGTAATCATCATATACATAATAATATGCCCATAAATACTTCCGGTTTCGCTGGCATATTTCATCGATAAAGTGCCAATAACTTCAGTAATAATAGCCATTAATAACAGCAGCCAATAAATCATTTTTCTTCTCCAGATTATTTTTATTTAATAATCCTGACCGCTAAATATTTTGATGCCAAAAATAATATTTACCAACAGCAAATATTATTCATCGCAAAAATAGATTAGCAACATCAGAATTAATGTATTGATATGCCAAACAGGCTGGGAGAAGACGCTAAAGTGCAGAGCTCCAGTTAAGCTCACTGGCCAAAATAGCTGAAATAAAGAAGACAAAAGTTGATGTTTGTAGCACAGAACGTTGAATGTTCATCATGAAATTTGGTTGTCAGTCGTGTGATAAAACCACGATTTGCCCTTACCCCTCCAGAATAGTTTATTTACAGATCTATTTTTACCACAGGGAAATAACGAAAGTAAACACACAAAAGATAATATATTTATAAATTTAACCACCTTTAGTCATTGCATTAAATGAATTATAGCAGTGCAAGAATAGCCCCCTCTGCATTAATATGCACTTAATATAATTAAAACACGGTTATAAAAAAATCCCGTCGGTAATTAAGCCAACGGGATTTATCTGTAACCAAACAGCAGAGAGAATTAACCTTTAGCGTGTGCCACGGCTTCACGAGCCAATTCAGTAATGCGGTTAAAGTCACCCTTCGCAATGGCATCTGCCGGAACCAACCATGAACCACCCACGCACAGCACACTAGGCAGCGCCAGATAGTCACGGCAGTTGTTCAGGGTAATACCACCGGTAGGACAGAAACGAACCGAAGAGATCGCACTACAAATTGCCTGAAGCGCTTTTACGCCACCGTTAGCTTCCGCCGGGAAGAATTTGAACTCACGTAAACCGTAATCCATACCCAGCATCAGTTCAGAAACGCTACTGATTCCCGGAATCAAAGGCATATTGCCTTCAACAGCCGCCTGCAGCAAAGGTTCGGTCAAACCCGGGCTGATAGCGAATTGACCGCCAGCAGCAGCAACCTCAGCCAGTTGCTGAGGGTTCAGCACGGTACCTGCACCAATAATGGCCTCAGGGACTTCTTTGGCAATAGCGCGGATCGCATCCATTGCACAAGGAGTACGCAGGGTGACTTCCAGTACGCGAACACCTCCGGCAACTAATGCTTTAGCCAGAGGAACGGCATCTTTCAGTTCCTTAATAACAATAACAGGAACGACCGGTCCATCTGACAGGATACTTTCAGCACTTACTTTCCAGTTTTTCATCTCAAGGGATCTCCATGTGGCTAATCAAATACCTGATCCAGTCAGGCTCGTCGCAGCCGTTAACATAAACGTGCAACTGACTCGCCACACGCAGGATTATTTAAATCGTTATGCTGACCAGAACACATCTACCGGCGTCTGGGTTTGGTGTATTACCGCACGGACAGGCATTTCATTAACGTCATCACCTTCCTGTGCCTGATGGTAAACGGCTCGCTTATTCTCCCCCACCAGATGCAGGAAGATATGGCGACTGTTCAGTAGCGCAGGTAACGTCAACGTTAATCGGTCTAACGGTGCTGTTAATGGTGTCATGCCCATACACAGCTGTTTAGACTTCATATCCAGAGCTGGAAATAAATTCTCAGCGCCGGGAAACAATGACGCCGTATGCCCATCATCACCCATACCCAAAATCACAACATCAAAAGGCTTAGCTATCTCTTTCAAGGATTTTTCAATCCCTGACGCGCCTTCAAATGGTGTGAGACTCTCATTTTTTAATGAGACAAAATGCGCCGTAGCTGCATGTTCCTGCAATAAATTTTCACGTACCAACTTTTCATTGCTGGAATCATCATTACTGTCCACCCAACGTTCATCAGCCAAAGTAATGGTGACCTTTTCCCAGGCCAATGGCTGCTGACTGAGCAATTTAAATAAACCTAACGGGGTTTTACCGCCGGAGACTACAAGACTCGCTTTTCCCTTAGTATCAATTCCTTTTTGCAACTCAGAGACCACCTGTTGCGCTAAGCGGCGATTTAAATCATCCGTTGATGGGAAGTTAGTTAAGTTTGCCATGGTAGTTACCTTCATTAACAATCGTTATAGCCATCTCATTCTAACCTGACGAGATGGCATCGTTTTGTCTTATTTATTCAAATTCGCTCCATGAGCGGCCATCACGGGTAATCATAGCAACCGATGCTACGGGTCCCCAGGTACCAGCCTGATACGGTTTTGGTGGTTCATTATCCGCAGCCCAGGCTTCCATAATGGAATCAACCCATTTCCATGCTTCTTCTACTTCATCGCGGCGAACAAACAGAGCCTGAATACCGCGCATGGTTTCCAACAAGAGGCGTTCATAGGCATCGGCCACATGTTGTTCGTGGAAAGTATCTGAGAAGCTCAGATCCAGCTTAGTAGTTTGCAGGCGGTGTTTATGGTCCAGACCCGGTACTTTATTCAGGATCTGTACATCAACCCCTTCATCAGGCTGAAGACGAATGGTTAAGGTATTTGGTGGTAATGTTTGGTAAGAATCTCTGAACAGATTGATTGGCAGATTCTTGAAGTAGATAACCACTTCTGAACACTTGGACGGCAAACGTTTACCGGTTCTTAAATAGAACGGTACGCCAGCCCAACGCCAGTTATCAATATCCACCCGCAGAGAGACGAAGGTTTCGGTGTTGCTGCGCTTGTTGGCACCTTCTTCATCCAGATAGCCCGGCACTTTTTGTCCCTGAACAAACCCGGCAGTATATTGGCCTCTGACGGTTGCTTCGCGAATATTGGTGTGATCGATACGACGTAACGAACGTAACACTTTAACTTTTTCATCACGAATACGGTCGGCACTTAAATCCACCGGAGGAGACATCGCAATCATGGTCAGAATTTGTAACAGGTGATTCTGCACCATGTCACGCATCTGACCTGCTTTATCAAAATAGCCCCAACGCCCTTCAATACCGACCTCTTCGGAGACAGTAATCTGGACGTGGTCAATGGCGGTATTATCCCACTTGGCAGAAAACAGCGAGTTAGCAAAACGCAGCGCTAACAGGTTCAGAACTGTCTCTTTACCTAAATAATGGTCGATTCGGTAAACCTGAGATTCATCAAAATACTCAGCAACTTGATTGTTAATTTCTTGAGAAGATTTTAAATCGGTACCCAGCGGTTTTTCCATTACAACGCGGCTGGGGAATTTATTTAATCCTGCTTCGCCTAAACCACGGCAAATTGCACCAAATGTATTGGGTGGCATCGCAAAATAGTTAATGGTGACTCTGCTGGTTTGATCGAGCATCTGCCCCAGTTGGTTATATCCCGGGATATCATTAACATCCAGATTGCAGAAGTCTAAACGGGCGCTTAATCGTTTCCAAACCTCTGGATCGATCTCCTCTTTCATAAAGGTGGTCAGCGCTTTTTCGATAACGTCAGTATAGGCAGCCTTATCCCACTCGGCGCGTCCAACACCTAAAATACGAGTATCAGGATGAATGTGACAGGCTTTTTCCAGTTGATAAAGTGACGGTAATAGCTTGCGGCGAGCCAGATCACCTTTGGCACCAAAAATGACTAAATCACAGGCTTGAGCTATCGAATCATCTACCATAACTATCTCCTCAATTAAGCCGTAAAAATGTAGGTATACGACTTAAAAAATATTGTAATTTTATTACATAAGTAATGTACCTCTTTATCTGACTAACGTAAATAGGCGGATAAAAAAGTAAAAACCTGTAGTAAACCCTTGTGAGACTAAGAGGTAACCCATTAAATATAAAAAATATTTGGCTATCTTCTTACTCTTTCCGTGCTGTTAAAACGTTAAAATCAGATGTGAGTCAAATTTTCTGAAAAAAAATTACAAAATGATGCTTTATTACTGCACGATCTGATATCAAGTAGTATATTTCCACAAATCAGAGATTGATTTCTCCTTTGAATGTAATAGGCAAATGCAGCGGGATATAAATATGCTGGAAAGAATTCACCAATTTCGAGATTCATTAAGCAAATCAGAGCAAAAAGTTGCTGATGCCATTTTAGCTGCGCCACAAACTGCCATTCACTCCAGCATTGCTACCTTAGCTAAAATCGCCAACGTTAGCGAGCCAACCGTTAACCGTTTTTGCCGCCGATTGAATACCAAAGGTTTCCCCGATTTTAAGCTGGCACTGGCGCAAAGTCTGGCTAATGGAACGCCTTATGTAAATCGCAATGTAGATGAAAACGACACCACCGATGCTTTTACCTATAAAATTTTTGAATCTGCCGTTGCCAGCCTGAATATGGCGAAGAGCAGTCTTGACATTATAGCCATTAATCGGGCAGTTAACTTACTGACACAAGCGAAAAAAATATCATTTTTTGGCTATGGTGCCTCCTCTGTTGTGGCGCACGATGCCATGAATAAATTTTTCAGATTCAACGTTCCGGTAATCTATTTTGATGACATTGTCATGCAGCGAATGAGCTGTATGAACTCCAATCAGGGTGATGTGGTGGTGTTAATATCCCACAGCGGCAGAACCAAGAGTCTGGTCGAGCTGGCGGATATTGCCAGCCAAAACGGTGCAACCGTCATTGCCATTACCTCTCAGGGCACGCCGCTGGCAAACGCTGCCACCCTCTCCATTTTGCTTGATGTCCCTGAAGATACCGACATTTATATGCCGATGGTTTCCCGTCTGGCTCAATTAACCATCATTGATGTGCTGGCAACAGGATTTACCCTCCGCAGTAGTCTTGCCAGGGATAATCTGAAACGCGTTAAAGATGCGCTGAAGCAGTCTCGCTTTGATAAAGATCGTTAATCTTTATTTCATCCACTATTTTAATCAAATGAGAAACGACTAATTCCCTGAATCTGATAATTTGATATTAAGCAAACGATTAGCTTACTGTGATATGAAACGTGACAGCTCTTATTTGAGAAGCTAGCTGGATAGTGGTATAAAACCCCTCAGAAATTAAGACAACTGAAATTTTTAGAGTCAGGCAAATTTAACCAGCCTGGCTTTTATTAGTACTAACGCTTTAAAAACATACTGATTAGGTCAAAACTTATCATGTTGAATGGAGTGATACATGTCCAGAAGGCTTAGAAGAACCAAAATTGTTACCACGTTAGGCCCTGCAACTGACCGTGACAATAACTTAGAAAAAATCATTGCCGCAGGTGCTAACGTAGTCCGCTTAAACTTCTCCCACGGAACCCCCGAAGATCACCAGCTCCGCGCTAACAAAGTCCGCGAAATCTCAGCAAAATTAGGTAAACATGTCGCTATTTTGGGCGATTTGCAGGGGCCTAAAATTCGTGTATCAACCTTTAAAGAAGGCAAAGTATTCCTTAATGTTGGCGATAAATTCCTGCTGGATGCCAACCTTTCCGTTGGCGATGGCGATAAAGAAAAAGTAGGTATCGACTATAAAGGCCTGCCTGCGGATGTGGTTCCTGGTGATATTCTGTTACTGGATGATGGTCGCGTACAGCTGAAAGTGCTTGAAGTTCAGGGAATGAAAGTGTTTACCGAAGTCACCGTGGGTGGCCCGTTATCTAACAATAAAGGGATTAACAAACTGGGTGGTGGCCTCTCTGCCGATGCGTTAACCGAGAAAGATAAAGCTGACATCATTACTGCGGCAAAAATCAACGTTGACTATTTAGCCGTCTCTTTCCCTCGTACCGGTGAAGATTTGAACTATGCTCGTCGTCTGGCGCGCGATGCGGGCTGTAACGCTAAAATTGTCGCTAAGGTTGAACGTGCAGAAGCGGTTGCAACCGATGCAGCCATTGACGATATCATTCTGGCATCTGACTCTATCATGGTAGCCCGCGGCGATCTGGGGGTTGAAATTGGCGATCCCGAGCTGGTGGCGGTACAGAAAAAACTGATCTTACGTGCCCGTCAGCTAAACCGTACGGTTATCACGGCGACCCAGATGATGGAGTCAATGATTACCAATCCTATGCCAACCCGTGCTGAAGTCATGGACGTTGCCAACGCCGTGCTGGATGGTACCGATGCGGTGATGCTTTCTGCTGAAACCGCTGCCGGTCAGTATCCGGCAGAAACCGTCGCAGCAATGGCGCGTGTTTGCGTTGGGGCAGAAAAAATGCCTCGTCTGAATATCTCCAAGCACCGTATGGATGTC
The DNA here is from genome assembly GCF_004295645.1 of Limnobaculum zhutongyuii. Classification (NCBI taxonomy): domain Bacteria; kingdom Pseudomonadati; phylum Pseudomonadota; class Gammaproteobacteria; order Enterobacterales; family Budviciaceae; genus Limnobaculum; species Limnobaculum zhutongyuii. Next base: position 2,018,977 of record NZ_CP034752.1, read on the forward strand.
GAATTTGATAACGTTGAAGACACCATTGCGCTGTCAACCATGTATGCCGCTAACCACCTGAAAGGCATTAGCGCCATTATCGCCATGACTGAATCTGGCCGTACTGCTTTGATGATGTCCCGTATCAGTTCCGGCTTGCCGATTTTCGCTATGTCCCGTCATGAACAAACGCTGAACCTGTGCGCCCTTTATCGTGGCGTAACGCCGGTTATGTTCACCGGTGACTGTGATGGTCTGGCTGCGGCCATGGCTGCAACTAATCAGCTGCGCGATCGCGGTTTTCTGATGTCCGGCGACCTGGTTATTATTACTCAGGGTGATGTAATGGCGCTGGTTGGCAGTACTAACACCTGCCGTATTCTACGAATTGAGTGATTGTGTTTTCATCGCTAAAAAGGGCCCATTTGGGCCCTTTTTTATTAGAGAATAAAATTACTTATCCTTTGGCCACAGGTCATGACGTTTATAAGGTTCCGTATCACCCTCTTTTCTGGTTTTCAGAAATTTAAGCACCCAAACATATTGCTCAGGATTCGGGCGAACCAGTTTCTCAACTTCTTCATTCATTCTGCGGGCAATGGTGTGTTGGTCTGCGTCGGCAATATCACTCATTTCCGGATTAATATAGATATCTAAAATACCTTCATCAGAACGATAAACCGGGAATAACGGTACAATCGCCGCATGGCATACTTTCATTAACCGACCAACGGCAGGCAACGTTGCTTTATAAGTAGCAAAAAAATCAACAAATTCGCTGTGCTCAGCACCGTGGTCCTGATCCGGCAGATAATATCCCCAGTATCCCTGACGCACTGAACTGATAAACGGTTTAATACCATCCTGACGCGCATGCATGCGACCGCCAAAACGGCGACGTACGGTATTCCACATCCAGTCGACCAGCTCATTTTTCTGATTATGGAACATGGCCGCCATTGGCTGACCACGCGCCGCCATCATCATTGCCGGAATATCTACGCTCCAACCATGCGGCACCATAAAAATCACATTACGTCCGGAAGCTCGAATAGCATCGAGCTGCTCATCACCGTGCCAACGCACTCGCTTCATCAGATATTCAGGGCTACGTACGCTCTGCTCTACCATTAGCATGGTGGAGTGAACGGCGGTGACAAACATCTGTTCAATGATGGCTTCCCGCTGCTGTTCGCTTAACTCAGGAAAACAATAATATAAATTGATACGGGCACGACGTCGGGCACTGCCGACAAATCGCCCGGCGAATTTAGCCAGTGAACCCAACATCGGATTTCTGATTTTTACTGGCACATAAGCCAGTAAGAGCATGACGCCAACCCCCAGCCAGACTCCCCAATATTTAGGCAGAAAAAAGGACTTCTTAAATAGAGGAATAAACTCAATATTTGAACGCTGTTGTTTTTGCATGCCAAAACTCATTAGATAGATGAACAATCCTGCAGTTGATAATAGTCTGCTCACCTGATGAATAGAAATAATTAAACAGTGTTTGAAAAATAAAACGCTGCCAAATTATTAGCAGCGTTCTATTTTATTCTCAGAGATGAAGTTGTGGAACTACTTCTTTAACCTGGGCAAGGTATTCTGAACGATCCTTACCAATCAGCGAGTCGGAACGTGGAAGCGTTGCGGTTAATGGGTTCACTGCCAGCTCGTTAACCCACAGTTCATAATGCAGATGAGGCCCGGTGGAGCGACCGGTATTGCCGGATAATGCAATGCGATCGCCTCGTTTAACTTTCTGCCCCGGCTTCACCAAAATCTTATTCAGGTGCATATAGCGAGTGCTGTACTGGCGACCATGGCGAATTGCCACATAGTTACCTGCCGCACCACTGAATTTAGCAACCACCACTTCACCATCACCAACCGCCAGAACTGGAGAACCAATCGGCATAGAGAAGTCGACCCCTTTATGCGGTGCTACACGACCGGTAATTGGATGCAAACGACGTGGGTTAAACGATGATGTCACTTTATATTGCTTTGGCGTTGGGTAACGCAGGAAACCTTTTGCTAAACCAGAACCTTCACGATCGTAGAATTTACCGTCGCCGGAACGAATAGCATAATAATCTTTACCGGAACTTTGCATTCTTACGCCAATCAACTGGCTCTGCTCATTTTTACCATCCAGCACTTCTCTGGAAAGCAATACCGAGAAACGATCGCCATTGCGTAACTTACGGAAATCCAGTTGCCATTGAAGCGCTTTGGTGACAGCTCGAATTTCTGAGTTAGTTAAACCTGCGGCTCTGGCACTGACCAGAAAGCTACCATCCATTTTTCCGGTTACGACTGCGTTCTTCCACTCACCTTTTAAGGTATTAATCGTTTCTTTAAAACCGTTCTCAGCGCGGTCATAAACACGTGTTTCCCGACGAGAAACTACCCAGGTCAACGATTGCAGAGTACCCTCATCATCCAGCACCCAGTTCAATTGCTGACCAATTTTCAGATTAGCTAACGCACTGTTCTTATTTGCCAGTAAATAGATGTCAGACGCATCCATACCAAACTGAGTCAGAATACTACCCAGAGTATCACCGTTAGAAACGACATACTCGTTCGGTGTTGATGCATCGCCGGTTGTTTCATCCAACTCATCCTTCGGAATTTCATCGTCAGGTGTTGGCTGATCCATAGGTTCAGCATCATCAGCATCGGTTGAAATGCTGCCATCGGTTGCGGTAGTTGTAGGTAATGGAAGCGGCGATTCCGTTATCGGTTTATATACTGCCGCCTGCCAAACCAACATACTCCAGGTGAGAAACAGAAGGGCCCCAAAGGTAAACTTGTGAGGCCGGGGTAAATTATTATAAAACAGCGCAATGGTTCTAACGACTTGGAGCACTACTCGAATTCCTCGTTCTGTTACTCCAGGCAGCTCGTAAACTGTTGGGATAGCTGAGTCAAAAATTGTACGTAGCTATCTTTACCTAACGTTACTTTGCTGCCTAACGGATCCAGTGTTCCGATGCGGACATTCGTCCCTTGGGCGACAGCATTTATGACGGCTGGCTGGAATTGTGGCTCAGCAAAAACGCATACCGCTTTATGCTCAACCAACTGTGTTCGTATATTGTGTAAGCGTTGCGCTCCGGGCTGGATTTCGGGGTTTATAGTAAAATGCCCTAATTGGGTTAAACCGAATGTTTTCTCAAAATAATTATAAGCGTCATGGAAAACAAAATATCCTTTGCCACGCAACGGCTGCATTATATTAGCAATATTTTCTTTTGTCAGCTCTAGTTGTTTCTCGAACTGACTAAGATTAGCATCTAGTTTGTCCTTATTTTGTGGCATAAGTTCCAATAATTTGTGATGAATTGCAATTGCGGACTGTTTTGCTATATCCGGCGACATCCAAATGTGCATATTATAGTCACCATGGTGATGGTCATGCTCGTCATGATTGTGTGCATTATCAGTATGTTGCTCCTGATGCCCCGCGTCATGATCGTCATCTTCACCGCCTTTAAGTAATAATGGTTTTACTGAGTCCAGACTGGCTAAAGGAATTTGTTTCTTTTCATTCACCTGTTGCAACGGTTTAGTCAGAAAAGCTTCCATATCCGGACCTATCCATACCACCAGGTCCGCTGAACGTATTTTCTGGACATCTGATGGGCGAAGCGCATAATCATGCGGCGATGCGCCATCCGGAAGCAGCACTTCTACCGGCATTACCCCTTCGGTAATGGCTGATGCAATAAACCCCAGCGGTTTTGTTGAGGTTAAAACGGCGGCCGATGCATTAATAGCGATACCTGCTGTTAATAGTGTTCCAGCCAAAATCATGCGGTTAAACCATTTTGTATTTGCTGTTTGCTGCATTTGTTCTAATCTCATTTGAATAGTAATTGCCTTTGATATGTTATAATATAACACATCTTGAATTCTGCAAGAAAAATGAAAAATGTCCAGTTTGCTTAAGTTAGAACATATTTCTGTTGTTTTCGGTAGCCGGAAAGTTCTTTCCGATGTTTCCCTTACCCTGAATGAAGGACAGATCCTTACCCTGCTCGGCCCAAATGGTGCTGGTAAATCAACGCTGGTTCGCGTTGTTTTGGGACTGGTCTCTCCTGCTTCGGGAAAAATTAGCTGCCCCAAAGACTTACGTGTTGGCTATGTGCCACAGAAATTGCATCTTGATCCTACCTTACCACTCACCGTTGAGCGCTTTATGCGCCTGCGTCCTGGTGTAAAAAAAGAAGATATTCTGCCAGCCCTCAGTCGCGTTCAGGCTAAGCATTTAGTGAAAATGCCAATGCAAAAACTCTCGGGAGGGGAAACTCAACGGGTTTTACTGGCAAGGGCTTTATTAAATCGCCCCCAGTTGCTGGTACTGGATGAACCAACCCAAGGGGTTGATGTTAATGGGCAACTGGCGCTGTATGACCTAATAGAGAAACTGCGTACTGAACTGAATTGTGCAGTATTAATGGTTTCACACGATCTGCATTTAGTGATGGCAAAAACTGACGAGGTATTGTGCCTTAATCAGCATATTTGCTGTTCCGGTGCACCGGAGGCCGTCTCTGAACATCCGGAGTTTATTGCTATGTTTGGCCATCGCGGAGCCCGACAATTGGCGGTCTACCATCACAGACATAATCATCAACATGACCTGCAGGGTCGTATTGTTCTTAAAACTTCAGGCAGTAATAAAGCATGATCGAACTATTATTTCCGGGCTGGATGGCGGGCGTATTACTGGCCCTGGCTGCTGGTCCCTTAGGCTCTTTTGTTGTGTGGCGTCGAATGTCTTATTTTGGCGATACTCTGGCTCATTCATCATTGCTGGGCGTAGCTTTTGGGCTGTTGCTGAATATTAATCCGTTTTATGCGGTCATTGCTATTACCCTGTTACTGGCGATTGGTCTGGTATGGCTGGAGCGTCGCCCTCAATTTGCAGTGGATACGCTATTAGGCATTTTAGCCCATAGTGCCCTCTCTTTAGGTTTGGTCACCATCAGTTTAATGTCGAACGTACGCGTTGACCTGATGGCCTATCTGTTTGGTGACCTGCTCTCTGTCACCATGAATGACTTGTGGATGATTGGTGCTGGTGTGGTTGTGGTGCTGGCAATTTTATGGTGGCAATGGCGTTCACTATTGTCGGTGACCATTAATCCTGAACTGGCACATGTTGACGGTATTAATCCTGAAAGAGTTCGCCTGTTGCTGATGCTGGTTACTGCATTAACCATTGGTCTGGCAATGAAATTTGTTGGGGCGTTGATTATCACCTCATTACTGATTATTCCTGCTGCTACAGCGCGCAGATTCTCGCGAACACCAGAACAAATGGCTGGTTTCGCAGTTATTATTGGCATTATTGCCGTAACTGGCGGTTTAACACTTTCCGCTTTCCACGATACGCCAGCAGGCCCGTCTGTCGTGCTTTGTTCTTGCTGTCTTTTCATCCTCAGCCTGATGAAAAGACAATCTGATTAATCTTATGAGAAATAAAGAGAATATAAATTTATTGATCTCGTGAGGTAAAGCCGTATTTTTTAGTATGAATGATGCGGCAATAAGCTTTAAAATACCCCGGCAGAAATATAAAGGTCTTGCAGATGACAGATTTTTCGTCAGTGCAAGACTCTTTTTTATGTGGATTATAAAGATGAATCCACTATTCATCCATTGCAAATGACGTAAAGTTAACATTGTGAATATTGATATTATCAGCCTGCTAAACAGTAACTACATTCTTCTGCTGTTTGTAGTATTAGCATTAGGCTTGTGTTTAGGGAAAATTCGGCTGGGTTCGGTTCAACTGGGCGGCTCAATTGGCGTACTAGTTATCTCCTTATTATTAGGCTATCAGCATTTTACGATTAACACCGAGGCCTTGAGCCTGGGCTTTATGCTGTTCATCTTCTGTGTCGGAGTTGAAGCCGGTCCAAACTTCTTTGCCATCTTCTTTCGCGATGGGAAAAACTACTTTTTACTGGCGCTGGTTCTGGTGGGTAGCGCGATGTGCATTGCACTGGGATTGGGTAAATTCCTCAAGTGGGACATCGGCCTCACTGCCGGTATGCTGGCCGGTTCGATGACCTCAACGCCTGTATTGGTAGGTGCTGGTGATACGCTACGTCATACCACCTCGGATGCAGCCCTGTTAGCCACTGCGCAGGATCACCTCAGCCTGGGTTATGCCCTGACCTATCTGATTGGTCTGGTGAGTTTAATCTTTGCCGCTCGTTATATGCCAAAACTGCAGCGACAGGATTTATCTACCTGTGCCCAACAAATCGCCAGAGAGCGTGGTCTGGACCATGATAGCCAGCGTAAAGTCTATCTACCGGTAATTCGCGCCTACCGTGTAGGCCCGGAACTGGTGGCATGGGCTGCCGGCAAAAACCTGCGTGAGCTGGGCATTTATCGCCAAACCGGCTGTTATATCGAGAAAATTCGCCGTAATGGCATTATTGCCTCACCCGATGGTGATGCGGTTTTGCAGGTAAATGATGAAATTTCATTAGTGGGTTATCCTGATGCCCATGCCAGATTAGATCCCAGCTTTCGCAACGGCAAAGAGGTATTTGAACGCGATCTGCTGGATATGCGCATTGTCACCGAAGAGATTGTAGTAAAAAATAATAATGCCGTAGGCAAACGTCTGAGCCAGATAAATCTGACCGACCACGGTTGTTTCCTTAATCGGGTTATTCGTAGTCAGATTGAGATGCCTATTGACGATAATATCGTGCTGAATGCCGGGGATGTTCTGCAAATCAGCGGCGATGCTCATCGGGTTAAAGGCGTTGCGGAACGTATTGGTTTTATCTCTATTCATAGTCAGGTTACCGATCTGCTGGCCTTTTGTGCCTTCTTCATTCTTGGTTTGATGATTGGTCAGATCACCTTCCAGTTTAGTAACTTTTCATTTGGTATTGGTAATGCTGCTGGTCTGCTGTTCTCTGGCATTATGCTGGGCTTTATGCGGGCTAATCATCCAACCTTTGGTTACATTCCTCAGGGTGCCCTCAACATGGTCAAAGAGTTCGGGTTGATGGTGTTTATGGCTGGTGTAGGATTAAGTGCTGGTAGCGGTATCGGCAACAATCTGGGGCTGGTTGGTGGCCAAATGTTGGTTGCCGGTTTACTGGTAAGTCTGGTTCCTGTGGTAATTTGCTATCTGTTCGGTGCCTATATATTACGCATGAACAGAGCCCTGCTGTTTGGTGCCATTATGGGGGCCAGAACTTGTGCGCCTGCAATGGAAATCATTAGCGATACTTCCCGTAGCAATATTCCAGCACTGGGTTATGCAGGGACCTACGCTATTGCCAACGTACTGTTGACTCTGGCAGGTTCACTAATTATTATCATTTGGCCTAGCTTGCTATAAATAATCCCATATAAATCATGTGATTATAAGAAAGTGTAAAAAAAGTGAAAAATTTCTTGCTTACGTGATGAACTATTTCAACGTATTCACGTCTTAAATAGTGCCACTGCTTTACTTTAGAACTCCCTCATTGAGGTTGACCCGATAAGTCGTTTTTACGTTTCATACTTATCGGGTTTTTTATTGCCTGTAATTCAGTAACTCTCACGATTTGTTCATGCATGTCATTACGCAATGACATACAATGTAAGAAGTGCATTACCCCCAAACTCATAGGGAAGCGTGATTCTTATGTCATTAATCAAGAAAATATTTATCGGCTATTTGGTCTGTTTTGCTATCGGCACCGCTCTTCTTTGCAGCTTTTATCTGCCTTCAACGGATATTGTTAAAATCACCGGTTCTGAAGTTAAACGCGTTGATAACGATGGTCCAATTTCAGCAGAAAATCCGGCGGACGGTCCAACCCGTGATGTGTATTACATTTATACTATCAACGAAAATAAAAAGATTATGGTTTACCGCAATGAAGATACCGGATGGAGCTTCCCATGGTATTTCAAATTTAACAGCGCGGATATTCAGGCACAGGCTCAATCAGCCAATGACGCGAACCAAATCACCCGCGTAGTTCACTACGGCTGGCGTTTTAATATGGTTCATATGTTCAAGAACATTATCTCGATTAAACCAGTTGATGGGTTTGACGCGTCCGGCTTCTCTTTTTATACGGTAATGAAAATTCTGGGCTGGATTATCTGGTTTGTTCTGATCGCTATTCAGGCTGCTCTACCAACAGTTATTACCAACTGGCGCGATCGTAAAGATCTGAAACGCCCTGATGGTTCTATTGTTAAATAAGTTATCTTCTGTATGAATTGAAAAAGGCAGCCAAAAGGCTGCCTTTTTTATCACTATGGTTTATCAGAAACGATACTTAATACCAAAGTTAACTGAAGTATCACTGTAACCATCACCACCTATCTGCTGAGCTACATTGCTCCACAGGTTAAGGTGGCTGTTTATTTGCCCTTCAGCACCCAGTTTCAGTTCACCAATATTACGACTGCCAACCTGCTCCATATGTACATCATTCATATATACACCGGTCAATTCACTGTTATACAACCAGTTAATTGCTGCATAGATAGTAAACAGCTTATTAGTTCCTTTATCTTTATCATGAACGCCATCACGGGAAACTTTTAACCCTAAACGCGTTTGGACATTATCCTTACCGCTGGAGCGAACATAAGTACCACCGGTTTCACGATAATCACTAACATCCAAAGCATTAAAGATGACCTGAGCCTCAGGCGTGATAAATACATCACCATTCAGACCCTGATAAACCGGCAGACGGTAACCACCTTCCAGTGAAGCGCTGTATCCCTTAATGTCATAGTCTTCCTGTGACAACTTCTCACCATTGACTGAAGCATCCAGCCAGCTGTATTGCAACCAGCTATCCAGATACAGGCCATTTAGTGTTTTAGCATCCTGATACCAGGTGCCATATATTCCTGCGGTATATCCATCAACACGGCCTTTCGAATGATAACCGGTGAAGGTAGAACGCGTTTTACTGCTGGCATTACCGTATCCCAACATCAGCCCTAAGCCTAAGCGATCTTGTTCACCAAACTGATGGGACAGAATTTCACCGCCGCCTTGTATAACATAGCTGTTGGTCGTGGTACGTAATTGCCCGGATGATTCACGCTGACGATTATGACTACCGACCTGACGTAACCACATACTGCTGTTTTCTGCCCGGCCTTCACGATCTTCCAGACGCAGATTAAACATCGTTTTTGCCGCAGCCATATTAGCGATATAACTGCCCGCTTCAGGTCGATAAATCGGAGTGCCCTCGTCTGGCGTTACCTCTTCAGGTTTAGTGCCATTGCCATTATCCCCACCACCAGGTTGCTCTTCTGTGGTATTACGCAGGTACCAGTGTCCATCTTCTTCCGTGGTGCCATGTTTATACAGCAGATACTCATAAGCACCGGCTACCGCACGATTAGCCAATTTGAACTCAGCGTCTGATGCACCATTAACACTCACAACCTGAATACCGTTTTGAGTTGCCGCACCGGCACCGTTAACGTTATTGACGATCAGGTCAGTAGCGCCTGCGCTATCGCCATTAATCACCAATTTATCCGTTGCTGAGTTATCGTCGCCCAGTTGGGTATTAATAACTAATTGACTACCGCTATTGCCGGTGTAATTACCGTTAATATTCAGTTGGTTTCCTGTTGAACCACCCGCTAAAAGAAGAGTCCCGCTGTTATTGATACCGCCCACGGTAAAGTGGCTGGCCGCAGCAGATTCATAACCTGATAATGCATTCAGAGCAGAAACTGTACCGGCGTTATCAATATAACCGGCAACATGACCACTACCACCCAGTACTGCACCAGATAGCACATTTATTTGTGAGCTGGCAGAAAGCGCTCCCGCTGTCTCCGTATTGTCACCAATTACCAGTGTGCCATTTTCTACGGTTGTATTACCGGTGTAGGTTAAATCATGGTTGACGATCATCATGGAAGCGCCCTGCTTATACAGGTCACCGCTGCCATAGATATCATTTTCCAGTATCCAGTTATTATTCGCCGTCAGGTAAAGTTCACCCTGATTATCGATGCCGGCGCTTCCCAAATGGGGTACTGCAGCGGCACGTAATGTGGAATCCTGAGCCACCGTAAACAGACCGCTAAAGCCGCTGTTATCTGCATTCAGGGTGATATCGGTACTGTCTTGCAAAGATACGACGCCCTGGCCTGCCAACGTACGGGTAAAGGCATGGGTTGGAATTGCACTATCCGGTGTAATAGATAACGTTAATCTATCGCCAGCACCCGTCAGGGTAATATTTCCTGTTGCTCCAAGGCCATTTACCTGCTCCAGAGCAATAGATGAATTGTTGTTCAGCGTTACATTACCGCTGTATTGTTCATTGGTGCCATTGACTACTACAGCACTACCATCCAATATTAAGCTGCCCGTTCCCGTTAGTGTATCCTGAGCGATCAGACCGCCATCATTATCACCCGCCGTACGTTGGGCTGAAGTGATGGTGAGCTGGCTGCCATCGCCAAGGCTTACCTGACTGCCAACTGCCGTACTGAGCTTACCCACTGACTGTTGATAGTTATTCATTAATACTTGGGTATCAGCGTCCAATTGTAAGTGAGATGTCTGCCCCAGCACGTTATTATTTGCCAGCAACAATGTGCCCTGACGAATAAAAGTTTCACCGGTGTAATCATTACCGCCGTTGGATAATGAGACAGTTTGACCCACGGCATCAATTGCCAGGTCGCCACTTCCGGTTAGTTTGGCTCGTAAGTCGCTTGCTAAGTCGGTAGCGCCTGTCGCAGGAGTCAGAATCAATGCGTTATTACCGCTACCCTGCAATTCCAACTGCTTCAAGCCATAGCCGATGTACAAACCATCGTTATTTGTGCCGCTGCTTAACTGAAAATCGTAAGTGCCTTTAGCAACCACGTTCCCGTTTTGAGAGATATCCAATAGTTGGGCATTGCTAATGGCATTACCGTTTTCATCAATCAAACTAAGCTGACCACCGGTGCCGGAAACGCTGCCATTGGCCTTAATCAGCATCACCAACGTCTGTTCATCATCCTGCTCTAACAGGGTTTTATTACTATTGATCGCCGGAATATCGTTAGGTACCGCCGGAGGCATAGCGACCTGAACCGAACCGGTACCGCTAATATCTAAAACGCTGCCAGCATCGGTTTCAACCCAATTTGAAGAGAGCAGTTCACCCGGAGTAATCGTGGTGTCAAAAGATAGCTGACCGCCATTAAACGTCAATCCACCAATGGACTGGGCCCCAGTTCCAACGGTGGTATTACTACCGTTGTTAAGCTGCAGTGTCGTCCCCTGCAGAAACTGAAGATTTTGTGGGACGTTCAGTGAATCAAGGGTAAAACGAGTATTGTTTAGCGCCACCGTCCCGGTAAACGCATTGCCGGTATTGGCAGCAAAACTAAACTGATTATTATTAGTATCAACATTGATCAGGCCGTTGCCTGAAATCTGGTTAATCAGTTCCCAGTCACTATTGCCAAGCAGCGTTAAACCGCCATTATTCGAGATAGCAACATTACTCAAATTTTGCTGTTGCCGCGCCGTCAATGTGCCGCCGTTATCGATAGTGAATTTACCGGTAAATCCGGTGTTATCCGCCGTTAGTTCAGTATTACCACTCAGGACGTTAATAGCACCCTGACCAACAATAGTGGAGGCCAGTTGATAATCATCATTGGTGTGATTAAAGGTGATTTTACCGTCACCTACATAGCCATTCTGACCAAATTGAATGATATTGGCATTAACAGTACCGGCAGCCAGTGCGCTTTCACCGGCACGTCCGCCAATCACTAATTCGCCAAGAGAGCCGGAATATCGGGAAATATAAATATTATTTTCACTGGTCAGGGTGCCGCCATCGGCTACCACAACCGCACTTTGGCTTTTGTTACCTTCCCCAATATAGATATTCTCTGCCTGTGCTAATGAACCACTTCCGGTAACAGAGAGCAGGCTTTCACCCAGAATATTTTCCACCCGACCAACGCTAATATAGGAATCCGCTTTTGCAGTTCCGCCATTTTTGACAGAAAGTACCCCTTGGTTATAGGTACCAACCAGAATTCTGTTTTCGGCATAAAACTCGCTACCGGCCCCATCAACCGTCACATAACCTTTTGTGGTGTTAGCGCCACGGCTACCAATATAAATTCCGACGCCTCTGTCTGTGCCATCATTGTCTCTGACGCTAAACTTTCCGCCATCAGTGATATTCAGATAGCCAGTGGCACCATTACTACCGATTGAAACCTCACCGCTACCCAGAGAAAGCGACTGGTTTAATGGCGTGACCACAACCTCGCTCCCCGGTCCGGTAATATTCAATATTCCAACAGCGCCAACCGAGTCAGTTGTTCCACCATCCCCACCAATCGCCATTGGATAAGCATAACTGGTATTAATAACTTGAACTTTACCGCCTTTCTCAACATTCATTACCGCATAAGAATTTGGGTGGCGGGCAAGGTTAATCAGCCTGGCGGTAAGATTACCGTTCTCTGTAACGGTAAGGGTTCCATTAGTCCCTTCTTTTATATACTCCTGAAAACCAATCAGCACGCGGCCAGTGCTCGATACATTCGTTGGCCTGATGTCCATTGTAGTATCAATGGTCATTTCCTGGTCGTGATGAAGAATGATGTTACTACCATTTGCATTAACGGATTGTGGAAAGGTAGCAGAGAGAGTGGAGAAAGCTCCGGCGATAACGGCTAGCGCAATGCGTTTCTTTTTAAACGCACCCTGAGAACGTTGACCATTTATTTTTGAATAATTAAATGTGTTGTTCAAAACAATCCCTTTTATATTTGCAACCATATCCTATCCAGGATAAGAGTGATTAATAAAATCTAATGCGTTTGAAATTAATAAGCAGACAGAAAAATAGGTGGATAATGATACCAAAGTATCATTGTAGATCCACACTTTTAAGAATAAAAATCACCCATTAATCAGTGGATAGTCATTTAAAAACCCCTTTACCTACTCAAAATCAAAGAGAATACTCATGATACTCGTGTGATGTTACGTAAAATTAGCACTCCTGAAACCCTTGCTATACTTGATATTTTCTTGCCACCAAATGTTTTGATTATTTATCAACCAACGAGTAAATAACACTAATTAGTTAAAATATAAGATAATTGAAAACCTATTAAAAAATGATATTTATTGAGTTGCAAAAATTTAAAATTAAATTAACAAAACAGTTGAGTGATTATTCATTTCATTTTGATTTATTTCGAAACTCAAATGTTCTGGTTTTATCTGTCGTATGCTTTAAACTCAATGCTCTAAACTACTGCCACTTGTCGGCCAGCAAATCACCGCATATGGCTATATAATTTTGGCTCCGACATCGGTAGAATTCTGCCCCAGTCACTAGCAGCAGCGAACACCGATAAATCGGTCATCTGCTGAATCACTAAATCAATGAGTTTTGCATAATGTCCCAAACTACAACGCCCCATGCTCCAACAGTCGGATTTATATCTTTAGGCTGCCCTAAAAATCTGGTGGATTCAGAACGTATCCTCACGGAATTGCGCACTGAAGGCTATCAGGTGGTTCCAAGCTACGAAGGTGCCGACCTGGTTATCGTTAATACCTGCGGCTTTATTGAGGGTGCAGTGCAAGAATCGCTGGAAGCCATTGGTGAAGCATTAACTGAAAACGGTAAAGTTATCGTAACGGGCTGTTTGGGTGCAAAAGAAGATCAGATCCGTGAAGTCCATCCTAAAGTACTGGAAATTACGGGCCCTCATAGCTACGAACAAGTATTAGCCCACGTTCATACTTATGCGCCGAAACCAGAATACAATCCATTTACCAGTTTGGTTCCCGCTCAGGGCGTTAAGCTGACGCCTAAACATTATGCTTACCTGAAGATTTCCGAGGGTTGTAATCACCGCTGTACCTTCTGCATTATTCCTTCCATGCGCGGAGATCTGGATAGCCGCCCGATTGGCTCAGTACTGGATGAAGCTAAACGTTTGGTGGATGCCGGAGTGAAAGAACTGCTGGTAATCTCACAAGATACTTCAGCTTACGGTGTGGATGTCAAACATCGTACCGGTTTCTGGAACGGTCAGCCGGTTAAAACCGATATGGTAAGCCTGTGTGAGCAACTTTCCACCATGGGGATTTGGGGGCGCTTACATTATGTCTACCCTTACCCACACGTAGATGATGTTATTCCACTGATGGCCGCCGGAAAAATTCTGCCTTATCTGGATATTCCTCTGCAACATGCCAGCCCAAAAATTCTGAAAGCCATGAAGCGTCCAGGTTCAGTGGAACGTACGCTGGAACGCGTTAAACGCTGGAGAGAAATTTGTCCACAGTTGACGCTGCGCTCTACCTTTATTGTCGGCTTCCCTGGTGAAACAGAGGAAGATTTCACAATGCTGCTGGATTTTCTGCGTGAAGCTAAACTGGATCGCGTAGGTTGTTTCAAATACAGCCCGGTTGAAGGTGCTGCCGCCAATGAACTTGCCGATCAGGTTCCGGAAGAGATAAAAGAAGAACGCTTCCACCGCTTTATGCAACTGCAACAGCAAATATCGGCCCAGCGCTTACAGGATAAAATTGGCCTGACTTTACCAGTTATTATTGATGAAATTGATGAGGAAGGTGCGATTGGCCGCAGTATGGCTGATGCCCCGGAAATTGACGGTGTGGTTTACCTGAATGAAGAACGTCAGGTTAAAGTGGGCGACATTGTTCAGGTCACTATCGAAAATGCTGACGAATACGACATGTGGGGCTCGGTAGCAAGATAACGCGACGTATCTTTGATTAATAAAAATCCCGGCTAAGCCGGGATTTTTATATAGTTCAGATTAGAAGTCACTATCACCCAGTTCATCAAGTGCCAGCGTTGCAACAGCTAATGGTGTTTCCGGATTTTCACCCTCTTCGATAAACCAGGCTGCCGAAAGGGCCGACCACGAAATAATCCACGCCAACAACCGGGAACGCTTGATATTCGCCACTTCGCTCACGATCTCCAGCCGTCTGGCAAATTGCTGTACATTGGTAGCAATATCAGCCCGGGGATTGCAAAAAATATTGGCGAAATCAAATCCTCGTTCACCCGATAACCCCTTAGGATCAATTACCAGCCATCCTCTTTCTCCGGCATCCAGTATATTTCCATGGTGAATATCACCATGAAGCATCCTGATATCCTGAGGTTGTGAAAGTAATCGGGAAGCGATAGATTCAGCTCTGCTAAAAATTCCCCCCTGATGTTTCGCTGCTAAAAAGAGTGATTTGAACCACTCAGGCAGAGAAACCAGTTCAGAATCGGACGGTATTGGTTGTGCATGTAACCGATTAGTCACCTGACAAATAATGCGAGTCGCCCGATCATCCTGCCCACCAATAGCCATCTCAACCAGCGATTGATCTCCTGACAGGTACTCAAGCAGCATAGCATTATCATCCTGTTTCAATACCTGAGCAGCACCCTGACCATTCCACCACACCATCAGCCGGGAGCCTCTTCGTTCTTCTGCTGACAGCGGAATTTTAAGCATTGCGAGTCTGTTGCCAGAGTAAACTCGCTGCAGCCAACTGGAATGGGTGTGAAACGGCTCTCCGTCTTCGGTAAGCTGCCAAAGGGTTATATAGTCACGGAATTTGGTTAACCCATCCGAAAACGTCATCTTTTGCCTGTTCAATGTTCAACACCCACCCTGTTTGATATGAAAAGTCAGAGACCCTGTGTAATGATTTTTGCTGCCGACGCTAAAACTTCTCTACGAGATTTTGCCTCTTTTTCATTCTGGGTAAAATAAGTGACCAAAATGAGTGGTGCTTTATCCTTAGGCCAGATAACAGCAATATCATTGGTCGTGCCATAAGAACCGCTGCCCGTTTTATCACCGACCACCCACTCCGTTGGCAAACCGGCACGAATACTGGCGGCACCAGTGGTGTTTCCTTTTAACCATTCCACCAGTTGATCGCGTTGTGGCGCAGCAAGCGCATCTCCCAGTGTTAATTTTTGCAGACTTAGCGCCATAGCCAGCGGTGTTGTGGTATCGCGCTTATCACCGGGAATGGCCGTATTTAACGTTGGCTCGGTGCGATCTAAACGAAATGTTTTATCACCAATAGAACGCGCAAACGCCGTGGCTTTTTTGGTGCCGCCCAGCTGTTCAATCAGTTTATTCATAGCTGCATTATCGCTGTATTGCAATGTAGCAGCACTCAACTCTGCTAATGACATTTTATTGTTTAAACGTTTTTCAGCAATCGGGCTATGACTAACCAGATCTTTCTTTTTAATATCCACCTGCTGATCCAAAAGGCCTTTTTGTGATTCACTTTGTTTTAATACGCCGGCAACTACCATCATTTTGCTGGTACTGCACATTGGAAAACGTTCATCACCACGATAAACAATCTGTGAATTATCTGCTGTGTTAATGAGTACGACGCCCAATCGTCCACCGCTACTTTTTTCTAAATCAGCCAGACTCTGCTGGATAGTTGAAATCTGGTCCGTTGTAGCGGCTAACAAAGGTGTAGAAAATGTGATAAAGGGTATAAAGGCTGCTACTGCCAGCATGCTTTTACGCAATATATTTTTAGCCATATTAGTCTCGTTAAATGAATATGTTACAAAAATTCGATCTCTCAAATGGTTAGGCGTTATCACTTCGATGGTTAACCAGCTTATCAAAAGAAATACTATTACCATCGCTAAATTAGTCGCTATGATGATAGATAATACTCATCATGCCCTACTCCATTAATACTTTGATTTAGTGATAACCCGAGCAATATCAATCATTATAAAACGATTCACAAGCAAGGTTATTTTCACCAAGGGTAAAGAAAAACTTATAGGTATTCGTTGATGCGATCTTTTTTTCCTCTTAATGCGCTGCGTGCTTTTGAAGCGTCTGCCAGACATCTGAACTTTACCCGTGCCGGTCTTGAATTAAACGTCACTCAGGCGGCAGTGAGCCAACAGGTTCGTTTACTCGAAGCACAACTGGGTACTGCGCTTTTTAAACGGTTACCTCGTGGGCTGGAAATGACTGAACAGGCCCAGGTTTTACTTCCGGTATTAACCGAAGCATTTGATCATATTCAGACGGTATTAAAACGATTTGAAGGCGGTGAATTTCATGAGGTTCTCACCGTTGCGACGGTAGGTACTTTTGCTGTGGGCTGGTTACTCCCCCGACTGTGGAAGTTTCGTGAAAAATATCCGTTCATCGAATTGAAATTACTCACCAATAATAACGTGGTCAATCTTGCTGCTGAGGGGCTGGATTTCGCTATTCGGTTTGGTGAAGGAAGCTGGCCAACCAGCGATAATACGTTGTTATTCGATGCCCCACTGACAGTTTTATGCTCGCCAGAGACCGCTAAACGTCTGGTGGAACCGGGCGATCTGGAAAAAGAAACGCTTCTTCGTTCTTACCGTGAAGAGGAATGGGATAGCTGGTTACTTCACGCGGGCCTCACACCATGGCGACCAAATGGCATGATTTTCGACTCTTCCCGTTTAATGGTTGAAGCCGCCATACTGAATGTCGGTGTTGCTTTAGCCCCGTCAAGCATGTTTGAGCGAGAATTAGCAAATGGCGTTCTTATCCGCCCCTTCAAAACAGAGATCTCTATGGGTAGCTACTGGCTAACCCGGCTGAAATCAAAACATCTGACTCCGGCGATGCAACTATTTCAGGATTGGATATGTCAGGAGCATTAAACTGGCTATTTTTTCATCTCTTTCATCTTTAATAAAAATTTTGCTTGCTTATTCATATTTAATGAATATATATTCGATTTATGCGAATAAATAGTCATACCCCTTTTTACTATCGGAGTTTGTACCATGAAAAAAGTTGTAGCCATTCTGTTATTAGCCGGTGCCGCGTTATCTGCTCAGGCTGCCGATCCCATTCGTTTTGCATCATCTGCAACTTACCCTCCGTTTGAGTTTATGGATAAAGACAGCAATATTACAGGTTTTGATATCGATCTGGCCAAAGCACTTTGCAAAGAGATGAAAACAGAATGTACTTTTTCTAACCATGCGTTTGATAGCCTGATCCCTGCGTTGAAATTCCGTCGTTATGATGCGGTGATTTCTGGTATGGACATCACTGCCGAGCGTAGCAAACAGGTTCTGTTCAGCCAGCCTTATTATGCTAACTCTGCGGTGCTTATTGTACGTAAAGGTACCATGACTTCTGTTGATCAGATGAAAGGTAAAAAAGTGGGTATGGAGAATGGCTCTACCCATCAGAAATACATGAATGAAAAACATCCTGAAATTAAAACCGTTCCTTATGATAGCTATCAAACGGCAGTTATCGACCTGAAGAACGGTCGTCTGGATGCGGTATTTGGTGATACAGCGGCAGTAAACGAGTGGCTGAAAACCAGTCCTGAGCTGGTTACTTTGGGCGAACATATTGCCGATCCGGCCTACTTTGGTGCAGGCTTAGGTATTGCGGTGCGTCAGGATAATACCGAGCTGATGAATAAAATTAACACCGCGCTGGAAGCCGTCAAGAAAGACGGTACCTACCAGCAAATCAGTCATAAGTGGTTTCCGCAGTAAGTCATTGCCTTAGGTATAAAAATGGCCTCTTTATGAGGCCATTTTTACTTTTAGTTACGCAGTGTTAATATGCTTTTTCTCGTTTTCAGTTAAAGGGTAGCCTGCTATGTATCATCAACTGTATCTTTCCCCTGTGGGTCAATTGCGTATCGTGGCAGACGATATTGCCCTCCGTCAGCTTTGGTTAGCCAATGAAGTTGAGCGCCGCCAACCTGACACTACATGGGTTGAAGATGCCCAACATCCGATTATTCATTTAGTGGTGAAAACGCTTTCTGATTATTTTGCCGGTAAAAAAGTAGATTTCAGCTTAATCCCTTGCCAGCCAGAAGGCTCGGTATTTCAAAAAAGCGTCTGGCATCAGCTCAAATCTATTGATTACGCAAAAGTCGTCAGCTATGGCGATATTGCTGCTGCAATCAACAAACCTAAAGGTGCGCAGGCGGTAGGCGGAGCCGTAGGGGCCAATCCGATTGCCATTATTCTTCCCTGCCATCGGGTGATGGGAAAAGATAATTCATTAACCGGATATTCTGGTGGTTTACACGTGAAGAAGGCGCTGCTGGAGCTGGAAGGCATTCCCTATAAAGAAAATAAACGCTGAGACTTTATTTTGCCGCAATACGTTGTAGTAAAGTCAAAACTTCATAATGCGCAGTATGAGGGAACATATCAAACAGTTGAACCCTCACGACCCGATAACCAGTAAGCTGATGAATGTCCTTTGCCATGGTTTGTGCATTACAGCTGGAGTAAAGGATCCAGTCCGGAGACATTTCACTCAGATATTCACACAGTGCTTCGCCTATTCCCCGGCGCGGTGGATTCACCAGTACCAGATCCGGAATATTTTGTTGATGTTTGCTACGGGCAAACTGGGTTGAATCCAGTGCATCAAACTCAATATCACTCAATCCAATAGAGGCCGCCGAACGTTTGGCGCATTCAATGGCTTCTGCACTGATTTCAATGCCGGTTAGTTTAATCTCAGAATTAGCTGCACAATGCAGACCAAAGCCCCCTACACCGCAAAACAAATCCCACATACTGTGAATATTCAGTGTTGAAACCCACTCTCTTGCTGTGGCATACAGTTTTTCTGCTACTTCAGGATTAGTCTGAAAGAAACTGCGCGGTCGGATATACAACGGAATATGATTCAATTGCTCTTCTAACGCATCCTGTGGGGTGAGAATCACTTCCCGTTCCCCTTCCAGCACGGCCATATGAACCGGTTGAATATTGGCTGATATTACCTGTAATTGAGGTAACTGTGCCTGTAACCAGGGCAGAGCCTGACGCAGCTGTTGGAGCTTGGTTTCTGAGCGCAGCACAAAACGCAGCATTAAACCGCTGTTGAAACGGCTCTCGGTAAGCAAAATAAATTTCAGCTCGCCCCGTTTACGCTCTACGTTATAGGGGGTTAATCCCGCCCGTGCAATAAACTGTTTGAGATACGGAAACACATTACGTATAGAATCAGGATAAAGTGGACAATCACACAAATCCACTGCTTCGCCTTGTTTAATGGGTAACCCCAGCACCGGACGTTCAACGCTACCGCTTACCACCATTTTCGCTTTATTGCGAAAACCTGCCTCAATACCAGATACGGGTATGCACCACTGTTCAACGGGTATCGACTCCAGCAATATTGCTAAGCCTTGCTGTTTTTCTTCCAGTTGTTGTGAATAGGGTTTGTCTATCCATTGGCATGAATAACAAAGCCCTGCGGCGTGAAGCTGGCACTGCATCAGAACGGACTCCGGGACCACTGGATTAAGCAAATATAGGAAAATTAATGAATGGTATGGGTAATTGAGCGAAGCACCTGAATATCGTCTTCAGTCTCACGCTCGTTATCACTGACCGTCAGTAGCTCGTTAGCTCTGGCTTCCATAACAATTTGAGTGGTTTGCTCTTCCGCTTCCTGTAGTAACAAACGGAACTGTTCTAATGTAATACCTGCTGCTGCACTCAAAGACTGACAAATAACCAACTTAGGTAAATTGTCATCCTGAACATCAATAAATACCTTAGTGGTTAATGATGAAGCATTAATTTGGCTGAGATCCGCAACCAGAGGGATCAGCGCTACAGGGCGTATTTCCGCCACGGCAGAGAACAGAATAACATTTTCGAGCAGATCGACTTTAGCATCAAAAATACCATCAACGCTTTGCAGGTATGGTAAATGTAACGCCTGACAAGAATCACATTCGAAAAAGGCGATGCCCAACTGTTCAAGCCAACTACGCATTAGGGCCAGATCAGGGACGATCAGCTTATCCATTATGGTATGTCCTCAGTAAATCAAAAAGAAAGTGCGATAACACACGAATATTACCCTATTTATCACCTGATGAGGTAAGTTATTATAAATTTTTACGCTCTCACCGGAAAAAATATGCAACGTCAAAACTTTTTAGCCATGGATCCTCATCTGCTATTTAGCATTGTGAATATGAAACTAAGAGATGAATTTGAATCTCTCGATGATTTGGCGCGTAGTTATGATATTGATCGGGAAGCATTGATAAAAAAGTTATCGGATGCTGGCTATCAATACCAATCATCCAATAACCAGTTTCGATAACTTAGCGCGTCACCCATCCTTGCTTATGCAAGTAATCCAGAATAAATGGTCGACGTTCTTTACGAACCGTGGCAGCGATTTGTTCGCTCCAGCTAACATGTTTCTTATTTTCTGAACGAGCCTCATAATAAGCAACAATATGGGCATCATATTGTGCCAGTAACTCCCGATTTAATGGTTGGTAACTATTCTCGTGCACCACCATCTCCGCAGGTAAACGAGGCTTCTGTTCCGGGTGTTGATCGGGATAACCCAAACATAAACCAAACAACGGCAATACCTGTTTTGGCAGTTGCAGTAACTCCGTCACTGCCGCGATATTATTTCTTAATCCACCGATGTACACACCACCCAGCCCTAATGATTAGGCTGCCGTTAAGGCATTTTGCGCCATCATGGCGGTATCTACTGCCCCCAATAATAGTTGTTCTGCATATCCCAGTTCAGCTTCAGGGCAAATCTCCTGATTACGATGATAGTCGGCGCAAAACACCCAAAATTCCGCCGCCTGAGCCACATGTTTTTGACCACCGCTATATTCAACCAAAGCCAAACGTAAATCCGGATCGGTCACCCGAATAATCGAACTGCATTGTAAAAAGCTGGAACTCGATGTCGACTGCGCAGCCCCAATGATGGCCTGACGTTGCTCATCCGTTATTGGCTGAGGAGTAAAAGCGCGGATAGAACGATGAGAGCAGATAAGATCGATAGTCGGCGTCATAGAAAGTCCTGATTTTTGTTGGTGTAACCTGAGAACGTGGTTAAAAACACGGGTTATCGTAACATATGCAGCACCTCTGGCAGAAAGTGATTCCCCATTAGTTGTCTGTTATATGTTTTTTTACACAAATTTTTCTTTATAAATTTATGCAGTTAGTGTCAGATAGGTAAGATTTATCAAACTGACAGGTAATTCCTGCTTTTTTTTACTGCCTGTGACGGGCATAGTATCGGCAGTTTTTATCATATTGGCTAACGGCGAAAAGCCGAACATTCTAAAAATTTTAAGGAGTATTCATGTTTGTTGTGATTTTTGGACGTCCTGGGTGTCCTTATTGTGTTCGTGCTAAAGAATTAGCAGAAAAATTGAGTCAGGAACGCGACGATTTCAGCTATAACTATGTTGATATTCACGCAGAAGGTATTACTAAAGCCGACCTGGAAAAAACCGTTGGTAAACCAGTAGAAACCGTACCTCAAATCTTTATCGATCAGGTTCATATTGGTGGTTGCACCGATTTTGAAGCTTACGCAAAAGAAAACCTGAGCCTGTATCAATAATTATTGATAATCAATCTGACTCAATAAAAAAACCGGAGCTATGTTCTCCGGTTTTTTTTATCTTTACTGGCGACTAAATTAGCGCCGTTCATCATCTCTGCTAATGCCAAAATGCTGATAGGCATGTTGAGTGGCCATCCGCCCTCTTGGCGTACGCTGAATAAATCCCTGCTGAATCAGATAAGGTTCGATAACATCCTCAATCGTTTCTCGCTCTTCACCAATGGCTGCCGCCAAGTTATCCAACCCAACCGGACCACCCATAAACTTATCAATAATGGCCAGCAATAGCTTACGGTCCATAAAATCGAAACCTTCAGCATCCACATCCAGCATATCTAACGCCCGGGTTGCTACATCACCATCAATTGCGCCATTAGCCCGAACTTCGGCAAAATCACGCACCCGGCGCAGTAGTCGGTTAGCTATACGAGGCGTTCCGCGTGCACGACGAGCTATCTGATTCGCCCCTTCCTGTGACAGATTGAGATCCATACACAGCGCACTACGTGAAACGATCGATTCCAGATCGGCAACCTGATAAAACTCTAAACGCTGTACGATACCAAAGCGATCGCGTAACGGCGAAGTAAGTGAACCGGCTCGTGTTGTGGCACCCACCAGAGTAAACGGCGGTAAATCAATTTTGATCGAACGCGCTGCCGGCCCTTCACCAATCATGATATCCAACTGATAGTCTTCCATCGCCGGATACAGGATCTCTTCCACCACTGGCGAAAGACGATGAATTTCATCGATGAACAGCACATCATGCGGTTCAAGATTGGTTAGCATCGCCGCCAGATCCCCTGCCTTTTCCAGAACGGGGCCGGAAGTGGTTCGTAGGTTTACCCCCATCTCATTGGCAACAATGTTAGCCAATGTGGTCTTCCCTAGTCCCGGCGGGCCAAAAATCAGCAGATGATCCAGAGCATCACCACGCAATCTGGCGGCCTGAATAAAGATTTCCATCTGTTCACGAACGTGAGGTTGCCCAACATACTCACTCAGCAGTTTGGGGCGCATCGCACGGTCGATGGGGTCTTCTTCTTCAAACTGCGCTACCGGTGAAATCAAACGATCGGCTTCAATCATGCTTTTTCTCTTTCTACTTACAGTGCAGAACGCAATGCTTCACGGATCAGGGTTTCACTGTCGGCACCCGGCGTTACCACTTTGCTAACCAGTCGGCTAGCTTCCTGTGGTTTATAGCCCAGAGAAACCAGCGCAGATACTGCTTCCGACTCCGCATCATTATCCGCACTTTTCGATGGGCTAAGCGGAGGCAAGTCGTTATTATTGTTAAACAGATCGCCATTAAGTCCTTTGAAACGATCTTTCATTTCTACCACCAGACGCTCAGCGGTTTTCTTACCAACGCCCGGCAGTTTAATCAATGTGCTAATTTGTTCCTGTTCTACTGCGTGAACAAATTGCTGAGCAGACATACCGGAGAGAATTGCCAGCGCCAGTTTTGGCCCCACGCCATTCACTTTAATCAGTTCGCGAAACAGCGCCCGCTCCTGCTTATCGTTAAAGCCATACAGTAATTGAGCATCTTCACGCACGACAAAATGGGTGAAGATAATGGCTTCCTGACCCCGATCGGGTAATTCATAAAAACAGCTCATTGGCATAAATACTTCATAACCAACGCCATTTACCTCAAGTAAAACTTCAGGGGGCTGTTTTTCCAGAATAACTCCACGTAAACGACCTATCACGACTCAGGCTCCTTATGGCTTACACAGGGCAGAAACTTAAAATATACATTTATCTTAAATGGCCTGCCGCTCAACGTCTCTATTTATACACGTATTACATAACAAAAGCTGGATAAATATCCAGCTTTTGTTCTATTTATTTGATCGCCGCATCACTTAGCTTCAGCGTTTCACTCAATTATTCCCCAACCCGACCGCGGGCCAGGGTTAATCTGGCATTACCCATACGGATAGTATTTTGACTCAGGTGGCAATGGGTAATGGCAATGGCCAAAGCATCGGCGGCATCGGCCTGTGGGCTAGCGGCCAGTTTAAGCAAGGTTTTCACCATATGCTGTACCTGTGATTTTTCCGCTGCACCGTGCCCAACTACCGTTTGTTTCACCTGACGCGCCGCATACTCAAATACCGGCAAATCCGCATTCACTGCCGCAACAATTGCCGCGCCGCGGGCCTGACCCAGTTTTAATGCTGAGTCCGCATTGCGGGCCATGAATACCTGTTCAATGGCGAAAAAATCGGGCTGGAACTGGGTGATAATTTCACTGACGCCGGCATAGACCAGCTTAAGACGGGTAGGAAGATCGTCGACAGCGGTGCGAATGCAGCCGCTACCGAGATACTCTAACTTACGCCCCTGCTGGCGAATTACACCGTAGCCGGTAATCCGCGAGCCGGGGTCAATGCCAAGAATAATGGCCATTAAAGCGTTGCCGCAACCTCATCAGAGATTTCACCGTTGTGATAAACCTCTTGAACGTCGTCGGAATCTTCCAGCATATCAATCAGACGCAGCAGTTTTGGTGCAGTTTCTGCATCCAGTTCGGCCTTGGTTGATGGAATCAGGGAGACTTCTGCCGCGATAGCGACCAGACCCGCCGCATCCAGCGCATCTTTCACATCACCAAAGCTTTCTGGCGTAGTGAAAACGTCGATAGCGCCATCGTCATAAGTGACAACGTCGTCTGCGCCGGCTTCTAATGCCGCATCCATTACTGCATCTTCATCGGTACCTTCTGCGTAGGAAATAACGCCTTTCTTGGTAAACAGATAAGAAACAGAACCATCAGTACCCAGGTTACCGCCGGTTTTAGTAAACGCATGGCGAACTTCAGAAACGGTACGGTTACGGTTATCACTCAAACACTCAACCATAACCGCTGTACCGCCAGGGCCATAACCTTCATAAATGATGGTTTCCATATCGTTATCATCACCACCACCCACACCGCGGGCAATGGCGCGGTTTAAGGTATCCCGCGTCATGTTGTTTGATAACGCTTTATCGATAGCAGCACGTAAACGCGGGTTCGATCCTGGGTCACCACCGCCTAATTTGGCAGCTGTTACCAGCTCACGAATGATTTTTGTAAAAATTTTACCGCGCTTTGCATCTTGTGCCGCTTTACGATGCTTGGTATTGGCCCATTTACTATGACCTGCCATAAAAAATCTCCAGTCGAAAGCCGGTTAAGGCTTAATGAGAAATAACAAATTCTTCAATCGCCTGCCGGTTGCTCCACGATTTTGTCAGTTGAGCAGCCTGCGTTTTATCCAGCCATTGGTAAGCATGGTGCTCAGACAACGCAATCTCACGCTCTGCGGGTAATGCCAGACAAAACCAATGTTCCAGATTATGCGTAATACCCGGCGCATAACGGTGGCGAAAATGTGTAAAAATTTCAAACTCAACGCTACGTTGACAGTCTTGCAGAATTAATTTTTCTGCCTGAATATCAATACCAACCTCTTCCCTGACCTCACGTAGCGCCGTTTGTTCCGTAGACTCTCCTGCTTCCAGACTACCGGTAACCGATTGCCAAAACTCAGGATCGTCGTTACGTTGTAACATAAGTACCCGTCCGCTATCACGGCTGTAAATCACAACCAGCACAGATTCCGGGCGCTTAAACTGCTTCATATTACTTGTCTGACTTCTCTGTCACTACGCTGATAGACAGCTCTTTCAGCGATGCCGGATTAGCGTAGCTTGGTGCTTCAGTCATCAGACAGGATGCTGCCGTGGTTTTCGGGAAAGCAATAACGTCGCGAATATTTTCAGTACCGGTCAGCAGCATAACTAAACGATCCAGACCAAATGCGATCCCCGCATGTGGTGGCGTGCCATATTTCAACGCATCCAGTAAGAAACCGAATTTTTCACGTTGTTCCTGTTCATTAATGCCCAGAATACCAAATACCGCCTGCTGCATTTGACCATTGTAGATACGAACTGAACCACCACCCACTTCATAGCCATTCAGTACCATATCATAAGCATTAGCAATGGCTGATTCCGGATCGGCAACCAGTTGCTCTGGCGTCATCTCTTTTGGTGAAGTAAACGGATGGTGCATGGCGGTTAAGCCACCTTCGCCGTCATCTTCAAACATTGGGAAATCAATAACCCACAGCGGAGCCCAACTGTTTTCATTAGTGATCTTCAGGTCACGACCCACTTTCAGTCTTAGTGCCCCCATGGCATCGGTTGCCACTTTAAAGCTGTCAGCGCCAAATAACAGAATATCGCCATCTTTCGCCTGAGTACGTTCCAGCATCGCTTCGATAATCTCAGCGGTGAGGAATTTAGCTACCGGACTCTGTACGCCATCGATGCCACCATTACGATCGTTGACCTTCATCCAGGCCAGACCTTTGGCACCATAAATAGAAACAAACTGAGTGTAGTCATCAATTTGTTTACGGGTTAACTGGGCACCACCTGGAACACAAAGCACAGCAACACGGCCTTTAGGATCGTTTGCCGGACCAGAGAATACTTTAAAATCGACGTCTTTCAGTAAATCAGCAACGTCAACCAGCTCCATTGGGTTACGCAGATCCGGTTTATCAGAACCATAACGACGCATGGCTTCAGCGAAGGTCATACTTGGGAACTGGCCTAAATCAACGCCTTTTACTTCAGCCCACAGCTCACGCACCATTTTTTCCATAATGGCCCGCACTTGCTCTGCAGTCATAAAGGAGGTTTCTACGTCGATTTGGGTAAATTCTGGCTGACGGTCTGCGCGTAAATCTTCATCACGGAAGCACTTCACGATTTGATAATAACGGTCAAAACCGGACATCATCAGCAGCTGTTTAAACAGCTGAGGTGATTGAGGCAGTGCATAAAATTTGCCTTTATGCACCCGGCTTGGCACCAGATAGTCGCGCGCACCTTCCGGCGTTGCTTTAGTCAGCATTGGGGTTTCAATATCCAGGAAACCGTTGCCGTCCATATAGCGGCGAACAAATGCAGTAATACGCGCACGCGCTTTCAGACGTTCAGCCATTTCCGGACGACGCAGATCCAGATAACGGTATTTCAGGCGCTGTTCTTCAGTATTGTTTTGATTGGAATCCAGCGGCAGTGGCTCTGAACGGTTAATAATATTTAGCGTATGGGCGAATATTTCTACACCACCGGTCGCCATATCTTTGTTTGCCTGACTTTCAGGGCGGGCACGTACGGTTCCAACGATCTGGATGCAGTACTCATTACGTAACTCAGAGGCTTGTTCATATGCCGCTTTGCAATCAGGATCAAAAAACACCTGCACAATGCCTTCACGATCGCGCATATCGATAAAAATTAAGCCACCTAAGTCACGGCGACGATTGACCCAGCCGCACAGGGTTACTTCTTGCCCAACGTGAGTGGTGTTGAGCTGTCCACAATAATGAGTACGCATAACGATCTATCCTTTTATTCAGCCAATGCTGCGCCCGGGCAATTCGCCTGACAGGCCCCAGCACAAGGGGTATCTGATGAAGTATTCTTACGGCTTTGCGGGGCTTCACTCGCATACCAGCCGGAACCTTTCAAATGAAAATTTCCGGGGGAGACCAATTTAACTAATGCTGACTCACCACACTCAGGGCATTCCACCAAAGGGGCATCAGCTAACTTCTGTAATTTATCCAGACGATGGTGGCAAACGCCACACTCATATTCATAAATAGGCATAATAATGATTCTGAATACCGATCGTTTGTTATTTCATTCAATCAGGATGAGGCAAAACGGTAAATCATAGCGTCACCCAAAAGGCGGTTATTATAAAGGAAATTATCACTGCCGATAAGAGCTACATCAGGTGACATCAACCGGATTCAAACTACTTTATGCTTAAACGAACAAAAAAACAGCACTCTTGTTTTTAAAATCTCATCATCAGCTTCTTTTCGATCAAAGATTGAGTCTCTGACTTATCCACAATTGTGTT
Organism: Limnobaculum zhutongyuii; assembly: GCF_004295645.1. NCBI lineage: Bacteria > Pseudomonadati > Pseudomonadota > Gammaproteobacteria > Enterobacterales > Budviciaceae > Limnobaculum > Limnobaculum zhutongyuii. Next base: position 2,047,394 of record NZ_CP034752.1, read on the forward strand.
AATTAATTACCTGAAAATTAAATTTGATGATAATAATTCGACACTATCATCAAATTTTTTATCTTATAAAATAGTAAGTAAGCTAAAGTTATTTCTTTATAGCGGAATTTTTTGTTATATCCGGTTATTATTCTGTTGCAAAAATTATATCTGTGGGGTGATAAATGGTTAGTGCACTGTATGCCGTGCTGGGCGCACTACTATTATTTAAGCTGTCTCTTGATGTAGTAAAACTTCGTACTCAATATCGAGTTCCTTTTGGCGATGGTGGCTTTTATGAGCTACAAATGGCTGTTCGTATTCACGGTAATGCCGTGGAATATATTCCTATTGCACTAGTTTTAATGGTGATTATGGAAATGAACGGTGCCAACGTGTGGCTAGTTCATGTCAGCGGAATTATGTTATTCGCCGGCCGCCTGAGTCATTATTATGCTTTACGCCATCGCGACTGGTTCTGGCGTCGTTCCGGCATGACCGCTACCTATATTTCTATGGTGATGATGATCTGCGCCAATATCTACTACTTACCGTGGGAACAAATTCTGATTCTGTATTAATTCCATACCATAGTAATACAGCATTACCATTATCACGCGGTTGGTTATTTGCCTCTGGGTTTACAGACATTCCCCCACTGCTCTGATAAACTGTGCCCCTTATTCATTGTTCTGACTCTTTCTATTGCTATGTCAAACCGCGATACCTTATTTGCTGCCCCAATAAATAAACTGGGTGACTGGACTTTCGACGAACAGGTCGCCGAAGTGTTTCCGGATATGATTCAACGCTCCGTTCCTGGTTATTCCAATATTATTTCGATGATTGGCATGCTGGCTGAACGCTTTGTTCGCCCCAATACCCACATTTATGATTTAGGCTGTTCTCTTGGCGCAGCAACCCTGTCGGTTAGACGTAATATTAAAGTTGATGGCTGCCATATTATTGCCGTCGATAATTCACCGGCAATGGTTGAACGTTGCCGTCGCCATATTGACGCTTTTCGCGCAGCCACTCCGGTGGACGTCATTGAGGCTGACATTCGTGACGTAGAAATTCAAGATGCCTCAATGGTGGTGCTGAATTTTACCCTGCAGTTTCTCGAACCCGACGATCGCCAGCGGTTACTGAATAAAATTTATCAGGGAATGCTGCCCGGCGGCATTCTGGTGCTGTCAGAAAAATTCAGTTTTGAAGACCAGCAGATTGGTGAATTACTGTTTGATATGCACCACGATTTTAAACGTGCCAATGGCTACAGCGAACTGGAAATCAGTCAAAAGCGCAGCATGCTGGAAAATGTGATGCGCACGGATAGTGTGGAAGCTCATAAAACGCGCCTGCATCAGGCGGGTTTCAGCCATGCCGAAACCTGGTTTCAATGCTTTAACTTTGGCTCATTGATTGCAGTAAAAGAGGAGGCTAAATCATGATTGAGTTTGGTGATTTTTACCGGCTGATCGCTAAAGGCCCTCTTAGTCACTGGTTAGAAACTCTGCCGGCACAAATTGCTGCCTGGCAAAAGAGTTCCCATCACGGACAATTCAAACAGTGGTTTAACGCGGTTGAATATATGCCAACCATTAAACCTGAGCCGCTAGATTTATTACACAGTGTTACCGCAAATATCTCTCCTGAACTGAGTGAAGGTCAGCAGTTAGGTATATTGACGCACTTGAAAACATTAATGCCCTGGCGTAAAGGGCCATTTAATCTTTATGGCATTCATATTGATACTGAATGGCGTTCGGACTGGAAATGGGAGCGCGTTGTCCCCCATATCTCTTCTTTAGCTGGTCGTACCGTGTTAGACGTTGGCTGCGGTAGCGGTTATCACATGTGGCGTATGATTGGTGCCGGTGCTCATTTAGCCGTTGGTATTGATCCTACTCAGCTGTTTTTATGTCAGTTTGAAGCGGTACGTAAACTGTTAGGTGGCGATCAGCGGGCACACCTGCTGCCATTAGGCATTGAGCAATTACCCGAGTTAAAAGCCTTTGATACCGTATTCTCCATGGGAGTACTTTATCATCGCCGCTCACCGCTCGACCATTTGTATCAGCTAAAGAATCAGTTAGTTTCTGGCGGTGAATTAGTACTGGAAACCATTGTGATTGAAGGTGATGAACATCAGGTTCTGGTACCAGGCGATCGCTATGCTCAAATGCGTAATGTCTATTTTATTCCATCAGCTGCGGCACTGGTTAACTGGCTGGAAAAGTGCGGTTTTATTGATATTCGTATTGTTGATGTTTGCCCTACTACTGTTGAAGAGCAGCGTAAAACCGATTGGATGACCAGTGATTCTTTAGCCGAATTTCTTGACCCCCTGGATCACAGTAAAACTGTTGAAGGATATCCTGCGCCAATCCGAGCTGTTATTGTAGCCAAAAGACCATAACTACCGGCCTGTTTAGCGTATTTAAAGGATTAAATCATGTCATTTCGCAGACCCGTTACTTCTCTGTTTGCCATTATTTTCAGTGGCTGCTTGTTGCTTAGCGGCTGCACAATGCAAATTTCTGAAAAAGAAGAGAGTCAGCTCAGCACCGATAATGCCCTACCGATAGACATTCAGATGCAGCGCCTTCACTCCTATCCTGAAGGCGGGAGTCTGGTTATTCCCGCTTCGGAAATGGTTGCCGGCGATATTCTGTTAACCTCACCTTACGGACCAACGTCTTTGGGGATCCGCCTGTTTAGCGCGTCAACCGTTAGCCATGCGGCTATCTATTTAGGTAACGAACAGGTGGTTGAAGCCGTGGGTGGCAGCGGAGTACAGATTGTTCCGTTGGAAAAAGTGATCGGCCATAACTCTAAGATCATTGTCTTTCGGGTACCGGAGCTATCAGCAGAACAGGCTTTAATGATTCGTCATTTTTCAGAGTCTCAGGTTGGCCAACGCTATAACTATAATGGTGTAGCGTTGATGGCGCCGTTTATGATGACTCGTCAGTTATGCAGCCTAAACCCATTCTCTGAAAAATTCCGCAATAACTGCATTAGTACATTGGCTAAAGTTCAACTGGGTTCAGACGATGATGCCAAAGGCAGCTTCTTCTGCTCTCAGTTTGTGATTGAAGCTTACAATCAGGCTGGACTTCCTATCACTGCTTCTGATCCGGTTTGGGTCAGTCCGGTAGATCTTCTCCATATGCGCGAAGGCGATGTTGCATCCCTGACGCCGAATAAACCACTGTTGTATATAGGTCATTTGAAAAAAGGCATGGTTGAAAGCACCACCGCTTCAATTCAGGACTTCTTTAGCTTCAAGTAACGGGGGTCTGCCAAATTTCTGTATGGTTTATTTGATCTTTTTAAGATCTGGGATAATCATTAATCCAATGTTCATTATCACACCACGGCATTCACTCTTGTCTTACTCATACATTTAAGGAATGTCGTACATTTATAAAAATGCAGGAGATTATATGAAGAAGAAACGCATGGATGGTTCAGCAACCACGACAATTTACCGCAGCATCATTATTGGATTATCTTCTCTTGCTACTTTTCCCGTTTTAGCCAGTACCGAACCTTCAGCTGTTCCCCCTACCGAAATGATGGCTTATGTTGCCACCTATAATCCTAATGGCGAAGGTATCTACCTTATGAAGGTGGATAAAGATGGAGCCCTTAAAAAAGATAAGCTGGTTAGCGACATTCCTAATGCTGCACAAATTGTGTTAGATAACGGCAGCAAACACCTTTATGTCGCCAGTGAAGTCGCTAACTATAACGGTGGAAAACATGGCTCTCTCACCGCGTATTCAGTGAATAGTCAGGATGGCAGTTTAACCAAGCTAAACGAAGTTGACTCTCAGGGAGCTGGTCCGGTTTATCTTTCCATTCACCCCAATGGAAAATATCTGTTAGTCGCAAACTATATCAGTGGCTCCATTGCCAGCTTTCCGATTAATAAAGACGGTTCGCTGGGGCGTCCGGCATCCGTGAAGCAAAGTAGTGGAGAACCCGGTGCAGGCAAACCTGCCGCTGCCGTTGAAGGCAGTTTCGCTTTTAGCGATCACAATGGCCCACATGCCCATATGATCGGTAGCGACCCTGATGGCAAATTCGTTTACTCCACCGATTTGGGTTTAGACCGAATTTATCAATGGCGGATAGATAGTAGCAATGGTGTTCTTTCGGCTAACAATCCACCATTTATTGCTGCCTCATCAGCCGGTGCCGGACCTCGCCATTTCGTTTTTCATCCAACGAATAAGCATATTTATTTAATTAATGAAGAGTCCTCTACCCTGACGACTTATCTGTTGGATGCAGAATCAGGAAAACTGACAGAACAGCAAACAGTGTCCGCTTTACCTGAGGAATATAAAGGAACCAGTTTTGCCTCTGGATTAGTGCTTAGTCAGGATGGTCATCACCTGTATGTGGCTAATCGTCTGCATAACAGTATTTCGCATTTCAATATTAATGAGAACGGTAGCCTGACGCTGGCGGATAATATCTGGACGCATGGGGATTACACCCGCACGCTGGTTATCTCTCCGGATGGTCAGTCATTGTATGCCATGAACCAGCGTAGCGATAACATCACCCAGTTCACCATCGATCCAACCAATGGCAAACTAACATTCACTAATCGCTTTACTCCTGTCGGTAGCCCATCGCAAATGCTGTTTATCACTCATCAGCAATAAGCGTTTTTCCAAAATGTGATGAGATAACCAAAGTAAAAAGGCCAGATAATTATCTGGCCTTTTAGCAATCTCGAGAGTCTTACCCTACCTGCTGACGAAACCTGACTACGCTGGGAGCGAATACCTCCTTCATGGCAGCCACCATATCGCTATCAACCTGAAACTGCGCAAATTCATCCGCTTCGCTATCGGTATTCATATTTACGCCCGCCTTACGATAACGCATACAGGAAGGAATAGTTTGACAGGCAGAAGTATGAATTTCCTGAACCCCAGCTTCAATAAACTTATGAATATTCGTCAAACGAATACCACCACCGGGCATAATAACGGGTCGTTGGCTTTGTTGAATCAGAGTACGGATTAAAGGCAATCCAACCTCAGCGGTTTGCTGTTGTCCCGACGTCAGAATACGGTCCACTCCCAAATCTGTCAGTTGGCTCAGGGCCAGTAACGGATTAGCACACATATCAAACGCCCGATGAAAAGTAATAGACATTCCTGCTGTCTGGCGAAGGATTTGTTGCATACGCTCAACATCAATATGACCGTCTTCCGTCAGGATCCCAATCACGATACCGGGGAAACCAAGGTCACGGATCTGGTCAATATCTCGCTTAATAATGGCAAACTCACTTTCGCTATAACAAAAATCCCCTCCTCTCGGGCGTACAATCGGATGAACCGGAATAGAAACCTGATGAGAAACCCAGTCAAGCATGCCGATACTCGGCGTAATTCCCCCTTCTTGCTTGCCTGCACAAAGTTCTATGCGATCCGCGCCAGCGCGTTCGGCCTTTATGGCACAATCGGCGCTATAACAACACACCTCCAGTTTTGACATCTTTCCCCCTAAATCAAGTAAAAACAAAACAATTCTTGAGCAAGAGAACACATCTGGCGTAGTCTACACTTTAATAAATGACACCCAATCAAAGGCGCACTAAAGGTTTTATTATGGCATCTAATTTTGATCTGTATGTGGAGCGACATCACACCGATAGTGATAAGTGGCACAAATATGAAGATAAAGAGATTATTCCCCTATGGGTTGCGGATAGTGACTTTAAATCTCCTCCCGCTGTTATTGAAGCCCTGCAAAAACGTATAGCTCATGGGGTATTTGGTTATGGCTACCCTTCACCTGAGTTGGTTGAGGTGTTCATTCAGCGCATGAAGCTGCGCTATCAATGGGATGTAAAACCAGAGTGGCTGGTTTTTCTGCCGGGCCTGGTGTGTGGATTAAACTTATGCGTTCGGGCATTAACCACGCCGGAACAGGGAACGATTGCACCCCACCCAATTTATCCTCCATTTATGAAAGCTGCCCGATTTGCTAACCGCAATCAGATTTCTGCCCCTGTTAAGTTACAAAATAAGCGTTGGGTGTTAGATCTGGAGGCGACTGAAAATCAACTATCTGGCACTGAAAAACTGTTGCTGTTATGTAATCCGCAAAACCCGGGTGGTACTATTTATCGCCGCCATGAGTTAGCAGCTCAGCTTGATTTCGCCCAGCGACATAACCTGATTGTCTGTTCAGATGAAATCCACTGTGATCTTCTGTTGGATGAAGGTTTGGAACATATTCCCTTCGCCTCCCTTAGCGAAGATGCAGCTCAACGTTCCGTAACATTAATGTCTCCCTCTAAAACCTTTAATATTGCCGGATTGGGTGCATCAATTGCCGTTATTCCAAATGCAGCACTGCGACATCGCTTTACTGAAGCACGGGCGGGTATTGTTCCCAGCGTTGACATTCTGGCTTATGTTGCTGCAACTGCTGCCTACAAAGGCGGGGATGAATGGCTCGCAGAGCAATTAACCTATCTGCGTGGTAACCGGGATCTGGTGATGGAAAGAATCAATGCAATTCCCGGACTAAAACTGATGCCGGTTGAAGCTACGTATCTGGCCTGGATTGACGCGTCAGGATTAGCAGTGTCTAATCCGCATGCCTTCTTTGAACAGGCTGGTGTGGGGTTATCGCCAGGCAGTGACTTTGGTAATCCAAACTTTGTTCGTTTGAATTTTGGCTGCCAGCGAGCGTTACTGGAACAGGCGCTAACTCGTATGGCAAACGCTGTAGCTACCTTACCCGCCTTAGCCTGACAGGTATGGCCATCATTAAATCAAATGATGGCCAGTTTTTTCTTTATTACCATCATTTAGCTTTCACTTTTAACCACTTCCTGAATACTGTATGGGTGAAACTTAACGGTTACCCCATTGTCGGTTACCGCCAGCGTTGGATTAGGCAACCTTTCCCCTTCTCCTGCAGGATTACTGAATTTTAGTTTTAGCTGCGGCATCAACAAAATATCGTCTGAAAACAGAGACAGCGCAGTTTGATGGAAATTTTCTACCTCACCGGGTATCACCCATTCTACGTGTTCCCAATCTTCTTGCGGATAAAGCTTATCTCCCGGGTAGGGCAATTCAATGCAGTCAATTTGCCATTGACCAACCTGTAACGGTTCATCCAAATTGAACAAACAGATAGGGCGACCATTAATTATCTTTTCAGACATCAGTTCACCACACTGCATTAATCCCTGGCGCCAGCGATCGGCAGTAGCTTTCTGAAAACAGCGAACGGAAATATGATCCGCAGAATAAGTTTCCAGCGATAGTTCCAGCCGCGTAAGCAATTGATGCAATTTATCAACAAACGTCGGTAAGCTCTGATGTAAGTCACTCAGTTCTGCAATATCCTTAAATGATGGCACTTCTGTTCTCCGCTTTTGATACGCTAATAACAGTCAACTATTATTCATAATAACGTCAGTTACGCAAAACCAGAGTGACCGATCGTCAGTATTTTGAGTTTGTTTCATTTTTACTTTACACTGCGATTTACTATCTGTCCCCTGACCCAGAGTCTTATGCAAGAGATTACGACCAAAACACCGGCCATTGATAAAACGACCCGCATTTTGAAATATGTCTCTACTCAAGGCAGCGTCACCTTTAGCCAAATTCATCAAACGCTGGATCTGGCGCAAAGCTCAACGGCTACATTACTGAATAGTCTGGTAGCCCATGGTTTTTTACGTCAGGAAAAAGGTCGCTACTATTTAGGTTTGACGCTGTTTGAATTGGGTATTCGGGCCATTGAAAGCTTTGATATTCGGGATTTGGCTATTGCTCCAATGACTTTTTTGCGTGACAGCACAGGCCTGGCCTGCCATCTGGGTGTTCTGGATAATACGTCTGCGATTTATCTGGCAAAAATTGAAAGCCCGGGAGCTATAGTTGTACGAAGCTGGCTGGGAAAGCGCCTGTCATTGCATAGTTCCAGTCTGGGAAAATGTCTTCTGGCCTGGCTGCCAGAGGCTGAAATCGATCGTTTGCTGCCTGAAGAATCGTTAGAAGTAAAAACTAAAACTACTATCACAACCCGCAGTGCATTTAAAGCAGAATTAGCCACAGTTCGTCGGCAAGGCTGGGCATTTGACAACGAAGAGGATTATGACGGCGTAAGCTGCATCTCCGCCCCGGTATTTGATCGAAATAATAAAGTCATTGCTGCGATTAGTATGTCTGGCGTTAGTTTTCAGGTCCCTGAAGAAAAAATCCCTGAATTCGTTGAATTAGTAAAAACGGCAGCCAATATGCTGTCAGAATCTATTCGTTAATTATTTCTCTCTTATCAACTTCAGAGTGCCCTCCTGCATATTCATTGTTCAATTCTGTGATCTGCCTCCCTCTATTACTATTATGTTGCTTTAACAACGGTTTTATCTTCGGTATATTTATGACTCTTATATATGAGATTATAGCTCTCACATACAGGAGTTAATTTAAGCCGTAGCAAATAACCCGTGATGACCGCACTTTAGCTGTAAGCGATCAGAACGAACATCCGGGTCTGATAAATGTCATTAATGATTTGGTGGCATCGCGCCCGGGAAATTACGTTGTGAATCATCAGAGGAATAAGAGATGAGTAATAAAGCCCTGTTTTCCGGTGCCTGGTGCCCTTCTGTCATACCCTTCAAAACCAGCGGTGAAATCGATTATGATGCACTTCAAAAGCACTTCGATCGTCTGGCAGCTTCAGGAACTGATGGTATCTTACTGATGGGAACCATTGGTGAGTTTGTTACCATGAATCTCAGCGAGCGTGAGAATTTACTGAAGAAAGCACGCAAAATGACTAAGCTGCCAATGATTGCCCATGTATCAACGACTTGTGTTGATGATATGGTACATCTGGCTGATATCGCTTACGCCGAAGGCTATGAAGCAGTAATGGCGTTACCTCACTATTATTACGCCCAAACGCCAAAACAGTTATATGAATATTTTATTGATCTAAACAATCGCTTTAAAGGAAAGTGGCTGATTTATAACTTCCCTGCCCGTACCGGTTGTGATGTAGATGCTGCATTAGTACTAAAGCTGGCTAAAGAATGTCCTAATTTTGTTGGTATCAAAGATACCGTCGACTGTTCTTCCCACACCCGCCTCATTGTTCGTGCTCTGGCACCAGTACGTAAAGACTTCTCAATATTTGCCGGTTATGACGAATACTTTGTACCAAATTTGATGAATGGTGGTGCTGGCGTACTTTCCGGTTTAAATAATGTAGTGCCTGAGCTGTTTACTAAAATTAAAGTGGCCTATCAGGCAAACGATCTTGCCAAAGTTGCTGCATTACATGAAGAGATTGGACGGTTATCCGGCATTTATGCAATTGGTGATGATTTTGTCACGACGATTAAAACTACCGTAGCCAGAAAATACAAATACCTTGAGCCCATTTCCCGTAATTATGGTGGTAAACTCAATCCAGAGCAGTTGGCCGCTGTTGATACGTTATTTGATATTAAATAATGTCATTTAAATTTAGCCCCCACATATAGTGGGGGTGATGATATTCCTACCTATCAATAGTGCATCATAGTTAAGGTAATATCTTCAGTGAGCCTGCCAGAACTGTAACACGGAATACTTCAACACTTGATTGAGTTGTTGTTAGCGCATTGGATATGTTAAGGCTATTACACTAGACCAGGAACGTTAATTTATTAAGTATATAAGATTAATGTCATTATTAAATAACATATATTTCATTAAAGATAATGTAAAACTTAACTAAACAAAAAATATAGTAAGTTTGACGGGTTATCGAGGCTTTTGATAAGACAATCGTAAGGTATTTCAAGTGTACTTAATAAGTAATTGGGATATAGATACAGTTAAAATGAAAGCCCGTTGGGTAACGGGCTTCTCAATTAAACAAATAGAGTTTAACTATTTATTTAGTAGATATATTCAATTATATTGATATGCCACCTCACGATCTCGACCTATGTGATAATTAATTCATCCACTTTATTATCATGAGGTTATAACCATAACAAAACAAAAAACCAATATGATAATTAATATCAATATGATCTATTACTTAGCTATAAATATAGTAATTGACTTTATAAAAAATACTTCCAATAGGTTTTATCCTTAGGATAAAACAGGTTCTGGATTTTTATAATAAGCTGAGTAGACATATTTCACCTGAAATGTACGACTACAATTTACACAATAAAAACGTTGATAACCCGCACGTCCTTTTCCGTGTTTTCTGACGGATTGATTATCCTGACAATAACGACATGGCGTCTTCTTTTTAAACATAATGCGCTCCTGCTTTAGTTTAGGTTCAATGAAACAACACGAACAATGTAATATATGTTCAATCATTCCGTTATCCAAAAAACGAAAAAACCACAGGAAATATATTTTTGGATATTTAGCCATTCAATTATTAATGATAATAATCAAACTGAAATATTTAGTTTTACTAATTTTTTAATTTATCATAAGCGTGACTCTCCTTATCTGAAGCAATTTCATAAAATTAGTATTGTAAGAATGAAATCAATCAATTAGGAGTTTATTTGACTATCAAATTCCCTTTCGAAGGAAACTGCTTCTACTCTCTTTTTACTCCGATTCAATGTGTGGCTTGGGTATTCACCAAACGTTTTACGGTATTGCTCAGAAAAGCGAGAAAGATGCTGGAATCCCCAGCGGGTAGCAATGCCTGATACGGTACTCACTGGCGTTGCCATCAAAAAATCGCGTAACGTACCGTTTAACCTCAGGTTTAAAAACCATTTTCCCGGAGACATTCCGACTGAATTACGAAAAATAAGCTCAAGTGCTCTCAAACTATATCCTGTCCGTTGAGCTATATTGATCAAACTGGCACTTACATCATCACAGGACATAACGAAATATTCGCTATCCAAAATAAGATTATTATGGCGCTGAGATACACTACTCTTTTTTTCAATGGAAGATTCCAACATGGCGTCACAAATAATCCGACTATAACTAGCCAGTAGTTGCTCCTGTATTTTGTTGAAATTTCCTCGTCGGCAATCAGAATTTGAGCTATTTTGGGCAATAGTAAAAACTTCATTGGTTTGTCTCAATAAACTGTCAATGCTTCCTTTCGGTAATTTTAAAGAAATAGCATTCTCTTTCGATAGAGTCATATCCTGACCACTATATGTCAAGATTGCCTGTATCAATATAGTGTGGGGAACAGAATAGACAACCCAACGCGATGACCCGGATGATTGATATAATAACTCCGACCCTTCCGGATAAATTTGTATTTCATCCGTACCGATTGGCACTGTATTATAACGAGTCACATCACTACCATGGGCCATAAAACCAATACATATGGTATCAGAAGGAGTACATCCTCTGGCAATAATAGGGAAACTATAGTTACCCGTTTCCAATCGGATATCGTTTAACATCACTCTTTGGTGATATAAACTCAATTGAGCAGAAGAAGATAATCGATGCTCAAAATATCCCCCATAAAGAATATCTGAAGCCCGAGCGACATCAAGCCCAAAATAGACATTACATTGATAAATTGGTGATGAGGACATTTAGCACTCTTTCTCACTGAAACTTCGCCTTGAGGATATTAAAAATGTTGCCTTATTACCCTATCATTCAAACGAAGCTTTTAATGGTCTTAAAATAACCACCCAATACCGCTGTTTTTTGCTAAATAACAATCATATATCCACCACGATAAGAATATTCCGATCAATTAGTCGATACACAGCAGACAGGTATTTCCCGAAGGCCATTTGCCATCCCGATAACAAGAATTAACATTTATTGTATCGAGTTCCATTATTATTTGATAAATGACCTTTCATTGCATAGTTCGCTGGTAAAACAGTCAGTTTTCAAACATCGTTAATCTTAAAACTGTTACAAGTTAGACTAATTTAAGAAAAGTAGTTATCCAAAAAACGAAAAAATAGCCGAGATTTCATATTTTGTATTTTAATAAATTAGTTAATCCTGATTAAGTTGATAGACATATCCGATTAGAAAAAAATTGACAAGAAATTTAATGATGAAAATTGCCTGATAATTCTATTTATACAGATGAAAATGTGAGCTAAATAAACCAAACCCAATGAGTACTAATCACTTTTAAAATAGCAAATAGAATCAAACATCCTTGTTCATCTATCAAAAAGACATAACAAAAAGCGCCCATTCAATGGACGCTTTTTGTTATTAACACTTGTTCAATTATTGTTCATCTTGCCACAAAACATGATAACCTTCTGCCGTTACCTGATAGACAGCTTTAACCTGCGAATTTATCAAGGTTAAATACGGGCGCAGTTCAACCAACTCAAAACGTACTGCCATGCCACACTCTGCCGAGAGTGTTCTGGGAGCATCAATGACCTGAAAATTAACCCCCCAGCCATTTAGCTTCTTTTTTAGCTTAATCACTCCCAAGGGGTATGGAAAAGAAACAGATACTCACGACTCATCAATCGCACTTTCCAGCGTTTTACGTATCATTACGGTATAAATAACACCAATAGCTAATACCAGAATAATACCTACAATAACGATAATCTTCCCATTCTCTGTTGGCCCTGCAGGACTGGATGCAAAAGCAAAATTATGGGCAAATGCGGCGCCAATCAACATTCCCAGTACGCTAACTGCAGCATCAGAACTTCCCTGCCCGGCACTAATTAATTGACGTAATGGGCAACCAGTAATAAACACACCACAAAGTCCAACTAACATCATTGAGAGGAAATTCCATACTCCATCGGTATGAGCAATTGGCTGGTTATCAAAACCCAGAGTAAATTTATCCAGATAAAGATTACCTGCAGCCACAATCAGCGTTAAGGCTAAAACACCCAATGCCATATTATAGTTACGCGACAGAAAAATATTTTTCGCCATACCAATAAAGCAAAAACGCGTACGTTGAACAACCACACCAATCACCAGCCCAGCGATTATTGATAACCACACTGGGGCATGACTGGCTCCTGGTCCTTTTTCACTGGCGCTAAATATGCCGCTGTTCCACAAAAACATCATCAATAAAACAATACAGGTAGTTGGAAACAAAATACCCTCAATAGAGGATTGGCTATAATTACGTGGTAATGAGAATCCTTTTTTCAGGAACAGGCTACCAATACCAATACCCACCACCAGTCCGATCAATCCAATCACCGCATTTAAATCTCCGGCACCAATACGTAAAACCATGCGTAATGGGCAGCCTAAAAAGACCAGACATCCGATCATCATCAGAAAACCCAGAGTGAAACGAATAATCGGGGCTGAACCAGCTTTAGCCTTGAACTCTTTAAATATTAATGCCGTCGCGAAAGCACCAATAACAAAACCAAATATTTCCGGACGCAGATATTGCACCGTAGCCGTTGAATGAAGATTTAAGCTACCGGCACTATCACGAATGAAACAGGCGACACAGACTCCCATATTGGGTGGATTTCCTGCAACGGCTAACGTTAATGCAATAGCACCAATAACAATACCTGAGATAATTAATATCCATGTTCTAGACATTTTGTGGTTTCCTTTGATGGCGGGATAAATCCCTACTAATAGACCTATTAAGTTGTGGGTATTTTATACCGCATCGCACCATACTTCTTTTACTTCAGTCACGTTATTCCTTTTAATATCAAGGTAAAAACACCCCTTGAAATTATTATTAATCACTATGATATTTCATTTAATCTAAGGTAAAGGCTCGTGAGTAAAAGATGATTTGCTAAGAAAAGGATGGATAGATTGAATGGCAAGTTGTAGAGGTGTAGAGATAATGAACGGGAAGAGTTCTGCCCTCCTCTTCCCGTCAAGTGCGTTCACCCTCAGGTTGAACCAAGTTCTGGCGTATGATGTAAACAGTAATCCTGATATCTTTTAGCGATATACAAAACTCTCTATTTCATCATCAGACTAAGCAAACAACGACGCTTTCGTCTTTCACTTATGCCCCAATTTTTTCTTCTTCATCCAGCGTAATTAAGTATATGTGACGGTCGATAATTCCCTGACTGACCCCTAATACCTGGCTGATTTCTACCCGGCTCTTTCCTTCGTCCAACAAGGTCTTAACCTGGCGCAGAATGTTAGTTTCATTTCCCAGATATATATAACGAACCTGAAACGTTCTTTTACAGGATGTGCAATAGTAACGCTGCACCCCGGAGCGGGCTAATCCATGCTTGCGGACGCTGTCTATCTTACTGCAGTGGTGACAAACAGGCAGATTTTCCTTCATCTTACTTCTCCTCATATACTTCTGATAAAAAGAGCATATAACAAACCACCACTTGTCCTTTACATCCTATAGATACGACACTTTCACCATTCCATATTGGATTCCGGTTGCCGTTCTCTTTGGCCGTTATGTCAAAACAAAAACATTCAGCCTTTTTATTATGTTTACTTCATTATTCACATTGTGAATTCTGTTTTTCAGCTACAGGCTTTCGCCTAGCCGAAACTGGGATCGTTTAGTAACAATCCCAATAGCTATTCAAATCTTTAAAAGTTCAATAAATATTCTCTAATATGAAATCCAAATCTCAAAGAGCCAGACATTCCATTGGCAAAAAATATGACCTACTTCACCATTTACTCTTAGGGTTAACCTTAAACCTCAAAAACTAATGGCAAATCGGTAGAAACTAAATAATCAAATAATATTAATTTGCTTCAACCATTCGTTTTAACTGGGAGTTTAATATAATTATCACGCAAAGTTAAAAATCATAATGGTAATAAATAAACACCTCTATTGGCAGTGAGAGTAATATCTAAAACCACTTGATTACAAATCGTTAATTCCTAACATAACAACCATTTTGATAGCCAATGACTATTAATAATGATTTTTTTATCGTTGTGATTTTCACAAAACAACTCTATCTGATTGTTTTTATTTGTTAAGTTTGGTTATGGTCACTATAATTTAAACAACTAAATTAAGCTCATATATGGATGTTTTTTGAAATAAAATAAAATGTTAATTACTATTTTTAGCAGAAAAACAAAGGGGATTTATAGAAAAATAATAATAACATGCTTGTAGTATTTTCTAAAAGACTGATGATTGTCATTATGCCAAAAGCAATTAATAACCATCCGTTAACCAGCGTTTAATTTAGGTGAACTTATACTTCCATACTACATATTCTATTATAAGTATAACTCTATAAATTACAATTAAGGCTTATTACTCTGGTAAACAATAGTAAGGAAAGCACTCATTCTTGCATAATGCCTGATAAGTATGGTGATACTATAATTTGATAGTGCTATGCTGATGTTAGTTGAAAGCTCTCAGTAAACACAGGCTATATAGTAAAGTTTTATGTCACAATATCCGACAGAAAAAACTTACATCACATCAGGCAGGTACCATTAACGTGGATATTGGTTTAATAAATAAGAACAGTGCGTTATCCGACCTGGTGTTCGGTGCATCTCTCTACTTTCCCCCGATATTTAAAGCACTTTTTCTTGGTTTCATCATCTGGTTATTAGTTCACCGAGCCATTCGCGACTGGCTATATTCTGGCGATATCTGGCACCCCACCCTGATGGACCTCTCTATCTTTATTATTGCCGTCAGCGGCTCTATGTGGATGTTAACCCATTGGTAATCATATGAAGATTAATGTCATAAAATACTTCTCTACCGTCATCATTTTTGCCATTGCGTTAAGCGCCGGCTGGTGGCTATGGAATTACTATATGCAATCCCCCTGGACTCGTGATGCTAAAGTCAGGGCAGAGTTGGTTAATATTACGCCGGAAGTTTCAGGTAAACTGACGCTGGTTAATGCCGCTGATAACCAAATGGTTAAAAAAGGTGACTTATTGTTTACCCTTGACCCCAGCGCTTACCAAATTGAAGTTGATAAAGCCGAAGGGGCATTAGCAAAAGCACTGTCAGATTTAGGGAAAGCCAACCATGAAGCTGAACGTCGCGGTCGATTAAGTGGAGGTGTCATTTCTAAAGAAGAACTGGATGATGCCAATCTAAACGTCCAGGCTATGCAGGCAAACTATAAAGCCGCGCAAGCCAGCCTCAATCAGGCTAAGTGGAATCTCTCCCATACCAATATTTATGCCCCAACGGATGGTTATCTGACTAATTTGCAAATCCGTGCCGGAAGCTATGCAACATCTGGTACACCTTTAGTTGCGCTGGTCGACATTCACTCTTTTTACATAATGGGTTATTTTGAAGAAACCAAGTTAAGCCATATTAGACCCGGCTATGCTGCAAACATTACGCTGTATAACGGCAACACTCCGTTAAGTGGCGAAGTAGAAAGTATTGGTCGTGCAATTTCAGACCAAAGCGTCGATGGTGATGTAGATATGCTAATGAATGTTAAACCTAACGTTCCGTGGGTTCGTTTAGCTCAGCGAGTTCCCGTCAGAATAAAACTTACCAAAGTCCCTGATAACGTTTTGTTAATTGCCGGAACCACCTGCTCCGTTTCTATTCATCAATAGGCATAGGTGTGAACATATCCTGGCTTGAATGGAAAAATACCCCCTGGAGGAAAGCGACTCAAGCACAGTGGCGTTATGCCTTACGTAATGCTATTGCCATGTGTCTGGCGCTTGGCGTTGCCTTTTTGCTGGATTTAGATGCTCCTTATTGGGCCATGACCTCCGCTGCGGTTGTCAGCTTTCCGACTATCGGTGGCGTTATCAGTAAAAGCGTTGGACGTATTCTGGGCAGCCTGCTGGGCGCTCTGGCCTCAATGCTCATTGCAGGCACATGTCTTAACGACCCCTGGCTATTTACTTTTGCCATTGCTGGCTGGTTATCCTTATGTACCTATATATCTAACCATTACCAGAACAATGTCTCATATGCTTTTGCTCTGGCTGGTTATACCGCGGCCATTATTACCTTCTCTCTGACGGACAGTACCGACTCTCTTCAGGTTTTTGATACCACCCAGGCCCGCGTATGTGAGGTCGTTACCGGGATTATCTGCGGTGCTGTCATGATGATGATTTTACCCAGTACTTCTGATGGTTCCACACTGCTGGACTCACTGAAAAAAATGCATAGCCGCCTGTTGGAACACGCGGAAAGCCTATGGCAGGCTGAAATTACCCCTCAAATACGAACCTCTCATGAAGGTATCATTAGCCAAATTCTGACCATGAACGTATTGAGAATTCAGGCGGTCTGGAGCCACTATCGCCTGCGTCGGCGGAATAATATTCTTAACTATATGCTGCACCAGCAATTGCGTCTTACCAGTGTCATTTCCGGTATTCGTCGTTTAATGATCAACTGGCCGGATCGACCTGAAAACCTGTCTGAAGTCCTGCATCGTTTACTTGCCGAGCTTGGTAAGCCCGATACTAATAAGTATCGTCTGGCCAGGATTTTGCAGGAAATCTATCCCACAGATGATAGTGACTTTCGCCATCGCACAGTCTGGTTACGATTGCGGCATTTTTGCTGGATCTATTTACAATCCAGCCGTTGGTTGCTTCGTCTGGAAGCTTCTGCTCCGGATAGTGACCTGCAACCACCTAAAGTCAAAAGTATCGCTCAGCATACCGATTCTACCGAAGCAGCTTATAATGCATTAAGAACGTTTTTATGTATTGTGATCGGCTGTGCCTATTGGATTAATACCCAATGGGATGCGGGCGCATCCGCATTAACGTTAACGGCTATCAGCTGTGTGCTCTATTCTGCCACGCCCTCGCCCATCAATAGCGTAATGACGTTGATTAAGGCCATCGTACTGCTTTCCATTGCCTGCTATATGGTTAAGTTTGGCCTGATGATTCAAATCGATGACTTCTGGGTATTTTGCGCCTTTTTACTTCCGGTATTGCTCACCATGCAGATGCTAAAGTTGCAGCATCCTCGTTATGCGTCGCTTTGGGGACAACTCATCGTTTTTATGGGGTCGTTCTTAACCATTACCAATCCACCAGATTATGACTTTAGCCGTTATATTAATGATGACTTTGGCAAACTGGCCGGGGTTATTCTTGCCGGTGCGGCTTTTCAAATATTAAGGCCAAGTTCTGATAAGGTGAAAAGTCGCCGAATTATTCGGGCGTTACGCCGTGACTTTATGGGACAGCTGAGTCAAAAACCTTCTCAAACCGAGAGCTATTTTGAGTCCATGGTTTATCATCGCATCAGTCAGTTAATCCAAAGCAAAGACGAGCAGGTTCGCATTTGGGTACTACGTTGGGGCGTTGTTTTGCTTAACTGTAGCCATGTTGTATGGCAACTGCGTGAATGGGAAGCTCGTTCAGATCCGTTAGTCGTGGTACGGGAAGTTTGTATTCGCTGTTTAAAAGGCATCATGACGGAAAAAGGCGTTCAACAACGCTCACTGGAAGTTGCATTAGAAGAGTTACTAAAAATGAGTACCGTTCTTTCCCGCCATCATGAGGCCTCTGCCAGAGAATTAGCGGGATTGATTTGGCGTCTTTACTGCTCCCTGTCTCAACTACAACAAGCCACCAGCGGTATGCCCGGCACTCTATCGGAACAAACTAAACCGGTCTGATAGTAAAAAAATAAGCCCCGAAAATCGGGGCTTATTCTTCCTCAACAAGAAATTATCACTTAACGTCAGCAACAACTCCCGTCGTGGCGTCGGCAACTTTGTCTTTCTTCAGCGCCATAATCACTATAGCCCCGACAACAGTCAGTACCGCTAATGTCAGCAAACCTGCCATTGAGTTATTCATTACCGTTTCAGCTTTAACCCGAATTAACGGCGCCAGGAAACCACCGATAGCGCCAAACATATTGACGAACCCGATCCCTGCGGCCAATGCCACACCCGATAACATACTGGTTGGCATCGTCCAATACACTGGTTGCACTGCAATAAAACCTGCGGCAGCAAAACACAGCGCAATAATAGCTACGACCGGTGAAGCAAATGCAGACACGCCGATACCAATACCGGCAACTGCCAGCGTAAGCGCTGCCAGATTGCGACGGTTTCCTGTTCTGTCTGAATAACGAGGAATGTAGTAAGTCCCGAACATCGCTGCAATCCATGGAATAGCGGCCACCATGGAAGCCTTAAAGCCCACAGTAGTCCCCATCAATGCTGCAACCTGTGTTGGCAGGAAGAAAATCAGGCCGTATACGCTAATTTGAATCAACATATAGATAATAGCCAGATGCCACACCTGCACATTCTTAACCGCATCCATCAGTCTTGAGGTTTGTTTCTTCGACTCTTCACTAGATATCTGATCGATTAACGCCTTTTTCTCCTCAGCAGTCAGAAAACGCGCTTTTTCCAGATTGTCATCCAAATACCAGAAGGTCCAGAAACCAGCCATAACGGCCAGAACCCCTTCAATCATAAACATCCAAAACCAGCCCGGATGCCCGCCAAAACCGTGCATTTCCAATAGTGCACCAGACAGCGGTGAACCAAGTGTTAATGCCAGCGGAGCCCCCATATAGAACAGCCCCATAACGCTAGCCCGGGTACGCTGTGGAAACCATTGAGAGGTCAGATAGATCATTCCCGGGAAGAAGCCCGCTTCAGCGGCTCCTAATAACGTACGAACCGTCAGGAATTTCCATTCAGTATCACAAAAGGCCATAGCTGAAGATAAAACGCCCCAGCATAGCGTGGTGATACCAATCCATTTTCTGGCACCAAATTTTTTCATTAACAGATTGGCTGGTGCCCCCAGACAGGCATAAGCAATAAAAAAGATACCTGCGCCCAGCGCATAAGCTTCATTACTTAAACCGGTATCTAACTGATAAGACTGCTTGGCAAAACCAATATTGGCGCGATCCAAAAAGGCCAAAATATACAGCGTCAGCATAAAGGGAACCAGACGCCACCTTGTTTTAGTTACAGCCGTGTTGAGAACCGTAGTCATGACTAGATCCTTAATGATATATAGTTTGATATTGCCTGCCGTCTAATCGGCAGGCTTATTATTTAATTAACGGCTAATCAAATATCAGTGCGTGTAAGGGCGAGTTAAGTTACACGCCGGATTCAACTCAACACCGAAACCTGGTTTATCCAGTACTGATTTATGCATACGCCCGTTAACCGGTACCGGCTCATTCAGCAGGATTGGGTCAAACTGCGGACGCATGGTTGAACAATCCGGGCTGGTCATCAGGAACTCACTGAACGGCGTATTGGTAAATGTAATAACCGCATGATGTGAGTAAACAGAAGAGCCATGTGGAACCACCAGTTGACCACGTGATTTAGCGATGGCGGCAATTTCCAGTAATGTGGTTAAACCACCACACCAGCCAACGTCTGGCTGCATGATGTCAATACCCGTTTCCGATAAGGTACGGAACGATTGCAATGTACCGTGGTGTTCTCCAGAGGTAACCAACATTCCCGGAGGAGCATTACGCTTCAGCTCGGCATATCCTTCATATTGTTGCGGTGGCAAGCACTCTTCAATCCATTTCAGATTGTATGGTGCACAAGCATGGGCCAGTTTAGTGGCATAATTCACGTCCTGACTCATCCAGCAGTCCAGCATCAGCCAGAAATCAGGGCCGCACTTCTCACGCATATCAGCAACCATCGCCGCATCTTTGCGAATGCCCGCATCACCATCATGTGGCCCCCAATGGGTCGGCATTTTTCCACCGATGAAACCCAGTCCTTTTGCCAGATCGGGACGAGCTCCGGTAGCGTAAAACTGAATTTCATCGCGTACAGCACCACCCAGAAGCTTATATACCGGCAGATCAACCACTTTCCCGAACAGATCCCATAACGCCAGATCGACACAGGAGATAGTATTCATTACCAGACCGCCAGAGCCAGAATAGTACATGGTGGCGTTCATCATTTGATCGTTAATCAACTTGATATCCGACACGCATTTTCCTTCAATAAAGCGGTTGAGGTGCTTTTCTACAATAAAACATCCCATTTCACCGCCGGTTGAAACGGCAAATCCCTTCACACCGTTTTCAGCTTCGACTTCGACAATCAGTGTCCCCAGCACGTTAATCCCAAATGACTGACGGGATTGCTCATACTGCTTATATTTACTCATTGGTGTAGCAATATGATCGTCAATCCAGTGTTTGTCTCCCTGGTCATGATAATCAGCTCCGCCAGAACCTTTCTCTGCGGTCGCTCCACCCATAAAATAGGCTCTAACCTGTTTGATTTTAGGTAAGTTCATGGTTATCCTCTGTTTCGCTAGTTGGCAATATTTAGAAGTTGTTGCAGGGCTTTCTCTAGTTTATTTTTTATTGAGTTAGCCTTTTCTTTTACTGAATCAACTTGTGGGAATGGTGTTTCTCCCATGTTGAATCCCCTTATTTCCATTCCCAGTTTGTAACCCAGTGGGAACGGTAATGAAGACAGCATCATCATGACGGGCAGTGCAGCCATTTGTAATTGATGAGCCTGTTGATCTTTTCCTTCCATCGTCAGGCGATATATTTTCACCATAACTTCAGGTAAGACACCGGCCGTTGCCGTCATACAGCCTTTACCACCGGCTTTTAGTGACGGATAAAGAAACTCTTCACGCCCAGTCAACACATTAAACTGTGGATTGACCTCACCGCAGAGCGAAAGCATCTGCATAAATTCAACGGCATTGCCTCCCGAGTCTTTAATACCCACTACGTTTGGTAACTGTGCCAGCTCAGCAACCATTGCTGGTGTAATCGCATCGGCAAAGAATGGAATGTTATACAGACATACCGGTAGCGAAGTGCTCTCGATAATCTGTTTCATGGTGGTAACAATCACCTCTGAAGAATGGCGATAAAAAACCGGTGGCATTAAAACCAAACCCGCAGCACCCTTTTCTTTAGCAAATTTCCCCAGCGCAATGCTTTCCTGTGCCGTACTGGCAGGTATACCGCACCATACCGGAACTCGTCCGGCGGCCTGATCGATAACCGTTTCCATCAGCGCACACTTCTGTTCAAACGACATCAAGCCTGATTCTCCAACCGAACTCACAGGGAATAATCCGGTTAATCCTGCTTCAATTTGAAAATCAACAATTTTTCTAAGCTCCGCTAAATCAGGTACCCCATTCTTCCACGGAGTCAGCATCGCGCTATAAATACCAGAAGGTCGAATCATGACTATTTTTGCTCCTTACTTGTGACTATGGCCCAGCTCTTTGGAAATCAGCTCTGCTGCATGCATTACTCTTTCCGCTAACATCTGCAAATTGTTTTCATTAACTTGCAAAGTGGTTCCTACCGCTGATATCGCGGCAATAATCTTGTTGGATGAATCAAATATCGGAGCGGAAATACACTGGATATTCAACAGGTCTTCCTGATTGTCAAAGCTCCAGCCCCGCTGCCGAATAAGAGCCAGCTCATTCACCAGCTCTTCTTCAGAGGTTAAGGTGTAAGGTGTGACGACCTTGAACTCAATGGCGGAAATCAAGGCTTTTTGCCGCTCGGCACTTATCCAGGCTAATAAACATTTACCCAAGGCGGAGCTATATAACGAGAGGCGCTTCCCTTCCCATGAGCGCACCTGAATAGTACTTTTGGAGTCTACTTTCAGCAGATAGATAGGATCGTTGTCATCCAGAATACCTAAATGACAAACTAACCCAGTCTCCAGCATTAATTGAGTAAGATAGTCTTTAGCGATACGACGCAGGTCCAATTGTTCAACAGAGCGGCTGCCCAGCTCCATCAATTTCAGCCCTAAACGTAGAGAGCCATCTTCGCTTTGCGCCAGTAACCGAAGATTTCTCAGCTCGTCAATCATTAGATAGAGCGAGCTTTTTGGCAGCGCAAGATTGGTTGCAATATCCGTTACCGAGCAATGTCCATTTTCTGCAACAAAATTGAGAATATCGATCGCTCTGGTCAGTGCGGGTACTTTCGATTTTTTGTCAATTTCCATTATATTGGAACTCATTCTTCTATATTAGACTTCATATTTATCACGTCTAACCGGGCAAACAATAACCAAATTGCCAATTTGTGATACTCATCTCACGGCATATTATTTATCCAACTTTCTTGCATTAAATATTCCAATATGATGGAAAAAATCAGCCAATAATGAATGAAATACAATGGGTTGGAAAAACTAAAAAACGGAATGGCGAAACCCAAAGTGGGTTTTTGAAGGCAAAAAAAAGCAGCGAATAAATCGCTGCCTTTTATACAATATAAATAATGATTAGAAGCTAAAGCGATAACCACCGTTAATCTGACGCTGGTTAAACTTATTGCCGCTGGCGCTATCCAGATCCAGATACAGAGTATGCTGCTTATTTATCTGGGCGCTGACGCCAACACCATTATTCCACCAGTTGCCTTTAAAGGTATGTTCTTCCAGAGAACCATTCAAACGATAGTTCGCATCCCCGGAGAATTCACGTAGATAGCCGGTTTTAACATAAACATTAAGCGCATTATTACCACTTAATACTTCATAACCCACAACGGTTCCGGCGCGTCCAATCATTGATTCATAGCTACCAAGATCAACCATCAGCCCATTAGCTGCTTTGATTCTGGTGGCGTCCTGATGGCTATAAGTGAACTGCAACTGAGGTTCGATATAAAAACCATTCCCCGGTTGGTTCAAACTAAATTTCTGACCAGACTCCAGTGAGAAACTTACACCATCGGAACTACCGCTACCGTTAACATGGTTATTCTGGCTATCAAGCACATCAAACTGATTCTTCAGGCGAGAGTATTTTGCCACGCCATCAAAATACAATCCCGAAGGTGCCATATAGCTGGCATAGAGCCCCATATGGCTCGATTCTACTGTACCATCGCCGCTGGTATAGTTTGGACTACCCCGCGTTTGCCCCATAAACGTACCAATAAACAGTGGTAGCTCCTGAGAGATACGCTTGTCTACCCCAATCTGTACCCCACTGTAATCCATATCAAAACGGCTCAGTTTTGCACCAGAAAAAGAGTCAAATTTACCGGCATAACCCCTTAGCCACATGTCACCATGCTCATTGTTTTGTCGCAAATCCCCCATACGTTGCAGCAGGGTTTGCATCTCTGCATAATTCAGCAGATAACCCACGTTCAGGAAATTAGCACCGGCATCAGCCGTAGTGGTTATTTCCGGATCGGGATTAGGTGCCGGATTTGGATCCGGATCGGGTTGCGGTTCTGGCTCAGGCTGCGGCTCAGGTTCTGGTGGAGGAACATAAACACCTGAGGAGTAAAGCTCCCAGTTATTTCCCGCTTTACGCACATCATACAGATAACCGCCCAGTTCTACCTGAGATGAATTGGTAAAGGTCGCCTGACCATCCGAGGTTTCCACTACGGTTAAGACTTCATTACCGGTGGTCGCCAGACTACCGCGATTAAGAATAGTCAGTGTATGGTCACCGCTACTGCTGCCGGTAACGACCAGTTTATCACCAGAGTTATTGACGCCATCGCCATCACCTACGATATCCGTTCGCATAATAAAGTTGCCGTTGCCACTTAACTGCTTAACCGTGAGTAAAGAACCGGTTTTATCTTCAGCAAAATCAACGGTACTGTTATTCAGCGCCAGATTATCCAGATTAGAATCAGCAATCATATTCCAGCGGCTATCCGTCATGGTGATATTCAGAGCACCACCATTAACGCCATCACTGTAGGCTTGTCCCGTCCAGCGCGAACCAGAAGCCATATTGATATTGATCAGGCCTCCACGAGAAAGAATACCGCCATCAATAGTCATCTTTCCTGAAGCATTAATCCGGCTGGCTGCATAACCATCATTATGCTGAGTGGCTATTGCCATATCCAATGGATTAGCCATAGTAATGGTGGTATTTCCCGTTAAGTCAATTTGACTGTTGGTCATGGCATAAACACCACGCGTTGCCGCAGCACCGTTAACCGTCAAATCATCAGCCGTTATTACACCACCACTCAGTGTCCAAAGCCCCAATCCCAATGCGCCCCGGCGGTCAATAGTGACATCGGTATTATATAAATGAATAGCAGAGCCAGTACCTTGCGCTGAAGCACCATAGGAACCACCAGAAAAAATGGTATTACGGGCTGATTCGGTACCAGTGAAATCGATAATGGCACCATTGCCGGAAGCAACGATTCCACCTGCTAATTCTGATGAAATATGGCTGTTAGCACCAACAGTAACAGTACCACCTTCACGGGTTTCAATACCGATACTGTCAGCGCCTGTTGCATTGATGGTTAATGCATCCGCTGTAATCACCCCCCAGTTCCATATACCTGTGGCATAGTTTCCGGCGGTGTTAATCGTACTGCCCTGACCTAAGTCAATGACAGAATTTTTCTGAGCGTTGATACCATAGGCGCTATAGCCCTGGGTATTAATAGTGAGTTCAGTGGCTTTGAAACGGGCTGGTCCATTAGCAGCATTTCCATTGGCACCAAAAATATACAGGCCAACGCTACCTCGACCATTGATAGTTATGGAACTTCCTCTGCCAAGATCCACCGACGTTCCCTGATTATCCACACCTACGCCAACACCATTGCCGCCTTTAGTCTCGATGGATAATGCATCGGCTTTCAGCGTTGAAGCACCACCAACACGAAGACCATAAGCTTGTGCATCATTGGTCCCCTCAACGGTAATTTTGCTACCGGTACCTAAATCGATATTGTTTTTACTACCACCAATATCAATACCGGTACTGGTCAAGCCCTTACTGTTTACTGTTAAGCGATTTGCCGTCAGCGTTGAGTTAGTACCATCAACAATAATTCCTTTAGCCTGACCCGTTGATTTTTCTGCGGTAATGGTGACATCGTTCGCCAGGTTAATCGAAGCCTGCGTGCTATAACGGTTCAAAACACCATAAAGCGTACTGTTGTTTTCAAGGTCAGCTCTGAGGTTATCACCATCATTCAGTACTATCGTTTGCGAAGATTGACTGCCAATATCCTGTGACAGTACAAACGGTGGGAAGAACAGTACACTAACACTCAGTAAGCCGCTCATGGCCAACTGATTCTGTAAGATACTTTTTGAGATTTTACCGGAGAACTTTCCCTGATATTCCTTTTTATACAAAGACCTATCCATACTAATCCATCCTACTCCATTAAATACTAACAACATCCTTTAATGAATAAGCTATGTTATTCATTTTATTGGGACTTATATCTATTGACATTAAAAAAACACATTAAGTTTTCATCATCATTCACAATGAAATGTATAAAATCATTCCCTTATGAAGTTAATCAGGTGAAGAACCCCAAAACAAAGAAAGCATTTCAAACCCATTAACTAATACCTAAAACACTCTTTAAGGAATTATTTATTACCGTAGAAAGGTAATGTTAATTGAATGAAACAACAAATCGTTATTATCAAACAAACCCACAACATTTGATAGATAAATACTATCACATTGAATTATTCGATCGATATTATCGATCTAACTATTTTTTTTGATATAATTCCAGATGGAATTCATGTAAAAAAACAAAACAATCAATTGATTTATAATAATAAAAAATATTTAAACTATTAATTTTTCAAGAAACGATTTGAGGTAGTGACCTCTGATGAAATGATTGAAAAGAAATGGCTTACTGCTGAAAAATAGAGGGTGCAAAAATCAAACAACCCTTTAATAATGGATAATTAACCAAATAAAAAACTTATAAATAAAAAATAAAAAAAACTAATCAAGTAAAATTGTAATAAATTATTTACTGTGCCGTTTTATTTAAGTAAGCATAAAAATGAAATCACAAATTTATGCTTACTCACACGCTAATAACTACTTGCGACCAACATAGACGACCAGCTTATCGGTAAACATCTCCCCTACAGGCCATTGTTCAGGCATCAACTGACTGGTAGCCTTTAAACCACAGTGTTCGAACATAGACAGATATTGAGATTCAGTATAAGCCTGCATCGTTGCACCATATTCCATAACATCCGCCAATTGTGCATCAATAATCAGATAACGCGTGGTCGCGGTAGCTTGCTGTTTGTCCCAATAATTTTCCTGCAATAACAAATGAGGATTGGTGGAGAAAAGCCCGGTTTCATGGCTCTGCCATGATGATAAACTTTCGCCCTGTCGACGAACTTCATCGTAGGTATGAACTTCAATCACCAAAATACCATCGTGGCTCAATAACGATGAGGCGTTAGTCAAAATCTGTTCGGCATCAGAGGGAGTGAACACATTAAACTCACCAAAAGTCAGCATAACCAGATCAAATTTTTGTTCTGACTGATAATCACGAATATCCGCTAACACATACTCAATATTCATTTGCTGCTTTTTGGCCTGCTCAGTAGCATAAGCTATCGATGCGGGAGAAAAATCGACGCCCACACAGTGATAACCTAACTTAGCTAACATCCCGGTGTACAGCCCGGGGCCACAACCGAGATCCAATATTTTCGCCCGTTTGTCGGGTAATTGCTGTGAAATCCACTCAACCTGCTGTTGAATTACCACTAAACGACGGCTGGCCCAGTCATGTTGTTGCGACAAATGATTTTCTAACATTCGTTGACTAAATGCCGGATCGTTCCAGGGAATTTTGTCGCCAGACCCCCAAGGCAAAGCAGGAACAGAACGACAAGTGATATCCAATAAATTCATTAATTAACGCTTCCTTTATCTTTATTATTCTTTATTTAAATCCCGCCATGCAGGAACCCCAAGCGCACCTTCAGCCGCTTTCACCCCGTTTACCACCGCTCGGGCGACCACCTCTGCGGCTAAAGTACCTAACAGATTGACTGAAACATCAACACCGCTGGTCGCCAGTGCAAATAATGTATCCCCATCACTCATGGTATGAACAGGATAGATAGTCCGGGCCAGCCCGTCATGACTCATCTGGGCAATTTTGGTCATTTGGGTTTTATTCATATTGGCATTACAGGCAACGATGCCAATAGTGGTGTTGGTCCCTACCGGACCCGGATCGGTCACATTCTGTAGCATTAAAGAAAGCATATCCTGAACTCGCCCCTGACCATCGTAGCTTCCCGCAAGAACCTGTTGAGTGTCAGGGTCCCGAATTTCACCAACGGCATTGACCACCACCATAGCGCCTACCACTAATCCATTTGAGAGGGTTATTGAAGCGCTGCCTAATCCCCCTTTCATTCGCCATCGCTCGCCAACCAGCTTCCCTACCGTTGCCCCGGTACCGGCGCCAATATTTCCATCAGGGAATCTACTTTTACTGGCGCTTTGCGCCGCCAGGTAGCCCATATCCGCATCGGGTCGAACGTTTGCATCACCAAATGAGAGATCGAATATCACTGCCGCCGGCACAATGGGTACCACGCCAACACCAACATCGAAACCTATTTGTTGCTGTTCCAGATATTTCATCACGCCCGTTGCAGCATCCAGACCATAAGCGCTACCACCCGTGAGCAGTAAAGCATGTATCTTATCCACCGCATTAACTGCACTCAGTAGGTCCGTCTCGCGGGTACCGGGAGCAGACCCTCGCACATCGACACCACATACTGAAGGATGCTCCGGTATGACTACACTACATCCCGTCATTGACGTCATATCATGCTGATGGCCTACTTTCACTCCGGGCACATCAATGATGGAACCATTGGCATTAAACATAGATTTCTCTTTGCAGACGATAACATTATTAATGCATCCGAAGAGGCCATCTGGCCTGCTCAAATGAGGAATACAGAGTTGGACTGTTAAATTGCAACACATTTTCTGTTCGGATGAAATAATTTCAACTTCTTTGTGATCAATAACCAACACATTATTGGTTTTTCACAGGTAAACTATCGCTCCCTTTCATATCAATATATGGATATTGTCATGATAAAAAAATTCAACTACCGAACGTTGCTATGTGGTCTGCTGATATCTCTTCCTTGTTTGCCTGCTGTATCAGCTACGCCTGAAGGATATCAACTGGAACAGGTCGTTTTATTCAGCCGTCATGGCCTGCGCGCCCCTTTAGCTAACTCCGGCAGTGTGCTTGCAATATCAACACCAAAAAGCTGGCCTGAATGGGAGACTAAAGGCGGTCATCTCACTTCTAAGGGGGGTATTCTGGAAAGCTATTTTGGTGAATATGTGAACTCCTGGTTAACGCAGGAAAAACTGTTTAATAAGGACACCTGTCCTCTGGCAAAAGATACCTTTATCTATGCTAACAGCCTGCAAAGAACGCTGGCGACCGCTCAATATTTTACTCTGGGGGCATTTCCCGGATGTGATGTGAAGATTTTCCATCAGGCTGAGCTGGGAGTGATGGATCCAAACTTTAACCCCATTATTCACGATGGCTCTGATGCATTTAAACAGTCTGCACTTGCGGCAATGAATACAGAAGCCAGCGCTGATGGATTAACGGGTTTAAATCGGGAATTAAAGCCGTCTTATGACTTACTGAGTAAAATTACCGATTATAAAAATGGTAGTGTCTGCCTGACCGATAAGCGCTGTGACTTAAACAGTGAACCGGCCGAATTTACCGTAGAGAAAGATAAAGAACCTGGCGTGAGTGGTCCTCTGCGCATTGGCACCTCCATTTCTGATGCGTTCATTCTGCAATATTATGAGGGTTTCCCGGCACAGGACATTGCCTGGGGTGCCATACAGTCAGACAGTGAATGGAAAATGCTGGCTAACATTAAAGACCGCTATGGTGAAGTACTGTTCGGCTCACCGTTAGTGGCCAAAGATGTTTCTGCACCGCTGATTAAATATATTAATGCTATCTTTACTCAAGATGTGATGCGCCAGCCGGCAAAATTTAACCTCTTGGTTGGTCATGACTCTAATGTCTTCTCTTTACTTTCAGTATTAAAGATTAAGCCATATCAACTACCCGGCCAATTCGAGAAAACACCTATTGGTGGAAAAATTGTTTTTGAACGCTGGAAAGATAAGGCTACAGATAAAAATTTAATGAAGATTGAATATATTTATCAAACCAGAGAACAAATTCGTCGCGGCGATAAATTAACCTTAAATCATCCCCCTAAGCGAGTAGTATTGGAGATGGCTGATTGCCCTGTCGACACCAATGGTTTCTGCTCTTTTGAAGACTTTTCTAAAGTACTCAATGCATTGCAGGACGCCGCACCAAAAACCGAATAGCGCTCATTCATTATCCGGCAATCACTTCGTGATTCACGTGTTGATTGCTATTCAGCAATCAACATTTTAATCTGTTCAGATATTTTTTATATTTTTGTGATAACCACTAAATTATTTACTGGTCAGCTAATAAACCACTTACCAAATATAATTTATACTCATCTCATAATATCTTACTGACAGTAACTCACTATGCTGAAAAACATGATAGGCGCTTTGGTTGTTATGCTTGGTATTTCCTTCTCTCCTGTCATTAATGCACAGGAAGTGCCTGCTACAGAGAGCCACTACCAGTTTGATCAACATTCAGATTTCACCATTTTCTGGCATGACTTACAGCTTGCTGTAAGTACTCAGGATAAAGAGGCCGTCGCTAAAATGATGAACTTTCCATTTAGCGATTACGAGCACTCTCCAATGATTTTTCAAAATGAAGCGGAATTTCTTTCTCAATATGATGAACTCTTCGATGTTGAAATGGTGAAGTTGATTAAAACCAATCAATATCGTCAGGGAGATGCAGACCAAAGTCAGGTTCTTGATGCCGTAAGCCCCGAAGGTTATATCATTGAGCATGAGAACAGTGACAATGGTTACAATCTGGTGATTGAACCGGTAGATGGTGTTTACAAACTGGTACGTATCGCTTTCTATTCATAACGCTTGATATCAAAATAACTAAGGGAGATAGCCACTATGCTCCCTTTAGTGCTTTCCACTTGTTGGTTTTCTACATTAACTTGCATAACCATTAAACTCAGTCTTAACTCATTAATGTACTCACTCAACATGGGAAAACATCATGAGCCACGATCAGAAGAAAAAACCACTAAAAACGCCGGAAGAAAAACGTCGCGAAAAGCATGAAAAAAAACATCCTCATGAAGAGGATAAGAAAAAGTAGCTTTAGTTTGATATATTCGGCCTCATTCTCTGACTGACTGGACGCTATCACCACATCCGAGTAAGATTCCTTTTTTCTTTCAGAGGATGAACCCATGGCTCAACAGCGCAGTCGTCGTTTACGTAAAAAATTACATCTGGATGAGTTTCAGGAAATTGGTTTTACCGTTAACTGGAATTTCGCTCAGGGTACCGATCTCGATACCATTGACGCTTTTATTAATCGCATGATTAAAGAAGTCATTGAGCCTAATGGTCTTGGTTTTGGTGGCAGCGGTTATTTAGACTGGGAAGGTATTATCTGCCTGCAGAAAGTCGGAAGCTGCACCGAAGAGCACCGTACCCTGATTGCTAACTGGTTAACACAAAACGGCATGGAAAATGTCGAAACCAGTGAGCTGTACGATATCTGGTGGGAATAACTGTCCACCATTTATCTTAAGGCAACACCGTCTGGCGGTTAATGTAGTCGCCAGACTTTTTTATTTTCGTTGTTTTATTTTGCTCCCTGATCGTTGAATTTTATTCATTTATTTCCTCTTTCCTGAATCGTTTCGTGCAAATGCCATTATTATGATAAATATCAATTTTTATCGTGGCTAATTCCTTCATTTCGCCGAGCCAGTCACAATTTTAATATCGCTTTTCTCTATGATGAGTTTGTCTGTATCTGAACCAGACTGGCGATACAAAACAAAAATGATTAACCGACAAGAGCTATAAGCACCTGTGCAAGGATGGTTATAATGAGTGATATTGCCCTGACAGTCAGCCTGTTAGCGCTGGTTGCCGTACTCGGCTTATGGATTGGCAACTGGAAAATCCGCGGCGTTGGGTTAGGCATTGGTGGTGTGCTATTTGGCGGCATCATTGTGGGTCACTTCGCCCATACTTACCATATTGAACTTGACGAAAACATGCTGCATTTCGTGCAGGAATTCGGCCTGATTCTGTTTGTTTATACGATTGGTATTCAGGTTGGCCCTGGTTTCTTCTCCTCATTACGCCGCTCCGGATTACGTTTAAATGGCTTTGCTTTCTTACTGGTGATCCTCAGCTGTTTTGTAACCGCCGGATTACATAAACTGTTCGATATTCCTTTACCGATTATCTTAGGTATCTTCTCTGGTGCGGTCACCAATACCCCTTCTCTCGGTGCCGGACAGCAGGTATTAACCGATCTTCATGCCAATGGCGTATTGGTTAATCAAATGGGTATGGCCTATGCAATGGCCTATCCTTTTGGGATTTGCGGCATTTTGCTGGTGATGTGGATTATTCGGTTAGCCTTCAAAATTAGTGTCGATCAGTCAGCAAAAGAGTTCGATAACCAGACAGGGGCTTCTGCGGATAATCTGCAAACCATTAACGTAGAAGTCTGCAACACCAATCTGAACGGTTTGCAGCTGCAAGATATCCCGATTATTAACGGCGACACTATTATTTGTTCCCGATTGAAACGAGACAATGTACTGATGGTGCCTTCAGCATCTACCCAAATACAGCTCGGGGATTTACTGCATCTGGTTGGTGACAGGCAATTGCTTAATCAGGCCAAACTGCTGATTGGTAATGAGGTGGATGTTGCTCTCTCTACCCGAACCAGCGATCTGAAAATGGCGCGGGTGGTAGTAACCAGCGAAAAAGTCATGGGTAAGAGGATTGGCGATTTAAATCTGCATCGTTATGACGTAGTGATTACCCGTCTTAACCGTGCAGGTGTCGAACTAATGGCGGGACGTAGCCTCTCATTGCATTTTGGCGATATTCTTAATCTGGTCGGCAAACCCTCATCCATTGATATTGTGGCTGATATCGTTGGTAATGCGCAGCAGCGCCTGCAACAGGTACAGATGTTGCCGGTATTCATCGGTATTGGCCTTGGCGTCTTGCTGGGTTCTATTCCGCTGTTTATTCCCGGTTTTCCTGCTGCTTTACGTCTTGGGCTGGCCGGTGGGCCGCTGGTTATTGCGTTGATTCTTGGTCGAATCGGTACTCTGGGGAAAATGCACTGGTTTATGCCCCCTAGTGCTAACCTGGCCTTACGTGAACTGGGAATTGTATTATTCTTATCCGTGGTTGGATTTAAATCCGGCGCCAGTTTTATTAATACTCTGCTCAATGGCGACGGCATTGTCTGGATGGGATATGGCGCACTGATCACCATTATTCCTTTGTTGATTGTAGGCCTGCTGGCCTACACTGTTGCAAAAATGAATTATCTGGTTATTTGCGGATTGCTGGCCGGTTCTATGACCGATCCGCCGGCACTGGCTTTTGCCAACGGCATGCATCCTACCAGCGGCGCTGCTGCTCTTGCTTATGCGACGGTATACCCGTTAGCCATGTTTCTAAGAATTATGTCACCACAGATTCTGGCACTGATGTTCTGGATTTAAACAGAGCGCTCTGAAAATTAGTGATAAACTAAAAGGGCATCCTGTAATGGGATGCCCTTTTCACATCAAACTAACGAATTGCTTTGTGTTTAACTCAGCGTCTTCTGCCAGAAAACGGCTTTTCCCATTTGCGGATCCAGCTCATAACCTGAAAAACCGAATTTACTGTAACTGCCTTTAGCGACATCATTACCCTCAAGCACTTCCAGCGTCATCTTGCAGCAACCTTTCTCCCGGGCAACTTGTTCCACTTTTGCCATCATTTTCTGGCTTAGCCCCAATCCTCTAAATGATGGACTAACCACCACATCATGGATATTCACCAGAGGTTTGGCTGCAAACGTTGAAAAACCGAGAAAACAGTTAATCAAGCCCGCAGGTTTATTGTCGACATAGGCCAACACGGTAAAAGCATGAGGTAACCTGGCTAACTCTCCCAACAGGCTTGCTTTTACCGATGGTGCTAACGCTTCCCCACCGCCCATTGGGTCTTGAGCATACCCATCCAGTAACATCAACAAATCATTTCCCTGAGCGGGATTCTGGTAGTCAGCAATAACAATATCAACATTCATCACTAAAAGCGGGTCCGATATCATCAAACAATCTTATTCTGCATCAGCAGGTTTCTTGCGAATAAACTTGTTGAGTAAATTACTTAAATCTTCTGGCGGAGCAGGACTCAGGCATTCATCTAAAGAAACGCCCAGCTCTTTACCCTCTTTTTTCTTTTCTTCCGTCGTCAGCTTTTCATCGTCTTCGTCTTCATCATCTTCATCGTTTTCCACGACTACCGAAGGTTTCTTCTCGGTTGCTTCTTTCACTTCTGCTTTTGATGTTTCAGACTTTTTTACCTCTTCCGACGCCTCCGTCTCTTTTTCTTCTACCACTGATGTCTCAACTTGATTGCTATACATGACTTTAGCGTAAGGCATATCCAATTCAGAGGCATCTTGCTGAGAATCCTGACTATCAAAGAAAATATGTGGTTTGAACGCTTTAAGGAAGCGAGACTTCTGTAAGCCACCCAAGAAGAAAATATCATTAATATAGATACCCCAATGTTTCAGTGTATCAATCATGGTCATTTCAGCCGGATCGCTGGAGCTGTTTTGAGAGGTAATCAATGCAACCCGTAACGGTGAGTGATCCAGACTTTCAGAGATGCGTTCTTGCACTTTCGATAATTTGATCAGCAAGTTGGCATGCGGGCCTGGATTAATTGATGTTTCGGACTTACCGTCAGTGATCGCATTAAAAATCCCTGCGTCACCATCAAATGCAAATCTGAGCTGAGGCAATGCAGTTTGTGCAATGGTCTTTTTCGGTGCATATACCAAAGCAGTAGCGCACTGATTGTTCTCCATTACCCGCTTAGCTTCTTGCGTGTCTGTTGTCAGGAACAGGTCAATATAGTATGCATCAAGATAATCGCTAATTGATTCACCAGAAGTAAAAGCCGAACGGGAAATATTTAATCCACGTTTCTTAATCTCTTTTAATACACGGTAGCCTACTTCTGGGGCATTACGAGAGACCACAACAATTTCAACTACCGGACCTTCATCATTGGCTTTTTTATGTTCATTCAAGGCCAGTATAGATTTTACCAGCGGCATACCTGCGCCATCATCTAACGGCTTATCTTCATTTCCACGCAGATAGAGACGAAACTCTTTCATGGCTGAATCAGGATCTTGCTGTAATTTTTCCTGATACATGTCGTTGTCGGCTGATAAATCAAATAGCGCTGTAGCTGAGATACCTATCACCAATGTTTTAGATAGATCGATTGCCATAATATTCTTTTATTTCCCTTTAATATTGTAGATGCCCACCCATCCATAGCATTGATTTCAGACATATGGCCTATTATGGGTAAAGTCACTAACCTTTTTGATTAGTCATTTTTAGCGCTTGATGTCTGTATTAGCTATGTCTGTAATCACGTGTCAATTTAACGTTTGTGCCACCGAAATCAAATTTATTTTTGTTAAAAACCACACGACTGAAATCCAGTATTCATTATTTCTCATTTTTGTTCCAGTCAGGTTGATGAATGTATTCTATTTTTCTCTATTTATTGCACGACAATGGGATTGGTATCTTGTAATAGACACTGATTGCAGGAACTATTCTGAAGTGACTTTAAGCGATTCTTATTATTGTTGTCGAAAGCGACTCATAAGCGTGTTTAAGGATATCTGGAGCGTGGTATGATTGCGATGGAATTTAACGGGAATGACTTATGGTAATGTTACTGGCGCTGTTAGCCAAAGTCTTTATTGGAGCACTGCTGGGCTTGATTATCAGTACTACCGGTGTTGGAGGTGGCGTTCTTATTTTGCCAGTATTGATCTGGTTGTTTGGTATGGACACTTTGACGGCGGTAGCAACCGCCAATCTGATGTCGATGTTAATGAAGATATCTTCAACCGGCGTTCACTTTCGATTAGGTAATATCCCTTTAAAACGTTCGCTGATTATTCTGTCTATTATGTTGCCCAGTACGCTGATTGCCAGTTACGGTATCACACTGCTAGCCAACATTGATGCCTGGCATCAGTATGTTCAACTCAGTATCAATATTTTGATTGTATTGGCTATTGCATTGTCACTTTTTATCTTCTGCACCCAGCTGTTTCATCCTGCCGCCCTGGTTAGTGACGCATCCACAAAAACAATAACACCGACAACCCGTTTTATTCTCCCTGGAATTGCTGCGGGGATCACTATTGGAGCAACGGGCGTCGGCGGTGGTGTTGTGATGTTACCGATTTTAACCAAATATGCCGGGATGAATATCAAACAGGCAATAGGAACTTCGGTATTCGTTACCATGTTGCTTTCGGGTGCTTCTGCGCTGGCGTACGGTCAGGGTGGCTATACTGATTTACATCTGGCAGTCATACTCAGCCTGGGTTCAATACTCTCGATCCCGCTAGCCAAATACCTACTTAAAAATGTTTCAGAACGCGCTTTCCAGCTAATCACCTTTATTTTTATTCTTTGCAGCGCGATGACCATGCTTTATCGCTTACTGATATCACATTAGCCCGTATATTTATCTTAATTGAAATGGATATAGGGTTTCTTCACTGGCTGCATTACTGCCCAACGGTCTCGTACTTCATATATTGACGTACTGATGTCAAAGCAATTTTTAACTCATAGCTTATTCTTTCTGGTGTATAGCCATCGTCCAACATCCGTTTTATTTGTCGTAAGATGTTCTCTTCATAACCCTTATAGATATAACTGGTTTGAAATGTTGTTTTACACGCTTTACAGTAAAATCTGGGATAACCATTTTGGGCTGTCCCGTGCCGGTTAACCGTTTTTGAATCGCCACAGTAATGACAAATTGGTTTAGTCGCTTTCATGTTTTCCTCCAAATAAGAGCCCGCATTAAAGTTTCAACAGGCTCCCTATTTACTTCCAAGTAATAGAGACAGGACTCAAATATTCTGAATTATTGTTTTTTAAGAAAAATAACCACTAATCACAACGAAATATTGTGACGGCGTTTACAAGTAATTATCTAAGCCCATTCCATTTAATAATACATTAGCACATATTACTAATGAGATTTAATATTAAATTGAAAGTAAAATCAAAATAAATCGTTATTATCATTTGATCATTTAAAAAACAATCGAAACCACCAATCAAACATCAAGTTAAATAATTTACACCATATAAATCAATTAATTAAAATAAATCAAAAACATTGTAAATTAGTGATTATTTATAAAACATAAGTCATTATTTATATTTTTAGAGAATTATTAATTTAAAATAATCACATTTAAATCACAAATATAACTTATTAATCAAGATATAAATTAAAAACAAAAAAAGAATGAAAAATTAAATTAAAAAGACAGGTAAAAATAAATATTACCAAAATAAAAACAAAAATATATAAGTAAAACCTTATTTATTTATTTTCATATTAAGGTTGATTGCCAATCAAAATAAGTCATCACTTAAAAACACAAGGCACTACCTTCTTCAAAAGACCATGAAGTCCCCAAAATTAACGCCTAATGTGTTAGCCAATGCTTTTTATTGAAAAAAATAAAGGCACTCCATTACAGGAGTGCCTTTAATCAGAACGTTGTACTATCCACACTACTGGACAGACTTATTTTTAGCATTATTGCTTCTGAATGTTTACTTCGATTCCCTGCTCTATCGATTGAATATCAATACGGCAATTTAAAAACTGACAGATAACTAAAGCATTAGTCGAAAGATGATCGGTTATCTCTGAAGTGGTAAAACATCCTTTCCCCGCGATGGCCATTGGCAACAGCAATTGATCGGCCAAATACTCGCCTACCGCCGCTGATGATTTCAAATAAGCTTGTGCTTCATCACAAGCCTCCTGAGCCACTTTAGCTGCTGCTTTGCCTTTAGTGCCAATGGCACAAAATAGTTCGGTTAAATGTTCAAATTGCAATTTTACCAATAGCGCATTACCAGCACATCTTGCTGAAGATACATCAATCGAGCTTAGCTTTGATTGTTCAACCTTTAACTGCTGTTTTACAATGTTCAATTCTCTGAAGGCAACTGAATCAGGGACATCTGAAATCAACGATTGTGCACCAATATCAATCAACTTACCGCGCTGAGGCAAATGTAACGCTTGCCATTGCTTAACCGGATAAACGACAATCTCAACTTCACCGCCACCTGCCGGATAAAAACCACAGCGATGCACTAATAAGGTTGCTTTCGCCCCCATTCGCTCCATTAATGGCAGCCAAACCTGTTGTAAAAAACTGGTCGATGGTGCCATAGGGTTATGAGTACCACCGCTCAATCTCACCCTACTTTCGCTATGAGCTGACCATAAGGCGGGTAATAGCGTCTGTAACACCAATGCACAACTGCCAGCGCCTCCTAAATCAAACTGATAGTTTCCGGACTTAATTTGACCTGGAATAAACGTCAATTCCGTTGAGTTTAATATTGCACCACTGACCTGTGCATCACAAACCTGCTGTGCTGCCAGAATAGCGGTTAAATGTTGGCGCATAATACCGGGCTTGCTTCGCCCGGCTCTGATATGAGTAAAACGTACGGCTTTACCAGTAATCATCGACAGCGACAATCCGCTGCGGAGAATTTGCCCTCCGCCTTCACCTTTTGAGCCATCAATTTCAATCCATTGCACTTTAGGTTCCTTTTCATTCTTATACCCAGAGCATCAGATGTTTACCCTTTAACGCAAACCACCTGCTTTAAAGTATGAACAATCTCTACCAGCTCTGACTGTGCGGTCATCACTGCATCAATATCTTTATAAGCCATAGGTATCTCATCAATAACATCTGAGTCTTTACGGCATTCAACACCCGCCGTGGCTTTGATCTGATCCTCGATCGAGAAACGACGTTTTGCTTCGGTACGACTCATTGTTCGACCTGCTCCGTGACTGCAGGAACAGAATGCATCCGGGTTACCTTTTCCTCGTACGATAAAAGATCGGGCTCCCATAGAACCGGAAATAATCCCCAATTCACCGGCCTGAGCACTCACCGCACCTTTACGAGTTACCAGTACGTCCTGACCAAAATGCTGTTCTTTCTGTACATAGTTATGATGGCAGTTCACTGCTTCCATCTCTAAAGTAAAGGGCTTAGTGATTACAGTACGAACTGCAGCAATCACGTTATTCATCATCGTTTCACGGTTTAATCGGGCATAACGCTGCGCCCAATCAACGGCAAAAACGTAATCGTTATAATGTTCGCTACCTTCAACCAGATAAGCTAAATCCTGATGCGGTAGGTTTATAAAGTGTCGTTGCATATCTTTTTTCGCCAGTTCAATAAACAGGCTTCCGATAGCATTACCGATACCACGAGAACCGGAGTGCAACATAAACCACACAGCCTGATTCTCATCCAGACAAACTTCGATAAAGTGGTTACCTGTTCCCAAGGTTCCTAAGTGAACCCGATTATTGGTATTTTTCAACTTAGGGTACTTATCAATAATCTGCTTAAAGTCAGGATCTAACTGTAACCATGCACGGTTTACCGTTTCAGGCACATCATTCCATGCTCCTTTATCTCGCTTGGATCGATTAACTTCCCGACCATGCGGTA
The DNA here is from genome assembly GCF_004295645.1 of Limnobaculum zhutongyuii. Taxonomy (NCBI): domain Bacteria; kingdom Pseudomonadati; phylum Pseudomonadota; class Gammaproteobacteria; order Enterobacterales; family Budviciaceae; genus Limnobaculum; species Limnobaculum zhutongyuii. The sequence continues at coordinate 2,086,949 of NZ_CP034752.1, forward strand.
CCGCTCGTTCTATCGCATCTCGCACCGCAGATAAGTTATCCGGTAAATCGCTTGCATGCAGAGATGTTCTCACCGCAATCATCCCACAACCGATATCCACACCTACCGCAGCGGGAATAATCGCCCCTATGGTAGGAATGACAGAGCCAATGGTTGAACCTTTACCCAAATGTACGTCCGGCATCACTGCAATATGTTTAAAGATAAACGGCATTTTGGCCGTGTTCTCTAACTGACGCTTAGCCTCGTCTTCAACCGGAACTCCCTGAGTCCACATTTTAACCGGGCGACCATTCTCAACGTTCATTACCTGAATTGAGGGTTTCATTATTTATCCTTTGTTCTCTTCCATTTCGTTGTTGGTTTTATCATTTCAACAAGTGGTATTTATAAGGTCGGGCGACAAATTTTGGTGAAACATTCACAATGCTCTATCCAACTGAGCTACGGAACCTGGTTAGATTCCGGCGGGAGTTGAACCCGCGACCTTTGTACTTGGATGTAGTTCCACCGGCATTCGCCCTGTATTTAGCTGCGGTAACAAGTATTGTGCGAAACACTCGCTCTACCAGTTTGAGCTATTGCTGATTTCTCAGTAACCCGGACTCGAACCGGGAACACTGTAGTTTCGCCTGCATTTACCGCTTATTCGTAAAGCAAACCGATAACAACCAGTGATGCAGAGATATCTCCTTGCGGAGGCCGGGTTCGAACCGGCTAAACCATGTAATCCCTGCGGGCATTTGTTACCTGTTTGCGTTGTTCTGTCATTATTTCAGCAATGACTTAAACTATTTAATCTAACTCTGACCCTGAAAAAGCGGAGGACAAAAGTGATGAAACGTATTGGATGCAAGCATCCGGTGCTCTGCCTCTGAGCTACGGTTCCATTGTGGCGGAACCGACGGGATTCGAACCCGTGACCTCCTCATTCGTAGTGATGTAGTTCCATCGGCATTCCTCCTTTATCAGGAGTGGCATAACATTATGATGATCGGGAAGACAAACTTCTTACCACCTTGCTTTTAACTGTTATGCCACGATGCTCAGTTATTGTGACAATGTCACTTTATTAATTTCACCTAACCAGTGTTCGGATTGCATTTGTCCCTGGGAAAATGCGCTAATCATCTGAAATACTGTGTCAGAAAACCCACCAATATTCAGAATGTCTTCCCTTTCCTTCGCCTGTGTCGTGGCATAGGGCTGGATATCCAGACAAATCAGTCTGGCCGACGGATTAAAACGTTTAAACATTTCCCACTGGCGCATAGTCTCTGTTGCGCTACTTCCCTGACGATGAATACTTCCCCAGGATTCGTTATCCGAAACCAGCAGTACTACATCAGCGCGAATGCCTTTGGCGTTTAACCATTTCAGCGGTGCGCTACAATCTGTTCCACCACCACAGGCCGCTGCCAATTTGGTAGCATTAGTTAACACCGTATCTCTTGGGTTCAACACAACCCGATTGCTTTCCACTACCTGATACTCAAAAGGTACGATTAGTGTATCGCGCTGTTTACGCAGATAAGTGGCGGCAATCAATGCCGCAATATCAACGCAGCGGGTTACGGTTGTTGCTCCAGGGCGATAACCGGTTGCCGGAGAGTGCATAGAACCCGAGACATCCGGACATACCACCATTTTTCCTGCCACTGGCAATACGTTCTCTAAGGCAATTTCCAATGCATCCTGTAATGCTTCACGCACCATCAGCGGAATCTCTTTACTGGCTGACTGATATGCCGTCATTAACTGATACGGGAACACTTTTGCCTGCATAATGTTCTTTCTGTCACTCAACTTATCAGCAATCACTTTTGTCATGCCCGGTAACTCAAACACACCGTGACGGGCAAAGGTGTTCAGATTCATTCGCACCATCTGCCAGCTACCCTGCTTTGCTATCTTCGCCCAGTCTGCCGTAGTCAAATTTAATGCAGTTAACATCTGGAACGGCACCGCCGGTAATCCATCTTCATCACAGTTACCCTGACGTTTATATTGCTCAAACGCGCGAGTAATTGGCGGTAATACTTTTTCATCATAGGGCTTACCAATTAACCAGGCAAAGAAGGCTTCTCTCCAGCTTTCTTGTGGTTTTGGATGTACCATCTTTACCACATCCGCTAACGAAGGATTATTACCTACTGCCGCTGATAACAGTGCTTTCTCACTGGCGTTATTTAACCAATCCTGCACTAATTTTTTAGGACGTGTACCTAAAGATTTACGTCCCACGGTATCACTACGTAATATCTGCACAAAATTACGTAACATTTTGCCGTTATCCACCACCAGTGGAAATGCCATTGGTAAATACTCTTTTCCCTTCACTGACAATATGGCTAACAGTAATGCCGGCATATCTTTCATATAACCATATTGACGGCAGTACACGGCTATTTTGGCCAGCATTAACGGATCTACCTGAGAGCACAGCGCCATTACGGTATCTAATTGAGTTTCTGCCGAAGCGTAATAAGTACCATTTAAGCAACCCGTGGCAGCATACTGTGCCAATGCATGTTCTGCACTAAAGCGGTATGCCGTTCCACCTGCTTCATTCTTATCATTCGTTTTTGGTAACCAACGACCTTTTAATGATTTAAATAGTTGAGTATTCGCCATTCTCATTCTCCTTTGAGACAAAATTAATCTGGTGGGCAGCACGCCATCTTCGTTGTTATCACAATCAATCTATCTTTGATGACTTGTTCTAACGTTGCTGCCCTTCATGCCAGATATATAGCGATAAGCGTGCCAACTTTTAAAAAACAGGAATAAATAATTTTAATTAATTGAATTAAAACAATATTAATTTTTTATTTATTTTTAAGAGAAAAATTAGGCGAAAACAAACCGAAGGAAATTTATCCAATAGGATAAAAAATTATAAATTGAGATAATTAATGGCAACACGATTTGATTACCACATTGCCATTCTGTCCGCTCTTTTCAATCAGAGCCGGGAATGCTTTATTTTAACTGTTGTATTGCCTGCCAGACTTCACCCAGCGAATTAACCTGCACATCGGCTAATCCAAATCGCTTATCCTGACACGCTTCTGGTGCAGGCATAACGATCACTTTCATCTGGGCCGCTTTAGCCGCCACCATACCGTTTACTGCATCTTCAATCACGATACACTCCTCCGGATTGACGTTGAGTATTTCTGACGCCCGCAAAAATACCGCCGGATGAGGCTTACCATTAATCATGCCTTCAGCAGAGATTTGGTGGGAAAAGTAATGGCTAATATTTAACGCATCTAATACGCGGGCAATTTGCTTTCGTGGTGAAGAAGACGCAACTACTATCGGCAAACCATGCTGTTGAATAGTTTCCAACAGTTCAACTACCCCAGGCATAGGCTGAGGATGAGTTTGTATTCTTCGACCAACTTCAGTAACAATTTCTTCAACACGGCGAGGAACGTCTTCTAACGGGAGTGAGTGACGATGATGGTGCTCTGTCAGTAACTTATCAATACGAATCCCGGCACTATCTTTAAAATCCTCATCGTCTAAATGAACGCCATAACACTGCAAATAAATTTCTTGTTCCACTTTGACCCAAACAGGCTCTGAATCCACCAGTACGCCATCCATATCAAAGATAATAGCCGTCGTCATACCCTCTTTCTCCCGCTCTGATGATATTAATTCCAGCCTGTCGGTAACGTTGAAACGTCTCTTCAGGCAGTAACGCATCAGTAATAATACAGCTCATCGAGAGTAACGTCGCCACACTGTGAGGTTTTATCTGATCGAATTTACTGTGATCCGCCAGTAGTACGACTTGTCGGCCCCGCTGGATCAGCATTTTCTTCACTCCTACTTCAAAAACGGTGGAGTTAGTTATCCCGCTCTCCAGAGATAACGCATCACATGACATAAAGGTTTTATCTGCTGAAAATAGTTTCAACATATCAACGGCAAGGCTTTCTCCTACGGAAAAATATCCTGAGCGAATCATGCCGCCAACGATATAGCTCTCCAGTTGGTTATAACACCCCAGTTGATTGGCTATTTTTACATCAGTGGTAATCACTTTGGCGGAGATATCTGACAGTCGTTTTGCCAGTTCCAGACAGGTTGAACCTGAATCCAGCAAAATGCAGTCATCTGGCTTGATCATGTTGCGGGCAACCTGAGCAATATCCTGCTTAGCCACCCGTTGAATACTCTGTTTAACATCAAAAATGTACTCTTGATCGACGGTGGTTTTATCAAATACGATACCACCATGACAGCGAACCATTCCCGGATAGCCATCCACAATAATCTGAAAGTCTCGTCTGACAGAAGCTTCAGCATAGCCAAACAGTTCAACCACCTGGCGTGTTTCTATCTTTTTATGCTGCCACAGATAGTGCAGGATATTACGCATTCGATCGGAACGTTTATCGCTCATCGCCAATCTCCCGAAAAGTATCGATATTTGCTACCAAGGCTTCTGAACTAAATAGTGCCCGCCCCAGCACCAGATGTCGGGCTCCGGCAGCATACAGTTTGCTGGCCGCGGCAAGCGTAATACCACCATCAGCCCAAATTTCCATTTCTTTAAACAACGATGTGGCCTGTACAACTTTATCAATCAGCTGTGGATTAAAACGCTGCCCCACACCGTCAGGCTCACTGGTCATAACCATTAAGCTATCCATCAATGAAGCCAGATAAGAATAAGGTGCCAATGGTGTTGCCGGATTGAACGCCAGTCCGGCTTTACTTCCGATTTCTTTAATTAGGGCCAGAATCTCAGCCGGATTCGCCAGTGTTTCAGCATGAACAAATATCCAGGCTGGATTAAGTGGTTTCAGCCATTCAATCCATGGAAATGGATCCCTGACCATTAAATGAAACGACAAAGGATGAGAAGTAGCCCCTGCAACCTGAGTAACGGTTTTTAAACCAAAGGTGATATTTCGAATAAAGCTGGTGTCTTCAATATCCAAATGAATCGAGCCTATTGTCGCCGTATTCAACCGGTTGAGGGTTTCGCCTAACTCAAGCTGACAGGCCGAGGCCAGTGACGGGTGAATAGTGGTTAGCATAGTCAGATACCCACAATTGCCGAATCTACCAGTCGGTAAAGTTCATCATCGCTTCTGGCCTGCTGAATTTGTGTTATCAGTGCTGAGTTATCCAGTAAGGAGGCAATAGTCTGGATGGTCTTTATATGCTGTTCAGCATCCGTTGCACTGACGCAAATAAGCAGCCAGATGAGATCACACTCATCATGGTCAAAGTTCACTGGTTGCGACAATGTAGTAAATGCCACACCATTACGGATAGCACCCTGCTCTGGACGGGCATGAGGTAAGGCGATTCCTGGTGCAATTAAATAATACGGGCCGTATTCCAGCGTATTATCAATAATGCCCTGGATATACTCGATTTTTGCATAGCCAAGCTCAATCAATGGTGTGGCCGCCAGCGCTACCGCTTCCTCCCATGATTCAGCATGGCGTAAAGCCTGCGCGGCCTTACAATCCACAATCAACATCGTTGACTCCTTTAACCATTAGGTTATTGTAATATTCCCCCGAAGGTACTTTTGGCGAAGACTTCGGGGGAATAGCCTGTTCATTGGCTAACTACCGGGGGTAAGCGCTTTGCTTATCCCTTTTTATTGGCGAATACTGCGAACCTTATCCATAAATCGCGCTACACGATCTCCATCGACAAAATTTTCAAAAATGCCGTCTTTCTTGAAATGCGTGGCAGTAACGCAACCGTCAGCAATAGACAACTGCTCTTCTACGTTTTCCAGACAGACCCCGGTATTGGCTAACACCACGGTGTCAGGTACCGTATCTTTTACTAACTTCAGCGTAGCCGAGTCGGTTTTGCTGCCAGCAGTCAAACCAGAAACACAGAGCGCATCCGGACGATTGTTAAATACCGTTGATTTAGCAATCGACTGAATATCCCGATTACCTAAATAGACGGCTGCTTCCGGTACGATGTTGAACAGCGTTTTCACCTTTCCTGCACCTATCCGTTGCTGGTGCCGAATAGTCTCTCCAACATTGGTATTCCAAACGCCGAAATCACTGGCATAAGCCCCGGTAAAAATTTCACGAATGAACTGTGCGTCTACTGCCATAGCCAAATCAAAAGAGGCCACCGGATCCCAGAGTACGTTAACCCCATATGGAACCCGGATTTCCGCCATCAATTGACCAATAATGCGGGCCATTGCGGCTGAGGTTTCTGGTTTCACTTTGGTTAAGTAAGGCATACTAAACTCATTGGAGAACATCACCGCATCTACTCCACCGTTTTGTAAGGCGGTCAAATCTTCATATGCCCGATCAATCACCCAGCTCATGCCTTTGCTGGTATCAAAACCCGGATCTCCCGGTAATGCTCGAAAATGACACATGGCTATCACCGCTTTTTCTATGCCAATCACTGACTTAAGCCAACTCATTTCTGTTACTCCTGTTCAATTTAGACCTGAATAAAAAATTGTTAATAACCCATTAAGCAGACAGCTCTTTAGTGCGTAACCACAGTACAATTGCACATACCGCCCCCACTGCAATGACCACACCAATAACGCCCATGGCCATTAACTCAACAATTGACCAACCAAACATATTTCCCACGGATAAGGCACTGATTTGTGCACCGTCGGCAGCAAAGCTAAACCCACCGTTACGAGCCATTTCGGTAAAGTAAGGGGCAAATTGAGTGGCAATAAGTAATACGGTTATCATGACAATCACACCGCTAATTAAGGTACGAATCAGGTCACCACGATGAATCACGGTTGCCATACAAATGAAGAATGGTGCGACGGGAAGGTCCGCCAGCGGTAATACCTGATTGCCGGGCAATACGCTGGCAATCAATAACATAATCGGAATCAGCAACAGGCCAACGGCGATCGTAGTTGGATGCCCCAGGGTTACCGCCGTGTCCAGACCAATGTAAACTTCCCGTCCGTGAAGATATTTTTGAAAGAATTTACGTGCACCGTCTGAAATCGGCATTAAACCTTCCACAATCAGGCGGATCATTCGAGGAAATAACACCATAATTGCCGCTACCGTGATCATCAGTGTCATCGTGCCTTTAAAGTTTTCTCCGGCGGACAAGCCAAAAATCAGTCCCAGCACGACGCCGATAATCACCGGATCGCCAACCATGCCGAAACGCTTCTGAATTTCAGTGGCATCAATATTTCGGCCTTTAAGAAACGGAACATAGCTATAAAGTTTATCCAACAGGATAAACAGCGGCACTGAACTGGAACCATATCCCTGTGGTATAGAGATCCCTTCCAGCCCAACAATGCTTTGTACTCGTTTCGCCGTCAGATCGGCAATTTTCAGGGAAAGTGCCGCATGGCATATCGCTGCCAGCACGCCATAAATCATATTTCCCGTCATTAACTGTACCACTGAACCGGTAATGGCATAGTGCCAGTAGTTATAGATATCGACGTTCATGGTTTTGGTTAACCGGGTAACCAACATGCCGATATTGAGTAAGAAAATCACCGGGATAATCATTGCGCCAATGGCAGTGGCATAGCCCACACCGGAGGCAGGTCCTGCGCCGACATCCAATATGTGTAGGTTCAGACCAAAGCGTTCAATCATGATTTTTATCGGCGGACTGAGGCTATCTATCGCCATAACAATGACTAACCCCATACCAACGAAGCCAATACCTACCGTTACCCCCGCTTTTACCGCCTGCAGAACTGGAATTCTGAAAATTAAACCAATCAGAATCATCACCATCGGTACGAAAACGGTTCCTCCCAGAGACAAAATGTAATCAAACATAACGCCTCCCGCCCTATTGGCTCAGCAGTGCTTTGATTTTTTCTTTAAGCACATCATCATTAATACCGATTAATAACGGTGCACCGTTCAGTGTGGGAATGCCGTAATCCTTATCCACTTTCATGGATGTCACGATCAGATCCATTCCGCTACAGTTATAAGGGATCTCATTCAAACAACATTGAGATGTACTCACCGGGATTCCTTGCTCACTTAAATATTCCTGTAAGCGCTGTGCAATCATGGTTGAGGTGGACATGCCTGTTCCGCAGGCTACCAGTATCTTTTTCATCTTGTTGTACCTCATCGTAAAAGAGAGTTGTTAAGTGCCAACGCTTATCTGGCGGCAACAGGAAACTGTTGCCCCTTAGTCTGGGCTATGGCGGTTAATAATCGAATGCAATCACTCAGGTCGCGGATGCTGGCTACTTCGCTGGGAGAATGGGTATAACGACAAGGGATAGACAGGCTGGCGCAAGGAATACCGTCTTGCTCCATTTGGATATAGCCCGTTTCAGTAATTACGCCCGGAGCCACTTCTCTTTGTACCGGGATCTGGTGCTCTGCTGCGGTCTTTTCCAGAAAAGCAATCAGCCTGGGTGGTGTAATCAGACCAGCCAGCGTTCCCCGCCCGTGATAGTTCAGACAGGTAATACCCGGACCTTTGTTGATAACCACATCGGAATAATCTGATAAATCGGGGGTATCGCAAGACGGGGTAATATCAATACCAATGGCCATATCCGGGTTAATCCGGCGCAATACCGGCAAAATCCCCCGAATATTAAATTCCTCTTGTACCGAGGCCACCAGATAAAGTGCAATATCCAGCTCCATCTGTTCTACTGCTGCAGCAACACCCAATAACGCGGTACATCCCAGTCGATCGTCCAGCGCTTTACTACAAACCAGATCGTTAGCTAACAGCTGCGGTGGGTTATACAGACATACCGGCGTTCCTACTTTGATGCCCATCCGGGCAGCATCCTGCTTATCTGCTGCACCGATATCAATCCACAGATGTTCAATACCCGGAGGTTGAGTACGTTCATCGCCCTTACTGAAATGATAAGACTTAATCCCAATACAACCATGTACCGGGCCCTGTTCACCGTCCAGTCTGACCGTTGAACCTGACATCGTGATCTGTGCCGGACCACCTACTCGTTCGAAACGCAAAAAACCATTTTCTTCAATTTTTCGCACCATGAAGCCCACTTCATCCATGTGCGCAAAAACCATCAGTCTGAAAGCATCCGGCGATTGACTGCCGTATTGAGCAACAACGTTGCCCAGACGGTCCTGCCATACCTGATGAGCGCTTTGGCTAAATTGCTGTTGCATAACCGATGCGATGTTATGTTCATGGTCAGAGATTCCATCCAGCGCCAGTAAACTCAGCAGATTTTTTTGAACATCAAAAGTCATATATCCTCCCCGTTTTACTATTTGGGAGGCGTTCAAGACCACCTCCATTCAATCAACTACTGAACGTTTATATGCTTCCAATGGCGTTAAAATTGTGACAAACATCACTGCTGATTGGTCAAATCCTCGTCAATAGTGAGTTTTGTGATTGATTTCAAAATTAAATAATCAATTAAAGTGATTGTTAGCATTATTCACTCACAGGCTTTGATTGTTTTTCATCTGGGTATGGGGTTTATGGCCCAGGCGACGAGTTGAGGTATGAATTCGACGATTGTAGTAGAAGCATTAACACCATCAGCATATAATGCTTATAATTAGTTTATTTGAAGAAGGAAAATAGCAAATGAAGATTAAGCTCACCCTGATGGCCGCACTGATTGGTATCTCTACCCATGCATTCGCTGAAACACCAAGCCACAACCGTATTGGCTCAGCCCCTAAAGAGGAAACATCTGTGTCAAAAGAGATTGCTCCAGCCTCTAAAACTCCGGAACTAAAAGAGATCGCGCCTTATCCTGAAGCGCAAAAAGGTCAGGTTCGTCACGCGATTTTTCTGCCTGCCGTAGAGAATGAAAATAACCTGAAAGTCGAACTGGTGATGGGAAAAGAGATGGAAGTCGACTGCAACCGTCAAATGCTCGGTGGCAAGTTGGAAAACAAAGATCTCGAAGGCTGGGGATATAACTATTTTGTTTTAAGTGACGTAAGCGGCCCGGTTTCAACCATGATGGCTTGTCCGGACGGTAAAAAACACAAGGCGCTGGTAACGATTCCTCACGGCGAGTTCCTGCAACGCTATAACAGCAAACTGCCTATTGTGGTTTATGCACCACAGGATATTCAGGTTCGTTACCGCATTTGGTCAACCACTGATGAGACTACTGCGGCAGAGACTAAATAACCTTCGCTGTTGTTAACGTGCTTGCAGATACTTTCTGAACCCAGAAGTTCTGTTTGCACGTTATCCCTCGCCTTACCCTCTCTTGTTTAAACCTATTGATATCACAATATGTTTTTTAACCGGTCCAATGACAAATAACGGGCTAACAGCTATAACCAGATAGAGTACCTCTTAACCACACCCTGTTTCACCCTTCTTTTTTTCGTAGGTATTTTTCATATTTATTTAAATTAATTAAATAGTTAGCCAGGTTTTATAACGCTCGTTTCAGGTTAAACGCACAGATTGATTTAATCTTGGTTTTTAACAGCTGATTTACCCTTAGTAAACAAAGCATTAATTATCTTTTATCGGGTAATACACCGATTATTTTTACTTCATAATGAAATAGTCAGATTCATTGATATACCCCATGCAATAATTTTACAAAGGGAGTATGGTTATCAGATAAATTTGCGACGGGCAGCTACAGCCCGCCATTTTTTTAGCTCTATTTTAGGGTCAGGTTATCCCACGATGAAAACGCATGGAATTAACGGTGTCAGACCGTTCAGTGCACTGATTGATGCCTGTTGGCGCGAATCCTATACACTTCAACGTTTCCTTAAAGACATTATTGCCGGTATTACCGTAGGGATTATTGCGATCCCACTAGCTATGGTGTTGGCAATCGCCAGCGGTGTACCACCACAATATGGTCTGTATACTTCAGCCATTGCTGGCATTGTCATTGCCGTTACCGGTGGCTCTCGCTACAGTGTTTCCGGGCCAACCGCTGCTTTTGTTGTCATTCTCTATCCGGTATCCCAGCAGTTTGGCCTGTCAGGCTTGCTGATTGCCACCCTGATGTCCGGCGTATTTTTGGTGATTATGGGGCTGGCTCGTTTTGGCCGTCTGATTGAATATATTCCGATCTCTGTAACCTTAGGCTTTACCTCTGGTATCGGTATTACTATTGCTACCATGCAGATTAAAGATTTCTTTGGCCTGACGCTGGATGTCCCGGAGCACTACATAGATAAGGTTGTTGCATTGGCTTCCGCTATGCCAACCATCAGTTGGGCGGATACGCTGATAGCCAGCGTAACTTTAGCGGTGCTGGTACTGTGGCCCCGTCTGAAATTACGAGTTCCCGGCCACTTACCGGCATTATTGGCCGGAACCGCAGTTATGGCACTGCTCTCCTGGTTTGGTTATTCGGTTGCTACCATTGGCTCTAAATTTCATTATCTGATGCCTGATGGCAGCAGCGGTCAAGGTATTCCACCGATTCTTCCGCAGTTCGTACTGCCCTGGAACATCCCTGATATCAGTGGCAAAACATTTGAGCTCAATTGGGATACCATTTCTGCCTTGTTACCTGCTGCATTCTCTATGGCCATGCTAGGGGCGATCGAATCGCTACTCTGTGCCGTAGTATTAGATGGAATGACCGGTAAAAAGCACCATTCTAACGGTGAATTAATTGGTCAAGGATTAGGTAATTTGACGGCACCATTCTTTGGTGGCATTACCGCCACTGCCGCAATTGCCCGCTCCGCGGCTAACGTGCGTGCAGGGGCCAGTTCCCCTGTTTCCGCTATTATTCACTCAATATTGGTGATTATGGCGTTACTGGTTTTAGCGCCTGCGCTTTCCTACTTGCCTCTGGCGGCTATGTCATCACTGTTGTTGTTAGTGGCATGGAATATGAGTGAAGCGCACAAAGTTATCGATATTTTACGTCGTGCACCAAAAGACGACATTATCGTAATGCTGCTGTGTATGAGCCTCACCGTGCTATTCGATATGGTTATCGCCATCACCGTGGGTATCGTTCTGGCCTCATTACTGTTTATGCGTCGAATTGCACGTATGACCCGCTTAACGGAAATGACGACAGAATCTACGTCTGACCGTCTAGTGATGCGGGTTAGCGGTCCATTGTTTTTTGCGGCAGCAGAACGCATCTTTAATGAACTCACCCTGCGAATTGAAAACCAACGTGTGATTATCCTGCAATGGGATGCGGTGTCTGTACTGGATGCTGGTGGCCTGAGTGCATTTCAGCGGTTTATTGATGTTTTGCCAGAAGGTACTGAATTGATTAACTGTGATATTCAGTATCAGCCATTAAAAACGCTGGCTCGGGCGGGTATTAAACCAATTGCCGGTAAGCTGGCGTTCTATGCCTCGATGGAAGAGGCGCTGATGGCAAGTTCCCGAATTCCGGATTAATCGAAAAGATTGGTAATTAATTATTATAAAGCCCCGTTTCAAACGGGGCTTATCATTTTCACTGATAACATTTATTCGTTACAGTGCATTCAGCGCTTCATCCAGTTCGGCCTCAGCTTTCTGAAGCTTTTTCTGTTTTTTGCTGATTTTGTCAGACTTGCCGGTAGCTTTCGCTTCAGCCAGTTCCTGACGGCGTTTTTCAACTTTACGTTCTTTATCAGCTATCTTACTCTCTGCATCAGCAATATAGCCATTATTACTACAGTGAGCTTTTACATTGCTTAATGCACGTTCTAACCCGGCTAAACGATGCGGGTTATTATATTTTTTTGCATATTCTATCTGCTGATTGATTTTCTCCTCTTTTATCGCACAGTAATCTTTACCCGCGTTAGATTCCGCTGCAAAGACGGCTGGAGAAATAATTAAAGGAACAATTAAACAGATTTTCTTAAACATATGCTATCTCCCTGGAAAGCAATTAATTATTCTCAACCCTTTGAGAATTTGGGGATAATAACACGCAAAAACCGGTTATCAAGCCATTGAAACAATTAGTAGCACTTACTGAAAGATTCTTAACTCAGCTTAATAAAAATATAACGAAAAAACCTTGTAGATCGAAAACAAATAATAGAAAGCATCAAGATTAATGCGTGTCAGGAAAATAATATAAATTATTTCATGTAAAAATAAAGGAGAGCCATGGCTCTCCTTTATCGGTTAAGTCTCAGTAAATATTAGTTAGTGGTATCCAGCTCCGGAAAGCTCTTAACCAGTTCATCAATGGCTTTCATCTGGGCCAGGAACGGCTCCAGCTTATCCAACGGTAGCGCTGAAGGACCGTCACATTTGGCATGTGCAGGATCCGGATGTGCCTCAATAAACAGACCTGCAATACCAACCGCCATACCGGAGCGAGCCAGTTCAGCAACCTGAGCGCGACGACCACCAGAGGCAGCACCAAATGGGTCACGACACTGTAAGGCATGAGTGACATCAAAAATCACCGGGTGGCCGCCTGTTGCCTGCTTCATTACGTTGAAGCCCAGCATATCCACAACCAGATTGTCATAACCAAAATTACTACCGCGATCGCAGAGAATAACCTGATCGTTGCCGCCTTCTTTAAATTTATCGACAATATTTCCCATCTGACCTGGGCTAACAAACTGCGGTTTTTTAACGTTAATCACCGCACCAGTACGCGCCATAGCTTCAACCAAATCGGTCTGACGGGCAAGGAATGCTGGTAACTGGATGACGTCAACCACATCGGCTACCGGTTGGGCCTGCCAGCTTTCATGTACATCAGTAATGATTTTTACACCAAACGCCTGTTTCAGTTCCTGAAAAATTTTCCTCCCCTCTTCCAGACCCGGGCCACGGTAAGAGTGAATAGAAGAGCGATTGGCTTTGTCAAAAGAGGCTTTAAAGACATAAGGGATGCCTAGCTTTTGAGTAACGGTAACGTAATGTTCACAAATACGCATCGCCAGATCCCGTGACTCCAGCACGTTCATACCGCCAAACAGGACAAATGGCAGGTCGTTAGCTACCTTGATGTCACCAATTTTAACTACTTTCTGACTCATGCTGTCTTTTCCTTAATCTCTTGATTAACAGATTTAACTGCCGCCATTGACCGCATCTTAATGAAGCGTAACGGTGTTTTGTTCAATATTGTTCAGCTGTAACTTTATAATCTCAGTCACCGGATCTTCCGGGCACTGCTCAACAAAATAATTCAAATCTTTTGCTGCAATGTGGTTGCACTCAAGTTGTGCATAAATTAAACCACGATCGCGAATCTCATAGGGGTCTTCCGGGTCAAAGCTCAGGGCCAGTTCACTGGCTCTCAGGGCGAGCTCCGGCTTATTCTCCTGCATTAATGCCCCCTTAAGAGAACCCAACAACCGTATAATAATCTGGCTGTTTTCGGCATCACTCAGGTCATCATTAGTCAATTTGGCGCTAATGCCTAAATGCCCTTTCAGCCAGACATCCAGAATATGACTGGTTAGTGTCTCACCATTCAGTGGGTTAATCACCCAACTGTCACCATCCAACCATTCCGCTTTAATCAGCAACTGGGTTGGGAAAATCACCGGATAAAGAGGAATACCCAATCGATTAGCAATATACATCAATATCAGACCTAATGATGAAGGCGCTCCCTGATGGGTTTTTAGCACTTTATCTAACCATAAGGTATCTGACAAATTGTAAACCCCACCTGCACCGCCAAATCCCCAGGTATGGTAGAACAACTCCAGTAACTGCTCGAGCTGTAGGTCTGCATCCAGATCTTCAGCGATAAGGCCTCTGGCCTTTTCTGCTAACTGGTCTAATTCATAACGAACCTGATCTTCCGGAAAATCATCACGAATTAAACGGGTAATCAGGTAAATACCTTCACTTAACGGATGACTGTTAAACTCAAAATCAGTGATGCTTCCGCGCTTCATGCATACCCCATAAATAACGGCATTTTACTTGTCGCTAATGTAACTATCAGATACAGGCAGAGTATCGCAGCCATAAAGGCTACCGATTTCACCATCTGACTCCGATCTCGTTTTCCCAGAGCGATATATCCCAAAACAATATAAATCACTACGGCTATCAGCTTTTCAGTTAACCAGGTTCCCTGAACAGAGAATGGATAAAAGTGGGTAATAAAGATTAACACTACACCGGTGCCGAATAGAATAGTGTCATTCAGATGAGGTGCAATCTTGATCCAGCGTTGCTGCATAATGGCAGAGCCACGCCACTTCCAGTAAAAACGCAAAATAAACAGCACAATACTGATTACTGCGGTGAGAACATGTAAATGTTTTAACCATATGTACATATAAAGCTGTTCCTGTTTATTTGGTGTCCGAACGGTGATATTTCAAGTTTAATGTTTAAACCAGCGCCCCAGAGTAACTCGTTCATTTCCGCCATAATCCTGATGGGTAGCGATCAATTCAAAACCCCGCTGTTTAAACAGCGTTCGAACCTGCTCCCCCTGCGTCCAACCGTGTTCAAGTAATAGCCAACCGCCAGGTTTAAGGTAATCCGGAGCCTGTTCAATAATATGGTTTAAATCAGCAAAGCCCTGCTGTGCGGCAATTAGCGCGCTGTTTGGTTCATAACGCACATCTCCCTGACTTAAATGCGGATCGCTTTCATCAATATAGGGCGGATTACTGACGATCATATCAAAATAAGCGTCATTCAGTGGCTCAAACCAATCGCCCTGAACAAAATGGACGTTGTTAATATTCAGATTATCTGCATTATCTTGCGCCAGCGAGACGGCTTCCGCCTGATAGTCAATACCGGTCACTGAACTGTCGGGACGTTCATGACCTAACGCCAGTGCAATAGCGCCGGTTCCGGTACCTAAATCCAGAATATCGCAATCGATCGTGGGTAAACGTTCTAATGCTAACTCTACTAACTTCTCGGTATCCGGACGGGGAATCAAGGTTACCGGTGAAACCTTCAACAGCAGCGACCAGAATTCACGGGAACCAACCAGATAGGCAATAGGTTCTCCCTGTAGCCTGCGGCACAATAGCTCGTCAAGACGAGATTGCTGATCGGCATCCAGCTCAGTTTCGCTAAACGCCATCAGAAATGTACGCGTTTTTCCTGTCACATGCCCCAACAGGATTTCCGCATCCCGCTTTGGACTGTCACCGCCGGTTAATTTGGCGATGGCTTGCTCTAACCATTGATTAAATGTCATGGTGTCAAATTATGCATCCTGCTCAGATAACGCTGCCAGTTGGTCAGCCTGATATTCCTGAACAATAGGTTGAATTAGCATATCCAGCTTCCCTTCCATCACTTCATCTAAACGGTAAACCGTCAGGTTGATACGATGGTCAGTCACCCGACCCTGAGGAAAGTTATAGGTACGATTACGGTCAGAACGGTCACCGGTACCCAATAAGTTACGACGCGTTGACGCCTCTTCAGACTGACGCTTTTGCATTTCGGCTGCGCGAATACGTGCACCTAATACTGATAACGCTTTAGCTTTGTTTTTGTGTTGAGAACGCTCGTCCTGACACTCCACCACAATACCGGTTGGTAAGTGGGTTATTCGGATAGCGGAGTCAGTGGTGTTAACGTGCTGTCCACCCGCACCAGAAGAGCGGAAAGTATCAATTTTCAGGTCCGCCGGGTTAATATCCGGCAACTCTGCTTCTGGAATTTCAGGCATCACCGCAACCGTACAGGCAGACGTATGAATACGCCCCTGAGATTCCGTTTCTGGTACGCGCTGTACCCGATGGCCGCCAGACTCGAACTTAAGTTGGCCATACACACCATCGCCGGTTACTTTGGCAATAATCTCTTTATAGCCACCGTGCTCACCATCGTTAGCACTCATAATCTCGACACGCCAGCGACGAGATTCGGCATAGCGGCTATACATACGGAATAGATCGCCGGCAAAAATTGCCGCTTCATCACCGCCGGTTCCGGCCCTGACTTCAAGATAACAGTTGCGTTCATCATCAGGATCTTTCGGTAACAACAATACCTGAAGCTGCTGTTCCAGCGTTTCAATTTGCTGTTTGGCCTCATCGATCTCTTCCTGAGCCATTTCGCGCATTTCAGGGTCAGCCAACATCATTTCGGCTGCAACCAAGTCCTCTTGTACTTTCTGCCACTGACGAAAACAGTTGGTAACATCTTCCAGTTGTGCGTATTCCCGTGAAAGCGCACGGAATCTGTCCTGATCGGCGATAACAGACGCATCACCCAGATGTGCCTGTACTTCTTCGTGACGCTCTTGTAATGCTTCTAATTTAGCAACAATAGAAGGTTTCATGCGTGGCTAAACACCTTGTGAATAAAATAAAAGAAAACTAATACTGATCCAGCCCGAGGCTGTCACGTAATACATTCAATTGTTCCAGATCGCCGCTGCTTGCCGCTTTCTGGAGAGATTTGGTTGGTGCGTGAATAAGACGGTTGGTGAGCTTATGCGCCAGTTCGTTAATGGTACTTTCAACATCAGCCCCCTGTTCAATAGAGGATAAGGCCTTTTCTACTAATTCTTCCCGAATACCATCCGCCATTGACCGGTAATCCCGAATAGAAGAGACGGCTGACTGCGATCGCATCCATGCCATAAAGTTGGCGCTTTCCTGCTGAACAATATCTTCAGCCTGAACAGCAGCCGCTTTACGCTGTGATAAATTGTGCTCAATAATCGCATGTAAATCGTCAACGGTATAAAGATAGACGTTTGACAGATCACCCACTTCAGGTTCGATATCACGCGGTACCGCAATATCGATAAATAACATTGGCTGATTACGGCGTGCTTTCAGCGAGCGCTCAACCATACCTTTACCAATAATAGGTAACGGACTGGCGGTTGAACTGATAACTATATCCGCTTTATATAAGCGTTCATCAATTTCAGGTAGGGTGATAACGTCAGCCTGAACTTCATCCGCCAACTGTTGCGCTCTTTCGCGTGTACGATTGGCAATCACCATCTTTTTAACTTGATGTTCGCGTAAATAACGCGCCACCAACTCAATGGTTTCACCGGCGCCGACCAGCAATACATTCACGTCGCTCATGGATTCGAAAATCTGGCGCGCCAGCGTACAGGCGGCAAAAGCAACCGACACCGCACTGGAACCAATTTCGGTTTCGGTACGAACGCGCTTTGCTACAGAGAATGATTTTTGGAATAAGCGCTCAAGCTCGGTATTTAACTTACGGTGTTCCTGCGACTCGGCAAAAGCCTTCTTCACCTGCCCCAATATCTGAGGTTCACCCAGTACCAGAGAGTCCAAGCCGCTGGCAACACGCATTAGGTGGTTAACGGCATCAGAATCCTGATGCCAGTACAGACTTTTAGTTAATTCTTCTGGCGATAACTGATGATACTGGCATAACCATTTAATGAGCTGTTGCAGCGTATTTTCATCCTGCTCAACGCTTAAATACAGCTCGGTTCGGTTGCACGTAGACAACACAACACCGCCCTGCACCAAAGGTTGTTGGTGCAGGCTTTGCAATGCAT
Organism: Limnobaculum zhutongyuii; assembly: GCF_004295645.1. Lineage (NCBI taxonomy): Bacteria > Pseudomonadati > Pseudomonadota > Gammaproteobacteria > Enterobacterales > Budviciaceae > Limnobaculum > Limnobaculum zhutongyuii. Next base: position 2,105,355 of record NZ_CP034752.1, read on the forward strand.
CACCTAATGTATCCGGGGAAAAGGTAACCTTTTCCCTCAATGATACTGGGGCAGTTTTATGATTGATTCCAAGTGCAAACAGCGTCATGAAATAGTTATAGTTATTTTAGATTCTCAGTTGAATCGGTATTTCGTTGGCATATTCTACTTGATGCTGACTACCAATAAAAGTCACTACTTATCGTGAGAGTGCGTTTGCAGGATTTATCAGCATAAAACAGATATACTTTATGCCATTAATTTTACCCGTAATAACAATCCGATTGACGTTTTACCTTAAGGTCATTAGCGTTATCGGTTATCGACAGGATCCCGGCGAGAACATCATGACATTTATACGGACTTCTACTTTTCTAAAACTGATCCCTTTAGCCAGCGTATTTCTGACTGCCTGTACATTAACCGGTCAACAGGGTACGGCGGTTTCGCCCTCTTCTCCTGAGTGGCAGAAACATCAACAGCAGGTTACGGCGCTGACTCAATATCAAACTCGTGGTGCTTTTGCTTATCTTTCATCTGAACAGAAAGTGTACGCCCGATTTTTTTGGCAGCAGCAGAATCCCGATCAATACCGTTTAGTATTGACCAACCCATTAGGTAATACCGTTATGGAGCTAAACGTTCAGCCGGGTCTGGTACAGTTAACCGACGATCAAGGCCAACGCTATGTCAGCGATGATGCCGAGAAGATGATCCAGGAACTAACGGGAATGACTATTCCACTAAACAATATGCGTAAGTGGATGCTTGGCCTGCCGGCTGATGCCAAAAATTACACGTTAACGCCAGAAGCTCGTCTGCATAAAGTAACCCTGGAGCAAAACGGACAAACCTGGACCGTTGATTACCAGGCTTATAATCAGGACGTTCAACCCGCACTACCGAGCCGTCTGGAAATATCCCATGATGAAGAACGTATTAAGCTGAAGATGGACAACTGGACACTGCAATGATGGTTGACTGGCCTTCACCCGCCAAACTGAATTTGTTTTTGTATATTAATGGCCGTCGCCCTGACGGCTATCACGATTTACAAACACTGTTTCAGTTTCTTGATTATGGCGATACGCTTAATTTCGCACCACGTCAGGATGAGCAAATTGTATTGTTAACGCCAATTGATGGCGTTCCTGATGAGCAAAACTTAATTATACGTGCAGCCCGAATGTTACAACAGTTCAGTAACTGTCAGGTTGGCGCCGATATTTCCATTAGCAAAATTTTGCCCATGGGCGGTGGTCTTGGCGGCGGTTCCTCTAATGCAGCAACGGTACTGGTCGCCCTCAATCACTTGTGGAAATGCGGACTGACAACAGAACAATTGTGCAAAATTGGATTAACTCTCGGTGCTGATGTTCCGGTATTTATTTATGGATATGCGGCTTTTGCTGAAGGCGTTGGTGAAAAATTACAACCTGCTCAACCAAAAGAAAAATGGTATTTAGTTGCTCATCCGGGTATACATATTCCCACACCCTTTATCTTTAACGATCAGGAGCTGGTTAGAAATACGCCAAAACGTACTCTTACCACCCTTTTAGCCTCACCTTTTTTAAATGATTGTGAACCAATCGCAAGAAAAAGGTTCCCCGAGGTTGAACAGCTCATTTCTTGGCTGTTAGAATATGCCCCATCACGTTTAACGGGAACAGGTGCTTGTGTATTTTCGGAATTCGATACGCAGGCGGCGGCTGTTGACGTGTTAAAACAAGCCCCTGAGTGGTTACATGGTTTTGTTGCGCAAGGTGTCAATACCTCACCGTTGCAAGCTGTACTCTCAAGGCAAGAATGAGCACTACTTTAAATGTTGTAACCAAAGCTATTCTGGAGTCAGCCCTGTTTACAGCATTTTGTGGTCTCTATTTCCGTATATCATCAATGGGTCAGCTCTATCCCTGCCCGCGATGATATCTTATCTGGATGCAAGCCTGAGGTTCTTCTCGTGCCTGACATGAAGCTCTTTGCTGGTAACGCTACGCCGGAACTAGCACAACGTGTAGCCAATCGTCTTTATACATCTCTTGGTGACGCCGCTGTAGGCCGTTTTAGTGACGGTGAAGTGAGTGTTCAAATTAATGAAAACGTACGCGGTGGCGATATCTTTATTATCCAATCCACCTGTGCACCAACCAATGACAATTTAATGGAATTAGTCGTGATGGTTGATGCCCTGCGTCGCGCTTCTGCTGGTCGTATTACCGCGGTAATTCCTTACTTTGGTTATGCCCGTCAGGATCGTCGTGTACGTTCAGCCCGTGTACCAATCACTGCTAAAGTTGTTGCTGACTTTCTTTCCAGCGTTGGTGTTGACCGTGTATTAACCGTAGATTTACATGCTGAACAGATTCAAGGGTTCTTCGATGTACCGGTTGATAACGTATTCGGTAGCCCAATCCTGTTAGAAGACATGTTGCAACAAAATCTGGAAAGCCCAATTGTTGTTTCTCCAGACATTGGTGGTGTTGTTCGTGCCCGCGCTATCGCTAAACTGCTTAACGATACTGATATGGCTATTATCGATAAACGTCGCCCGCGCGCTAACGTTTCTCAGGTAATGCATATTATTGGTGATGTTAACGGTCGCGACTGCGTTTTAGTTGACGACATGATTGATACCGGTGGCACCCTGTGTAAAGCGGCTGAAGCACTGAAAGAGCGTGGCGCTAAACGTGTATTTGCTTACGCGACTCACCCGATCTTCTCAGGTAATGCCGTCGATAACATCAAAAACTCCGTGATTGATGAAGTGGTGGTTTGTGACACCATTCCGCTGTCTGCTGAAATTAAAGCGATTAATAAAGTTCGTACGTTAACGCTTTCTGGCATGCTGGCTGAGGCTATTCGCCGCATCAGTAACGAAGAGTCAATTTCTGCCATGTTTGAGCATTAATTCCTAAACACTGGCAAAAACTGTCTAATGAAAAAAGCCCGTTATTCACTACTGAATAGCGGGCTTTTCAATTGATAAGCACCATGATGTGTATGCCTATATGGGTTAATAAATAATGACAATGCCTTACCGTTCAACGTTTGGCTAATTTAACCAAAGGATTAACTACAGATGTTTATGGCGATATCCGCATCTGCGAGCACCGTTGTCGCTGTGTTTGATCCACCAATAGCGATCTGCAACCCGGTCACGCCCACCAATACGAGCTCCAACCAACCACACTAAGGCGCCAAGGAAAATTCCCATGATCGGTATATGGGCTAGATCTCCCGGTAAAAGTACCATATCCTTCAGATGGCCAACGATGGTCAGGCCTACGCCACCAATCATTGAAACCAGACCTAGTCCCATTAGGATATTGCCGAGTAAAACTGCGTTTCTGCGTTTCATAGTACCCTCCACCAAAAGCTTGCTGAAGTGACTTAACCTTACTTTCACTATGAGTATAGACACGTAAATACATTATTTGTGTGGCTACGATCACAGCTTGGCCATTAATCCTTACAATTTGCTTACAATTCATTAGATAGCAAGTTTAGCAATTTGTGCTACTGCAATAACAACGCTTTGTCGATAGGCACAGCGCTTCAAGCGGGCAATCTGGTAGTGATTTTGTAATTCGCAGGACTAAGGGTAAACTACCTCGCTTATAATTTTGTCATCCCAATACCATCATACTGTTTTGTAGGAATTGACTGTGAGTAGTATTAAATTAATCGTTGGTTTAGCTAACCCGGGAGCGGAATATGCTCAAACTCGCCACAATGCCGGTGCCTGGTTTGTTGATCTGTTAGCTGAGCGCAATAATCAGCCGTTAAAAGAAGAGACGAAATTCTTTGGCTACACCGCTCGCCTGAATATCGCAGGTAACGATATCAGACTGTTGGTTCCTACCACCTTTATGAATTTAAGTGGAAAAGCTGTGCTGACCATGGCCAATTTCTTTCGAATCTCACCCGATGAAATTCTGGTGGCTCATGACGAACTCGACCTCCCCCCTGGCGTGGCTAAATTAAAATTGGGTGGTGGTAATGGAGGTCACAACGGTTTAAAGGATATCGCAAATAAGCTGGGCAATAACCCTAACTTTTATCGATTAAGAATTGGTATTGGTCATCCGGGGGACAAAAATAAAGTTACGGGATTTGTTTTGGGTAAACCACCGGCTTCTGAACAAAAGATGATAGATGAAGCTATTGATGAAGCGGTACGCTGTACCGATATTTTGATTAAAGAAAATATTACTAAAGCAATGAATCGGTTACACGCCTTTAAAGCCACTGCTTAATATTCCGCTAAGACTCAGTAATAATACAACACCAGAAAAAACATCAGCCGCTAAATTAGCGGCTGAGATCATCAAGTGACTAACTCATTAGCTCTTGATTTTGCGATAGATAAACAGAACCAGTAGTGCACCAAGAACAGCAATAACCAGGCTTCCGATATTGAAACCATCTACCGTGCCGAAGCCGAAGAAGGAACTGATATATCCCCCAACTAATGCACCAACAATACCCAGAATAACGGTTACGATAAATCCACCGCCATCTTTACCAGGCATGATCCATTTAGCCAGAATACCGACAATTAAACCTAATACGATCCAAGCAATAAAACCCATTATTCACCTCCAAAAAAAATCCATTCCTGTCAGACTAGCTATTCATACTCTCCCGTCATTCGGTTAATTAACTGAATAGCTTTTTCCTTTATGTTGCTACCCGTTAATGATAGTTGTTATCTGTTCAAATTTCTATTTTTGCATGTGATTTCAACAGAATAACCTTTATTACCTATTAAATGGAAAGTTTAATTATTTGATATATAAAGATTATTCTTTATATATTTATCGGGCCAAATGACTCATTAAAATTCTCTTCGCTTGTTTTCTCTTTCACAGGCGTGTTAGCCCGGAACGATAGCTCAACATTGAATCAATCGTCTTTACACATATGGGTTTAACTTTTTTCTAATAATTACCGCTTTAACCAAAAGTGATGACAAGGATTGGAGTCAATATGAACAGATTGGAAGTTAACGGCCACATTGTCACGGTGTTTCATGGCAATATTAGCTTTGAGGCCGATATATCGGATGGATTCGTCGTTTATGGAAAAGGGTCAAAATATCTGCTGGCGAAAATTCACCACCGTCGGTTTAGTTTATTAACCGAACAGCCCTTTAATACCTTTAGAGAAGTTATTGAACAACTGGAAACACTAACCCGACAATGACCAGATAATTATCGGGTATAACCTTATCTGTCACAAAAAGCAGACCAGGCTTCTTCTGATAGTTGATGCATACGGATAAATTTTCTGGTTTTACACAAAGAGCGTCTGAGTGCTTTCTTCGCCTGCTCTTGCTTAATTCGTGAAGCTGGATGGCGAATACGTCTGGAGGCTCTTAATGGCGTGCCGAGAATAACGACGCTATAGCATATATCAGTATTAAGCCCGTCACTGGTAATCTCATGATAAAACTTCATAAATGGTGCGTTCCTGATAGCCTTTGTTATTGCCTATTATAGCGTTTATAACGATATAATAAACCAAATAAAATCAGTGTAATTTCTACACGCATTCTTTATAAGTAATGAACTAACGCTGCCCTGCCATCTCTCCGCTTATCGTTAAATTATTCTTTGGCTATTTCAATATTCAGGTAATCAGACAATACCCAAAGTACAGTGTCGGCTATATTTTAAGCGCTATTTCAGAGATGCATTTATATATGTTTGTTTGTTATATCAAATTTACACATAAACAGTCAGTTGAATAATCAAGCTAAATTTTGATTAACAAATCATCGAAAGGAATATAAAAAATGCAGAATTAATCTTACAATAGAAGCTCATCTTTAGTGATATAACGAACTGTTTCAGTTATCGTCCGTATCGCCGAAAACATCAAACGCTTTCTTATGTTCAACTGCCCTCTAAAAATGCCGCTGTCTTCTGGCTTATCAGCCGGTTCGTATAGCGCGATAAGTCATCCTGACATTCCCACTCCATCATGCTAATAATCTATTTAAGGTATCATAATCGAATAAAAACAACACATTAAGTTAGCGTTAATGCATTCTGCGACACAATAACCAAGATTATTATACAATTAATATATAATCACATGATAAAGTACCCCCACTAAAGAATATTGTCGCTTAAACCTAAGAAACAATACAATTTAATCCCCATTTAATGGTAAAATAGGCATGTAATAAACTGTTAAAATCCAAACCGTAGATATGTGTTATTCACGCAGGCGTTTTGTATTGACCATTGAGTCTTAACGCCTGTTCAGGTAAGCTGTAAGGAGTATATCTATAATGGATGATAGATGAACATGCACTTAAATAAAGATACAGTGCATAAATCCGAGGACGCACATGTGTGCAATGATTTATGTCACTTGACAAGAATGTCACTCAAGCACGCACATAATTTGAAAAAAGCTGAAGCTCAGTCTTACTGGCAGCGCAGTATGCTTTTTCTTGCTATGGGCGCCGTCATTACATTGTTTTTTGGCATTGTATTTTTCAGTACCTCCACGTTAATCACCTACTTTATCGAAATGGTGATTTCGATTATGGGTATTACGATTTCTCACGCCTGGTACCGGGTTACGGTGAATAATAATTACTGGCATAAGAGCTGGTATCGCCATGTTAGTCAGTTAGAGAGTCAACTGGCCGAATGTTCAAAAAAACCAGTCCGCATGATCTCTGAGCTTAAGTCTAATCAAAATAACAACACCGCTCTGCTACTCAATAAAACACTGAATATTATATTCTTTGTCTTTTGGTGTGTATTGCCCATTATCTCAGTAGTAAAATTCTTCTATTATCTTGTTTATATCAATGGTGTCTCCCTCTCTTTAATGAACACATTGTTCTTATGTATCCCATTCTTAATTATGGTATTCCTATCTATCGCTATAAACATATTCCTATGTATGTTCTCTTCCAAAGATGATGCTGAAATAGACAACAAAGAGCTGGATATCGCCCAACAGTACAAAACCACCAACAATTAATCTTACCGTCACGTTAACCCTGTCAACTTCTGACTATTTGATGCCTGTTCTTGTATATTGCGCTATCTGAATACCTTTTGGTCAAAGAAACGTTTTAATATCGTACTCCTCCCCCTGCACTAAAGCTGACGTAATCCATAAGATCGGGTATTATTCACCGGTTTTCTTTAGAAAGCGGTAAGCCTGCGTCGATTCAAATGTCATGACGACGCCCATAGCTTGCTGCTGTTTTTCGCAGAATTATATAACAAGTCGTAATAAGGTAATCCGGTGAATATACAGGCTCTTTTATCAGATAAAATTACCCAGGCACTCATTGCTGCTGGCGCGCCTGCAGATTGTGAAGCTCAAGTGCGTCAGTCTGCCAAAGCACAGTTTGGTGATTATCAAGCCAATGGCATTATGGCCGTAGCGAAAAAGCTCGGTCTTCCTCCTCGTCAATTGGCTGAGCAGGTATTAACCCATCTGGATCTCTCCCCCATCGCCAGTAAAATCGAAATTGCGGGGCCAGGATTTATTAATATCTTTCTGGATCCTGAGTGGCTGGCCTCCAAGGTGGAACTGGCATTACAAGACGATAAGTTAAATGTCACCCCAGCTCATAAACAAACCATCGTAGTTGACTATTCCGCACCAAACGTTGCCAAAGAAATGCATGTGGGTCATTTGCGTTCAACCATCATTGGTGATGCCGTTGTTCGTACGTTAGAGTTTCTGGGCCATAACGTTATCCGAGCTAACCACGTGGGCGATTGGGGAACCCAGTTTGGTATGCTGATTGCCTATCTGGAAAAGATGGAAAATGAGAATGCGGATAATATGACACTATCCGATCTTGAAGCCTTCTATCGTACCGCCAAGCAGCATTATGATTCCGATCCGGTTTTCGCTGAACGTGCCCGTGAATATGTGGTGAAGCTGCAAGGTGGTGACGAATACTGCCGTTCCATGTGGCGTAAGCTGGTTGACGTAACCATGCACCAAAATATCCTTACCTACCAGCGTCTGAATGTGACCTTAACCGTTGGCGACATTATGGGCGAAAGTATCTATAACGCGATGTTGCCCGGTATTGTGGCCGACCTTAAGGCCAAAGGTCTGGCGGTTGAAAGTGACGGGGCAACGGTGGTTTATCTTGATGAATTCAAGAATAAAGAAGGTGAACCTATGGGAGTTATCGTCCAGAAGAATGACGGTGGCTTCCTGTATACCACAACCGATATTGCCTGTGCTAAATACCGCTATGAAACCTTAGGTGCTGAACGTATTCTTTATTACATTGACTCTCGTCAGCATCAACATCTGATGCAGGCATGGACCATCGTACGTAAGGCTGGCTATATCCCTGACAGCGTGACGCTGGAACACCATATGTTTGGCATGATGCTAGGTAAAGATGGCAAACCGTTTAAAACTCGTTCTGGCGGCACCATTAAGCTATCCGATTTGCTGGATGAAGCCATTGAGAATGCCGACGCTAAGCTGCATAACCTGATTCTTGAAAAGAATCCGGACATGACAGCAGATGAACTGAAAGATGTGATTAACGCTGTAGGTATTGGTGCCGTTAAATACTCTGATTTATCTAAAAATCGTACCACTGATTATGTGTTCGATTGGGATATCATGTTAGCGTTAGAAGGCAACACCGCACCTTATATGCAGTATGCCTATACTCGCGTGGCCTCTATTTTTAAACGCGCTGGCATTGATGAAAGCACGTTAACAAGTGCACTGAAAATTGTTGATGAGCGTGAAAAAGCTCTGGCTACTCGTCTGATGCAATTTGAAGAAACGCTCTACACCGTAGCCCGAGAAGGTACACCGCATGTGATGTGTGCTTACCTGTACGATGTCGCTGGCCTGTTCTCCGGTTTCTATGAAAACTGCCCAATTCTGAATGCTGATGACGAAAGCACTCGTCAGAGCCGTCTGAAATTAGCCGCGCTTACTGCCCGTACGTTGAAGTTGGGTCTGGATACCCTAGGTATCCAAACGGTTGAGCGGATGTAATGCTGTTCTCATGATGACAATAAAGGCGCCATCGGCGCCTTTATTATTAGATTCAGTTTCTGTTTTTAGTCGCGATGAAATCGCTTCCGGCAACAATTTAACCTACGCTATCCGACGGGCAAAATCCCTGATGCGAAAACCTAATAATCCCAGTGTGCCGAAATAAGCTACGACTCCAACGGCTACCACCAGTAACAAACGTAATATGCGCATCAGCATACTACCGATATCCCACGCAGGCATAATATACACCATGCCAATTAACGCCGCAGTCATGACTATAAGGGCAATGATCAATTTAACAAAGAAGATACCCCAACCGCTTTTGGGCTGAAAATATTTACGTTTTTTCAACTGCCAAAACAACAAACCGGCATTGAGACAGGCAGCAACACCAATCGACAGCGCCAGACCTGCATGTTTAAACGGACCAATGAACGCCAGGTTCATCAGTTGGGTGGCAATCAGCGTAACAATAGCAATTCTGACCGGTGTTTTAATATCCTGACGGGAATAAAAGCCCGGAGCCAGAACTTTAACCAAAATTAACCCCATCAGTCCGACCGAATAGGCAATCAACGCCTGGCGAGTCATCATCGCATCGTGGGCGCTAAATTGACCATACTGAAACAGCGATTTGATCAATGGCTCAGAGATAACTCCCAACGCGACTGAACAAGGTAAAGCCAGTAAAAAGCAGAGTCTTAATCCCCAGTCCATCAAGCTGGAGTACTCTTCAGCATTCCCGCTGGAGAAACTTTTGGCTAATGAAGGTAATAAGATAGTCCCTAACGCAACCCCTAATACCCCTGACGGCAGCTCCATTAAGCGGTCGGCATAATACATCCAGGACACAGACCCCGACGCCAGAAATGAAGCAAAAATAGTATTAATGATCAGTGAGATTTGACTCACCGATACGCCGAGAATTGCAGGCCCCATTTGCCTCATAACACGCCAAACGCCACTGTCTCGCAAATTGAGGCGCGGTAAAACCAACATGCCAATCTTTTTCAAATGTGGCAACTGATAGAGCAGTTGAAGAATTCCCCCAACCACCACCGCCCAAGCCAGTGCCATAATCGGCGGGTCAAAGTAAGGCGCACCAAATAAAGCAAAACCAATCATACTCACGTTTAACAACGTGGGAGCAAATGCCGGTACCGAAAAACGATTCCAGGTATTAAGAATCGCGCCAGCCAGCGAGGCTAGCGATATCAGCAAAATATAGGGGAAGGTAACCTGTAACAGTTGAGTTGTTAGAGCAAACTTATCCGGCTCATCGGTAAATCCCGGTGCAGTAACCCAAATAACCCAAGGGGCGGCAACAATACCCAGAAAAGTCACCAGTGCTAATACCAACGTTAGCAGACCAGATACATAGGCAATAAAGGTTCTGGTCGCCTCTTCCCCCTGTTGGGTTTTATATTCAGCCAGAATAGGAACAAATGCCTGAGAGAATGCCCCTTCGGCAAAAATACGTCGTAGCAAATTAGGTAACTTAAAAGCGACAAAAAAGGCATCCGTTGCCATTCCGGCACCAAACGCCCGCGCCACAATCGCATCACGGGCAAATCCCAGAATCCGTGACACCATGGTCATTGAGCTGACCGCGGCAAGTGATTTTAATAAATTCATGTAATTAAACGATTCTTATTAATGGCATCGCTGTCTGTGCGATGGCTGACTGAGGCGTAGTGTACGGTTAGTCCGTTGAATCACCAATCTAAAAGCGTATAAAAATGTGATTTTCACCCTGAATCGCACCGAGTCAGCAACAATTCAGGTTGAATATATTTAATTAATTAGTTGATTTAAATTGATTTTATTTTTTGTGACAATGTCACTGATTAACCAACTAAAATCTCAAACTTTTCGTTTAGTTCAGCCAATTGCTGCTTCAGTAAGGCAACCTCTGTCTCTAACTGTTGTACCCGTTCACTTAACTCTTCAGAGGTTTCTGACACTCTATTGTCTGACGTTGAACTTGCTGAACTAAAAGAAGCGGCATCTACTGGCCCGCAAAATAGATGAGCATAACGACTCTCTCTTCTACCCGGTTCCCGCGCCAGCTTAACAACATAGGGACCATCTTCCCGATTGGACAATCCTTCCAGTACCTGTTCAACCTCACTGATATCCGAGAATTCATACAGTCGATTGGAACGCGTTCTCAGTTCACCCGGAGTTTGAGGACCGCGCAATAGCAGCAAACAAACGACGGCCAACTCGGCCGGTGACAGTTTAAAATCACCAAACTCGGTATTACAAAAACGATGAACATATTTAGCAACCCGGCCACCAATTCCGCTGGCAGTACGTACCAGATACTTTTTTTGCAGGCTATCCAACGTTTCCTGCACGTCCAACTCACTTAAATCCATGACGGGTTCACGGCTGGTTTTCTGATTACAGGCGGTCATTAAGCTATTTAGTGATAATGGGTACTGGTCTGGTGTCGTCACCTCTTTTTCCAGCATACTGCCGATAACCCGGGCTTCACTATCCGTTAATTGATACTTCATCTATCGACTCCTTAAATCGCCGGTTTCCAGTTAAGGTTTGTCAGGGCCATCATCACGTGATCCTGCCAGTTTCCATCAATTCGCAGATACTGTTTAGCATACCCTTCACGCTCAAAACCTAATCGTAATAATAAATTTCCACTGCGCTGATTATGGGGCATATAGTTTGCCATTATTCGGTGCATTCGCTGCTGGTTAAGCATATAGCGTAATGCTGGCTGTAGCGCTTCATACATTAATCCCTGACCTTCCCATTTTTGCCCAAGGGAATAGCCCAGAATACAGGCATGAAAATCTCCCCGGATGACATTGCTAAAATTTGCAACGCCTCTGACCTCTTTTTCATCGGGATCGAGTAACAAGAAATAATAAGCATTGCCCTGCTTATGCAACTCATTAATCAGATTTAAACGCACCTGCCAGCCAGAAGGATAACAATAACTCTGGTCACGCACGGGTTCCCATGGCTTCAGGAACTCTCTATTCTCGGTATAATAGTCTGCAAGCCGGTAGGCATCACGTTCGCAGGCAAGACGCACGCTCAGGCGATCCGTCGTTAATGATACCTTAGGAACATTCGAACGATAGCCAAACATCCGGGACCCCTTATAAAAAATGAAAATACAGCATTAAATGACAAAGATAGTGTACTAAATTGGTATCGTTATTCAGTAATAAAGTTCAAAATAGCGACAGAATTCCCCCCTTTTTATTTATTTTTTCGCTGACGGTGAAATTATGCCTCGGGTATCGCGAGTCAGAAGCTTAGGTAAGTATTTTCTATTATTAGATAACCTGCTAGTTGTTCTTGGTTTTTTCGTCGTTTTCCCGCTAATTTCAATTCGATTTGTTGATCAACTTGGCTGGGCCGCATTAGTGGTCGGTTTGGCTTTAGGGCTGCGTCAGTTTCTGCAACAGGGGTTAGGCATTTTTGGTGGCGCACTGGCAGACCGTTTTGGAGCCAAGCCGCTGATCGTTACCGGTATGCTGTTACGCGCCGCAGGCTTTGCAACCATGGCATTAGCAGATCAGCCCTGGATCCTGATTTTTTCCTGTGCCCTTTCGGCTTTTGGCGGCACACTGTTTGACCCACCACGCGTGGCGTTAGTCATTAAATTAACTCGCCCCCATGAACGCGGTCGTTTCTATTCGCTGTTAATGATGCAGGACAGTGCCGGCGTGGTGATTGGCGCACTATTAGGCAGTTGGTTACTACGTTATGACTTTCACTGGGTTTGTTGGTTTGGTGCTGCATTCTTCGTACTGGCCGCCGCGTTAAACGCCTTTGTATTACCGGCCTATCGGGTTTCCACTTCGGTTCGTGCTCCTATCATGAATGGAATTAAAGCCGCAGTGAAGGATAGCTACTTCCGTCGCTATGTATTAACCCTTACCGGTTATTATGTATTATCCATTCAAGTGATGTTAATGCTGCCTTTACTGGTAAATGAAGTTTCCGGTGCACCCGAAACGATTCGCTGGATGTACCTGATTCAGGCAATTCTCTCTCTCTCCCTGCTCTATCCCATTGCCCGCTGGAGCGAGAAGTATTTCCGCCTCGATCAGCGTTTGATGGTGGGTTTACTGTTAATGACCTTTAGTCTGATGCCGTTAGGATTTGTACACTCCCTTTCCGGTATTTTAGCTCTGATCTTCTTTTTCTATCTCGGTCTGATTATTGCCGAACCGGCGCGCGAAACCTTAAGTGCCTCGCTGTCAAATCCTCATGCACGTGCCAGTTACATGGGATTTAGTAAATTAGGTTTAGCATTCGGTGGCGCTATTGGCTATACCGGCGGCGGGTGGCTTTATGATATTGGGCATGAGATGAACCTGCCTGAAATTCCCTGGTTACTTTTAGGGGTTGTCGGAATAATTACTGCGTTGGCGCTGCATCGTCAATTCTCCCCGGGAGTATGAACACCAAAGCCATGGCTTCATAAAATATTGTGAACGGAATTAGGTTTGCTCTGTCTATAAAGTAATTGCTACTCTATAGCGAAATGGACTATCTGATGGATTATATAAGGGTAAGTATGTTTAGAATTTTTTCCCGCGTTTGTGCCGTGCTGGTTATTGGACTGCTGTTTGGTTGTAATCAGGTTTCTCAATATGCTTTAAGCGAGCAATCGATTAATAAATATTTATCCACCCATACTGATAAAGCATCGCGCAGCTTTAACCTGAGCGGTCTGGTTAATGCCGATCTATCCCTGAATAATCTGAATGCTAAAATTGGTCGCGATACGCCAAATAAGGTGACGTTAACCGGTAATGCCGTGTTCGCTATTTCATCTATTTTGGGTAATCAGGATGCCAATCTTCAGCTAACTATCAATGCGCGTCCGGACTTTGATCCGGTAAAAGGCGCCGTTTATCTGAAAGATCTGGAACTGGCAGACTATGACCTGAAAACCACTCAGGGCGCAGTGAAAAATGTGAAAACCTTTATTCCATTACTGAATAGCGCACTGCAACTCTATTTCAATGACCAACCGGTCTATGTTCTGAATCCAGCTAACAGTGCATTAGAGGCAACGGCACAAAAACTGGCGAAAGGCATTAAAGTAGAAGAAGGCAAACTAGTTTTCGACTTTATTAAATAATCAATTAATTGCATTAAAAAAGGCGCATCCGGAAAATTCGATGCGCCTTTTTATTATTCTTCAATTCAGCTCTGGCGGCTCTTTCTTGGTGCCTTTACCGAACGCAAAATAACAAACTTCTTATTGGATGCCAGCAATTCACAGTTGCCAAACAGGCGCTTCAGCTTTTGGTGATATCCCAGATGACGATTGCCAATAATACGCAGCTCACCACCAATCGCCAGACAACGTTTGGCATCATTAAACATCTGCCAGGCAATGTAGTCCGTTACCGAGTGATGCTGATGAAACGGCGGATTACATACGATCCCTTGCAAACTGTTACGTTCAACATTGGCCAGCGAGTGGTCCGCTTCAAAGAAGCAGCGATCAATATCCTGCGGTCGGTTTTTTTCTACGTTTAACCGGCTCGATTCCACCGCCATAAAAGATTCATCGCGGAAAATCACTTCAGCTTCCGGGTTCTGTTCCAGTAAACCAAGCCCCAGAACGCCGTTACCACAGCCTAAATCCACCAAAGTGCCAGTTAAACCGGACGGCAGATGTTCAGAAAAGAAACGGGCACCAATATCCAGAGAGGTACGGGAAAACACATTTGGATAGTTATGAATAAGATAGTCTGTTCCATCCAGAGGCCAACTGACTAATTCATTAAAAGGGGCGACATCCGGCTGATTAAACTGGCAGAAAATCAGACGCGCCTTTTTCCATGCCAGACTGGTATGGGTTGGGCCAAGCACCCTCTCAAACAGTTGCAGCGTAGAGGTATGAATATCACGGGTTTTTCCTGCGGCAATAATTTGCGTATCTTCCCCTACCACTTCCCGCAGTGCATACAGTTGTTGTTCCAGTAGAGCCAGCGCTTTAGGTACTTTAATCAACACTACCGCAGGTTTAGCTGATAACGGCGTTACGCTATCAATAAAACTAACGTTGTCGGCTGACAGGTTATTTAGCTGCAAATTACGTAGCGTTGCCAACTGACTCACGTAGGAATCGCCATAGCTTACCGGATGATATTGATGCAATTCACAGGCTAAAGCACCAAAAGTATCATTCAGCAGAAGCACGGGGCCTTGCGCCAGTTTTTGCTTATCAACGGTATTAATTAAATACTCGTCCGCGGCATCCCAGGCCTGCAGGCTGCTGGCGGTATCAAACTCCGGATAACGGGCTAATGACAGATGGGCAAACACTGAAGGTGCCAGTTCTGATTCATCATTGTTAATAGCAGTTTCCATCTTATTCATTCCCTTCATCAGAGGAAACTTCAGCCAGCTCATCACGCATTGCCTGCAGCGCTTCTCGCGTCACCATCGATAAGGTGCGGTAAAAACCGGTTGTAGCATGTGCTTCAACTTTACCCAGAAAACGCCCACACCACGGCAGCAAATAGTCATCAAACAGTGCCAGTTGAGCCTGAACTTCATCAAACTCCAGAGCATTATCTTCAATCCATGAGGCTGCCAATAGCAGCAGGCCAAAATGATCGGCTGGCGCTTCGGTTAATGGCATACCGCATTGAGTCAGAAAAGCGCGAGTGGCCGCTTCTTCTGCACCATCTTCGTAATCAGAAGCATATGGCGAAACGCTACCCTCTGCGGCGAACATTGCCTGATAGTCAGCTTCCAGAACCTTACGATCCAGTCCCTGTCCCATACGGTCCAGCAGATCGTCTTGCTCCAGCGGCCAGTGTTGTTTCAACTTGCCGTCCGCTACAAGCGCAAACAACGGATCCAGAACCGGATCCTGAGAACTGCGATAGAACAGTGAACCCAGAATACGGCAGACTACAGAAAACTCATTCATCAAATTGACCTGTTAACTTAAGTAAAAAAGCGATAATTACAAACCAATAACTTGCTGATCTTTTGGATATTTCACCGTATAAGACAAGCCCCGTTTACGTAATTCATTTGGCGTCAGATCCAGTGACCACTGCACCTCGCCGGTATTTTTATCGAAGGTTGCGCCATCATATTTCAGCCCTTCAACGGTAACGGAAGCATCTTTACTGACGGGAACCTGATCTTGCACCACCAGTTTCACCGGTTCTTTCCGGGTATTCTTAATATCCAGTGTGTAGGTGTATTGCTGGCTGACAGAGTTACCAAAGAACTCAGCTTTTCCGGTTACCTGCTTTTCATTTTCCCGCGTGACTACGATCTTCTTATCCCGGCCTAAAGAGAGATCCAACGTCTCTTTAACTCTGCGAATATCAATATATCCCTGCCCTACAAACGAGCCTTCAAAGAAGATATTGGATTTTCCTGGCAGCAGGTTCAGTTTTTCCCAATCTTTTAACTGTACCTGTAAGAACGCATCCGGCTCCAGTTTAGGTACTACCACATAGCGATAGTCCCCCTGAACATCCACCTGTTTAATCAACACTGAATGTCCTTTGCCATCAGCGGCAATATTATACGGTAAAGCGATACTAAAACGAGTATTCACACCGCCAACATCGGTAACCACATAGTCAGACAGTGGCTTGGATGTCTTAGCTCTTCTCTCAGCAGCAGCCATCTCTGCCTGAACTACCCTGTCTTCCTGCATTTCCATTACGGGAGCTGGCGCCGCCATTGGCACAGACGCCTCTCTATCATACCGGGCACTTTTCGACGACAGAATTGGCTGTCGATACAGATCAACATACCACGGAGATAACCGCGGTGCCTGAGCGCCTTCGCTTGGATTACCGGTAGAAAGAGTCAGATTAACTTTATCCCAGTTAATGCCGCTATTCTGGAAGACATTAGCCTTATAGCCCAGCTTCACCGGTTCAGTAATGCTATCAACCCGAATATCATAGGTAGGAACCCAGCCCGCTGAGCTAATCACATAGGAAAGTTTAATGTTACTGGATGCCGCTTTAGGTGCATAAAACTTAACCACCACCTGATTAACTGCCTGAGCGCTTTTCTGTTGGGCTTCTTCCAGTTGATTGTTCAGTTTATTAATATTTTTTTCGACTTCGACCAACTTCTCTCTGAGGTCAATATCACTCATCAAGAGTTCATTCATTTTGCCATTAACCAACTGTAGCATTTGGCTTACTTGTTCAACCGAAGTTCCTTCTTTTTCACTGCCCAGCGCGCGATTGCTTTCCAGTACGGCCAGTTGAGCCTGAATCACTTCGCGCTGTACGTTCAGTTTGCTCTGTTCGCGCACTTCCGCTTCAATTTGTTTTTTCAGCGATTCCACTTCTGGTGAAACGTTTTCACTGAGAAAATCTCGCCGTACTCCTGATGACTGAACCACCACACCGTTATCCGCTTCAACCATCAGGCTTTGTTCATTCAGACCGGTAGCAATATTGGTGAATATCACTTCACTCTCGCCGGCAGGCAAGGTTACTTTGCCGCTGTTAAACAGCTCGGCACCGCGAATAAACACCGTAACGTTATCTAACGTCATTTTTTCTGTGAGAGTATTAGCCTGAGCGGATATGGAACAAGCCAGTGCCACGGCGGCTCCCAGTACCGTAGTTTGGAAACGACCGGAGGTAATTAATGACATAGATATTTATCCTTAAATATTAATGAATTTCGTTTAACCGCTCAGAGAAAAAATCACCCTGTGGACTTAAAGCGAAGCTAACTCAGGAATTGGCTTTTTACCATGTGATTCAAGGAAGTTTAACAATCTACGTGGCGTTACGTTGAGAATTCTCTCCTCCGGAAATTCAATGTCCTTCAATACTTTGAGAGAATGTTCAAAACCACCCAGAGAGAACGCCACATGGGAATCAGAACCCAGCGCTACCCAGCCTCCGGCATCACGAATGGCTTTTGCCACTTCAATACAATTTTTTTCACTGCCTAAACGGGAATGGATAAATGAAGAGTTGTTAATTTCCAACGCCACATTATGTTTAGCCGCAGCCTGAGCCACCGCCGTAATATCGATAGGGTATCTTGGGTTACCCGGATGACTAATGATATGTACCTTACCGCTGGCAATGGTCGCTATCATCGCCTGTGTATTTTCTTCGCGACTCATGGGCTGTAGTACCGGTTCATGAAACCCGGCGATAATCAGATCTAACTGTTTATCCATCTGCTCATCACAGTCGGTTTCGCCCTGCAGATTTTTGATATTCGCCTCAATGCCATACAGAATCCCAACACCGTCCACCATGCGAGGAACCACAGCCATATTCATAAAATGCCAGCGATGCGGTGCATCTGCCATATCTGGCCCGTGGTCAGTGATAGCAAACAGCTTGATACCTTTCTGTTTGGCAATGGCAAAATAGTCACTTATTGTGCTATAGGCATGAGTACTGGCTACGGTATGGGCGTGTAAATCAACCGGGTACATAACAAACTTCCTTCTTTATTACTGTGCTTGTAAAACGTTTCTAATCCATTTCCCGTTTGGTTATGGATCAATATCCTTTAATAATATCAACAATACCGCTGATTGGCTCCCCGGCCTGAAAGGCCAGCAACCGGCTGCAAATTTGGTCCATGGTAGTTTGTGGCTGTGTAATGGCTGAAATATGTGGCGTTATGGTAATTTCCGTACGCTGCCAGAACACATGTTGTCTGGATAGTGGCTCGGAGGCAAAAACATCCAGCGTTGCAGCTTTTAGCTGCCCGCTATCCAATGCCTCTAATAAATCCGCCTCAACCAAATGTGCGCCACGGGCAATATTGATTAGATATGCCCCTTTCTGCAGTTGGTCAAACAACGCTTTATTCAGTATACCTTGAGTATCTGGCGTTCTGGGTAATAAATTCACTATCAAACGAGTTTGATTGAGAAATTCAGGCAACTGTTCGGCACTGTATGTGGTTACACCATCAATTTGCTTTTTGCTTCTGCTCCAACCGCGTACCGAAAAACCAAAGGATGACAGTCGCTGCGCCACACTGGCACCTAAAATGCCTAACCCCATTACGCCAATGGTGAAATTCTCATAGGTATGGGGTTCCAGAAACTGCCAGCGACTTTGCTGTTGCAGTCGTTGATAATCATCCAGACGGCGGAAATAGCGTAATACGGCTGCGCTGGCATACTCTTCCATCTGGCTTGCCATGCCTGCATCTTCCAGTCGAACCAATGGAACACCTGGCGCCAGCATCTCAGGACGCTCTCTCAATTGAGCAACGATGGCATCAACTCCGGCTCCTAAGCTGAAAACGGCTTTTAAATCTTTCCGTCCCGCCAGCATTTCATAGGGTGGTAACCAGACAATAGCGTAATCTGCCGGTTGATCGTCCCCCGGTTGCCATACTCTAATTTTTGCACCAGGTAGACGGGCAGGAATGCCTTCCAGATAGGGTTTGGCATCATTATAAGGATGATAAAAGAGAATATTCATGGCAGCTCCAGAAGATAAAAGATTTGCTGAATCAGAGGGTAAACCTGTTGTCCTCCCCTAATCTACCTGATTCTATCCGCAGACATAAACGACAATTTGCTGATAGCTTAACCAAATAGCTCAAGAACATGAATTTATACTTGACCGAACTCCGCCTTCTCCCTATAGTAGCGCCCCGTTGCAGTGAATAATCCTTGCTGTAACCACAAAATTTGGTGAGGTGTCCGAGTGGCTGAAGGAGCACGCCTGGAAAGTGTGTATACGGCAACGTATCGAGGGTTCGAATCCCTCCCTCACCGCCATATTTAAAGACCTGCTTTTTAGCAGGTTTTTTCATTTCTGAATCAATAACATGCTGGTTTATATCCGTTTTTCTTTATGACTTCATTTGCCCATCGCTTTGATAGTGGTCCAAATGGGTATTATGAACTATATAAAATCTGACCGACATGGAACGTATTACGCCCGCCTAATTGCTCCCAAACCGCTACGAAAAATCATCGGCAAAAAATGAACTGAAAAAATCCTTACACACTAAAGATTGGCATGAGGTAAATGACAGAGAACCCAAAGCCCTAATCAAACTTAAAGATCAAATTCAAGCGGCTGAACTGGATGCTAGTATTACGCTTTTAGATATCAAGAATGCAATTAAGCTATGGCAAGATTGTCAATTGGCTCATTTTGTCGATGATAAAATTTTGGCGCGTTAAGTTCCTCATCAATTTCCAATTTGAAATCAGGAATGTTAAGTTCTTCAGTGTTTGTGATAATAATAATAAAAACTAGTTGAGTAAGACGATTGACAGTAAGTCTATTAATTTTATCTGGTAGTGTTTCGATACCCGCATTCTTTCATAATGTGGACATACCAATAGTTTTAACATCAATGCAGTAAAACAATTATTAAAGATAAAGGTAAATTCAGTCGGAGATCAAAACTACCTAAATGTATAAAAAATATTTTCCAGCATGTGATGTCAATGGACCAATTGAGCCGCCAGTTTCATTCGGGCATCTTGGTATTCAAGGTGCAGTCCCTATAAAATGTGCAAATTGCCCCAAACTATTCGAAGGTGAATGCACTCGTCATACAGAAATTGTGGGTGATTATCTTTACTTAGACCATGGACCATGTGGTATTGATGGACCAAGCGACCCGGTTATTTATGAAAATGCCTTCATACAATCAAAGGTTACTGTTCCACGCAAGTGCTCTGACTGCCGATTCCTCTCTGTAGCTCCTATTTGGGGATTTCAATGTAATCAAGATGCAGACAAATGGGGTGATTTTAAACGCGGACTAGATTGGGGAACATGGAGACCTGACTTCATCTATCTTCAGCTCCCACAACCCAAAATAACAACGAAAATACTTTCACTGGCAGTTTTTGAAAACGACCTACCAGCCTTTATCCGCGAGTATCGAAGAGTTAACCCTGGACTGACAATTCAAGAAGCAAAGGCAGATTTCACTGTATTGAGAAAAAGAATAGATAATGTTTTTTGAAGATCATTTACTAATCTAACCATCCTCAAAATTGTTATCCCTATCAGTAAGGTAATAAACCCGCTTTTAAGTAGTATTGCATAAGTTTCTAGAGTTACCTGTACCAGTTATTGCTTGGGAAAGCGTGTACTTTAAGTTACAGGTGCAATAAATTAAGGGTATAGCGATAGTATTTTACTATCTCAACGCCATTAGCTAAAAACCATAAAAAAACGAACCGCCACAGAGTAAATTATGGCGGTTCGGTGTCTTATGTAATAACAGAATAATTAACGATTACCCATGTTTAATTGCTGTTTAACCAGACTTTTAATGCGACATCTGCCTTAGCCTTTTTGTCCTTCTCTGTTTCTATCTGACTTAGCAATGCGTCCATTTTATCTTCTTGTTGTTCCATCTGCTTCAGGTAACGTTTCTGTAAGTCACTGCCATTGGGTACCTGAGCAAGATTTTCCCGTAGTCGTTTCTGTTCAGAAATAATAACTTCACGCGAATCCTGAAAACTGGCAATCGCGTCGTCGGCATCAATAGATGGCTGACGCATACTGGCAATCTGACGGAATATTTTTTTAGTTTCATCATCCATTGCCCCATTTTGGATAATGGTCCTCATATAAAAATCCAGACTGTTTCGGTCGATATTCTGCATCTGTTCAAAACTGAGTGACTCCAGTTTTACTGACTCGGTGACAATATTGAGTGTCTCTTCCTGACCTGCGGCCAGAGAATGTCTGATACGATACCCATTTTGAATCAGGCTGATACCACTGGCATCCGCTTTCGGTTCAACCAAGGTTTCATTGGCACGGCGCGGTATATCGAGTACCACGATGCGTTTCTCTTTTGCTGACGATTTTAGTCGATAGGTTGTTGTCTGACGCACAGAATTCTTAATCTGTACCACGCCACTATTCACTGATGCTGAATACAGCTCTTTTGTGGTTGGCGCATCACGAATAATACGAACGTTTAGATCTGAAGCAAAACCCACTAACCGCTTCTCACCCACGGGTAACGCACCAATCTGCCCATCCCCTAAATACGTAGTATCAACAGTACCATCGTAAAACGTAATGGCTCCCGGGGGGAGTCCGGTTGTACTCTGGTTGGCAATTTCAACCGCCACAATAGGTTTATTATTACTCAATAGAGTATGGCGAACGGCAGGGATATCCCGGTCGATAATCGGTGTCATCATAGACTGACCAGAAGCAATCGTCTGGTGCTCAGGGAGTTTAAGCACAATCTGGCTCTGATTTTCTATCGCTTCTGCCTGAGGCGCAGATTGAGAAACGTCGGTCTCTCTTATGTCCTTTTCATCCTCAGAGCGAACCATCAGGGCAGTAGGTGCAGCCAGGAACTGCCCGCCATTCAATTGGTTTGGCGCTGCCATTGGGCGAGCCTGCTTTTGCATAGCATATTGGTTTAATTGACTTCTTCCATCAAGCTCCCCCTTATCAATCAGGGGCAGTTGGTGGTTCAGCGTCTCTACGGGTACCACCGGGCGATCAACGTAGTAGGACTGATAAAGCGGCTGGCGAAATGCGATTGGATTTCCTGACAAAAGGGTAAGTTCAACATCTTTCCAGTCTCGTCCGCTGGTATTTTCTAAAATAGCCCAGCCCTGCAGATGGGCGCGGTCGGCTTTATCTAACTGGACCCGGTAAGCGACTTTCCAGACGGGTGTGCTGACAACATAACCAATCTTCACCTGGCGCTTGCCTTTTCCGGACAGAACAATATCTAACTGGCGTGGCCCATTCTCCTGAGCTGTAGCCATCAGCGTTAAAGCCTGATTAAGTTGGTTACGAAGCTTTTCATCTTCGAAATGCAAAGACTGAACATCCTGTAAAATAGCCTGTTTCAACCCTTCGCTAGTAATAAGTGATACCCGATAACGATTCTGGGTACCTTTATCGTTATCCAGCGTCACCGTTTCCGCTTCTACCGACATCAGCTTCCCTTTAATTGAACGGGGACCTTCAATCGATACTTCAGCACCACGTAACTCACTCAGTAAGCGTGCCGGTGACTCCAGCGAGTCGGGCGTAAACAAAAAATCACTAAATCCCTTTTCCAGTGGTTCATCATCAGGCATGCGTACAGATACTGCGCCACCATTAGCACCGTCAATCGTCATGCTTTTTAATACATCATCTATCTGGTTGCGTGGAATGGAGAGCGTCAGCGTTGTTGGCCCTTCAACATCTGATTCATATTCAAAATAACCAACCCCAGCGCTGGATAACATCACCCGTTTTAGCTGTGGTGAAGTATCGGCACTGGCCGAAGATAAGAATACCGGAGAAGAGAATAGAACCAGAAAACTCAGACTCAAAGAACTCAACCGCATGGAACCTCCTTATTGCTGCAAAAACGAAGAGTGGAATACCGTGAAAAGGAAAAGAGTAATAACCATCATTCTCTCAATATAAACAGATGTCCCCATTCAAATAAAGCGAATCGCATTATATGGCAGTAAAAATCTCACCGCTGATACATCCACGGCCAGCGCTCTGCCATGTGCTCATCAATCGTCGTTTCAACCAACTGTTTAATATCCGCAGTAAATGAGGGGATAAAATTCTCCAACTCCCCTTCCCTGCATAATATCGCCATTTTTCGGCTCAGCCCCGGCGCTGGCAATGGATTACAGTTCAGTGATGACAGCAAACTAAAGTCATTGGCAAGAAACATAGGGGTTGCCAGTGTCCACCCGTGTCCGGAGGCAATCATTGATAAAATGTGATCCGCTCGTGCTAACTCAAATTGAATATGAGGTTTAAGATTGCGCCATTTCAGCCAGTTAAGGGTTTGAGCCCCTGTCGGCGTCCAGTTAGCATAGGCGATGTAATTGTGACGTTTACACAACTGTTCCAGCGTCTGTTCCGGCCAGTTTATTGGGGTCACGGCAAAAAACCTTTCGGTAATTAGCGGATACAAAGAGAGCGATTCAGGAACATCTTCATGAATCATGGTAACAATCACATCCAGTTTGCCGGATTGGAGTGCGGCCAGCAACTCAGGTGCTGTACCGGTTATCTGACTCACCTTATCTACTTTAGGTTGCAGGTATTTTAGGATTTGCAGCCCGGCAATGGCGACCACGGAATCCACCAATCCCAGTCGTAATCGCGGTAATTTTCCACTGTCAATGGTATGCAACCAGTTCTGCATTTCTCCGCACTCAGACAAAATCTTCATACTGAAGCGATAGCATTCATGCCCCAATAATGTTGCCTTTACCGGGCGACGCCGGCGATCGATCAGTTGGCTATTTAATGATTTTTCCAACTGTGAGATAAGCTGCGAAATAGCGGACTGAGTCTGATTTAGCTGGCGGGCAGCAGCGCTAAAAGAGCCGGTATCAATCACCGTAATAAAGGCTCTGAGCTGATGTAAATCAAAGGTGACTTTTTTCATATTTACGCCAATTATAAATATTTTTAATAGTAATCATTATATTCTTAACTGCTGTTCCGTAGCCGATCTGCCTCTCATTTCCAATGAAAACCCTATCACATAATGAATCCTGTCAATTCAAGCAGGAGTTTATTTATGAGAAGCGAAACAGACTTATTAGGAAATATGATGATACCGGATGATGCCTATTACGGTATCCAAACGGAACGGGCCCGGATAAATTTTGCGGTATCCGGTAAAACAGCAGTGGATGTACCGAATTATCTTTGGTCCATTGCGGCGATAAAACGCGCCGCCGCCGAAGCCAATAGCAAAATTGGTGCATTAGATCCGGCTATTGCCAACGCCATTATTCAAGCCGCAACCGAAGTCATGGAACATAAGTTCGACGACCAGTTTCCCATCGATATTTTTCAGGGCGGCGGCGGTACCTCCA
Source organism: Limnobaculum zhutongyuii (assembly GCF_004295645.1). Taxonomy (NCBI): domain Bacteria; kingdom Pseudomonadati; phylum Pseudomonadota; class Gammaproteobacteria; order Enterobacterales; family Budviciaceae; genus Limnobaculum; species Limnobaculum zhutongyuii. Next base: position 2,130,184 of record NZ_CP034752.1, read on the forward strand.
CCAACATGAATATGAATGAAGTTATTGCTAACCGGGCCAATGAAATTCTGACCGGTAGTAAAGGCTACGATGTTGTTCACCCAAATACGCACGTCAATATGTGCCAGTCAACCAACGATGTTATTCCTGCGGCAATGAAAATTACCTGCTGCCTGAATCTGGTGGATTTAATCTCTGGCGTTAGTCGCCTCGAAGAGGTACTGGAACAAAAAACTAAGCAGTTCGCTCACGTCGTCAAACTGGGAAGAACTTGTTTGCAGGATGCCGTTCCCATGACATTCGGCCAGCAATTTAGCGGCTATTACCACCAGATTAAACGTTTACACCACTCCCTGACAGAAGCCCGTAAACAAACCTTCGCACTACCATTAGGTGCAACTGCCATTGGTACCGGTTTATCTACCCAGCAGGGATACCTTGAGCTCGTCTACCCTCTCTTGCAGCAAATCACCGGAGAGCCTTTTGTTGCCGAAGAGAATTTCTTCGATGGCTTACAAAATGGCGATAGCTACCTCGAAGTGGCGGCGCAGATTAAGAAGCTGGCAGTATTTCTGTCTAAGATGTCGACGGACTTTCGCCTGCAGGGTTCCGGACCGAGGGCGGGCTTTAATGAACTTTTGATACCCGCCGTTCAGCCTGGCTCCTCGATTATGCCGGGGAAAATCAATCCGGTTATTCCGGAGTTGATTAACCAAATAGCCTATCAGGTAATTGGCAACGATCTCAGTATCACCATGGCGGTTGAAGGAGGTGAGCTGGATCTCAACGTATGGGAACCGGTCATTATCAAAGCGCTTTTCGAATCCTGCGGTCTGCTAACCAACGCCATCCCTATTCTTATCGATAAATGCTTACTGGAACTGCTACCCAATGTTGAGGTGTGTCGCCGCTACGCCGAACAAAGCACTGCGCTAGCCACAGTGATCTCAACCCTGTTTGGATACAAGGTCGGCAGCCGGGTTGCCACTCTGGCGTTTGAACAGAACCTGAGCGTTCGCGAGGTGGTGATTGCTGAAAAAATTCTGACTGAGTCACAGGCGGATTATCTGCTCGATCCCATGACCATGTGCGATCCCAGCGCCAGTGCCGCCGCCATTAACCGTTATCACCAGGAAAACCAATAAGGCCAGGCAGCCCCTTATTGGGGCTGCCTCCACAAGCCAATAAATTATAACAATAATAAGGAAAATCATTATGTTAATACTTGAGATAGTCATACTGCTTGGGGCGATAGTACTGGCCGCTCGTCTGGGTGGCATTGGGGTAGGATTAGCCGGAGGATTAGGACTGGCAATAGTCATTTTTATCCTTGGATTGCCGCCTGGTGATATCCCTATCGCCGTGATGTTAATTATACTTTCAGTTATTCTGGCGCTGTCCGTCATGCAGCAAGCTGGCGGCATGGGTTATATGGTGAAGTGCGCCGAAAAATTATTAAGAAAGCACCCTCGCTATATTAACATTCTGGCACCGGCAACCACCTTTGTGCTAACCACTCTGGCAGGAACAGGCTATACCGCCATGTCGGTACTTAACGTTATCCAGCAGGTAGCCAAAGAGAATGGTATTCGCCCAAGCCAGCCGCTAAGTTCTGCGGTGGTCGCCTCGCAAATAGCCATCACGGCTTCGCCAATATCGGCAGCCACCGCTGCTATGTATGTGGTGGTTGAACAGATGGGCGTCAGTTTTGGTTCGGCTTTATGCGTTATTATGCCTGCGGCAATATTTGGATCTGCCGTAGCGGCGTTTGTTGCCAGTCGTCAGGGGATCGAGCTGAAAGATGACCCTATTTATATTGAACGTGTAAATAAGGGATTAGTTAACTTTATACCACCAGAAGTAAAACTGGTTGAAGCCACGAAAGAAGCCAAGCGTTCTGTGTGGATCTTTCTGGCCGGTGTTTCATTTATTGTCCTGATGCTACTGTTTAAGCCGATTATCGGTCATAAATTGGGATCTCAGGATATCATCGTAATTACGATGCTCCTGACCTCATTCATTATGGTATTAGTTTGCAAAGTAGAGTTAACCACCATCAAGAAAGCACCAATCTTTCAGGACGGTGCAGAATCATTAATTGTGGTGTTAGGTATTGTCTGGCTAAGCGCAACCATTATTGGTGTCCATATTCCTGAAATAAAAGTCGCGGCGGGTGAAATATTACAGGAATACCCTGCGCTGCTGGCGGTGGTGTTCTTCTTTACCAGCGCTCTGCTGTTTAGTCAGGGGGCAACCAGTGCATTATTAATTCCTATTGCGGCCTCTTTACATGTCGATGCCGCAACAATTTTAGCCAGTTTTGTGGCCGTCAGCGCTCTGTATATTACCAATATCTATCCCACCACAGCTTTCGCCATTGCAACCGATGATACTGGTTCATTTTTGAGTAAAAAATGGAATGGCTGCTTTATTATTAATCATCCTTTCTTCCTGCCAGGTTTACTGGGAATTGTTTGTGCTATCCCGGTAGGATTTATGCTGGCAAATCTGGTTCTCTGACAAGGTATTTCTTCAGGAAATCATTATGTAAAAAAGCGCTATTCCTTTCAGAATGGCGCTTTTCATTTCTAATATTCAATGAGTTCGGAAGCTGTAGTAAATATTCAAACGATCACAGCAATACCATAATGGTAAACAGAGACCTCTACTGGCCAGAAAGCGCAAAATACTTCTTCATCACCAACAGTGAAATTGCTCTCTCCTGCACATTGTCCAAAAACTGTGACACATAAGCATTCGCGTTATGAATAATCATTTTAGCTTCATCTATATGATGAGAATAGTAGGCTATTTTCTCTTCCAAATAGGAAAAATCATCGTTCAATTGAACATAATGAAAATCAGGAATCAATATTCCTTCCATAAACCAACTTTCAATACGCGGCTTACGCATAAAACAGAGTGAGTTAGAGTGCATAATCCATTTCAGGTTGGTGGCAACATCATTTCCTTCTATGCTAATAATGAACTTATATTTCATTTGTTCGGTTTCGCACATCAGGTTTTTTCTTTTCACATCACCATATCGTCCGGTATCAGCCACATCAACCAACGGAGAGTTGTGAAAATTATTGAGTAATTGCTTTCTGGCTTCCTGGTAGCAGGCACCTCGAAATACCGCCATATCCAGCTTCTGTTCAAAAGGGATAGTGTCATTAAACAGGCGGAAATGACGTATTTTATTTAGCTTCAAAAGTACCGAATTTTGATTATCTCCGGCAATTGGTCGTGTTTTCAGCAACGTTGGCTTATCCGGGACGTGTTTTATATCACCGAGAAAATAATTAATTCGGAGATGGGGATCAAAATAACGGGCAGACTCCATCAAATCATAATAATAGGTACTGGGATGTCCCTTAACCGTCAGTTTGCCGCATTCAACAGCGGACTCATCCAGTGTAAAAGGCGTATTGAGTTTATTGTAGTAATTAACCCGATAGTCAATATAGTCCCGTTTAGATTCACTAATACTCTCGAGTAATCGATGAATATTCCTCCGAAAAAAAACTCGAGGAATCAAATCTTTAATAATATTTTCAGTATAAAACGGGATTTTCTCTCTATGCATAAATACCCTTTCCTGGCATCACAATACTTTTGAATAAGTGTAGCCTTACCAGCCAAAACTCTCTGCTTTAAAACAATAATTATTGAATAAATTAGCAGTACATCCCAAAAAGATAAGTACCTGTTCAACCGTACATAACGTATTTACTATTGGTGTGCCATTTTTCATTTACGTTCCATTTCGACATCCAATTTTTACAAAATATCACAAATGAATTTGAAACAAATGAAATAATAACCATCTTTATTAGTTATTTGTTCTTAATAAATCTTTTCTCATAAATAATAAATCTAAGTACAATATTCCCGGACTCAATTAGTTAAACACTCACCATCAAGTGATGATTCAATCGTGAGGGTTAAAAATAGCCCTCGACCAAGAACTTTTAGTCACAAAGAATTCATTATTTAGTTTTTTGATCTAAATAAATTCATGGCAATAAAATAATCAATTGATACGAAATAAAACATGATATAAAACAAAGTCAATAATTTATACTTTAAATTTTTAGATGGTAGAATAATAATCTATAAATAAAGTAAATATCATTCAGTATGACTATGAACTTAAATTCAAATTAAAAATAATTTATTAGAATCAATTGGTTATTTATATTTAATTGATTCAATACCAGATATCAAAAAATGTAAAATAAAAACATCCATTATGTAAAATTATTGATATAGCAATTATCTGTAGTTCTTAACCTCTTCTAAAAAATAAAAAATACGCATTTAGCCATAATGAAAAGCACATATTCGTTATGTATTTCATTATACATCGATAAGCCAATTTTCCTATAAATAATTTGATTCAATGCATATACATTTTTAATGGAAATAATTATTATCTTTAATAATCAAAAATGGGTAGTGGTTGTTTTATATTAAAAACCAATAACAAAATTTACTGAATCTAATAATGGGGATGGATATTTATCATGTCTGGAAGGAAGTCGAAGTTTTTTCTATTTATTTGTTCAGCACTTTTGTTAGGGCTGTTGGCATTTAGCGGCGGCAGCTATGTATTACACAAAACGTCAGAAACCAGCTTCTGTCTCTCATGCCATACCATGCAGTCAGCCTATGAAGAATATCAGGGCTCAGTTCACTTTAAAAATCAGAAAGGTATTCGGGCAGAATGCTCTGATTGCCATATTCCACAGGCTCCTGTTGATTTCTTACTGGCAAAAATGAAAGCCAGTAAAGATGTTTATCATCAGTTTGTCACCGGAAAAATCGATACACCGGAAAAATATGAAGAACACCGGTTGGCTATGGCGCAGACGGTTTGGCATCAGCTACAGCAAAACGATTCGGCAACCTGTCGTTCTTGCCACCAGTTTGATGCGATGGATATTCAGGCACAAAGCGCTGATGCACAAAAGATGCATAACCTGGGTATTAAAGAAAAACAGACCTGTATTGATTGTCACAAGGGTGTAGCTCACTTCCCGCCTGAAATTAAAATGGATGAAAAGGCGCAGGATGCCTTACTGAGTGAAGCCAAGCAAACCTCTCAGGATGCGAAACTGGTCTATCCGGTTCAGCCAGTCAAACTCAGTGAACTGGGAACCGCCTACCCTGCTACTGCGTTAAAAGTGGTGAAATCCGATGCGTCCGGTCGACAAGTTGAGTTGAACGGAAGCCAGATGAAAGGGGCTGAACAGGTTATCTATCTGGAAAAAGGCCAACGCCTGATTCTGGCTACGCTGACAGAGCAAGGTCAAAACGCGCTAAAAATTAACGCCGACTTCACTAAAGATGAGTACGACAATGAATGGCGTCCTGTAACGTTAACCGCCACCATAACGGACCCCGTCTTGTCCGACCTCGCACCATTATGGAGCTACGCCGAAAATCTGGACAACGTTTACTGCTCTGGTTGTCATGCCAAAATTTCGTCAAAACACTATACCGTTAATGCCTGGCCTGCGGTGGCAAAAGGCATGGGTGCCAGAACCGATATCTCTCCACAGGATTTGGATATTTTAACCAAGTATTTCCAATACAACGCCAAAGATATAAACAGTCACTAATAAAGAGGATGGCATATGAATCTTACTCGTAGAGGTTTTATTAAAGGTGCAGGTGTTACCGCAGGGGCGATGGCGATCTCCTCTGCAATTCCACTGCCAGCCTGGGCAGATGCTCCGGCAGGTACTATTCTGACGGCCGGTCGTTGGGGTGCCATGCAAGTTGAAGTCAAAGATGGCAAAGTGATTTCATCAAAAGGTGCATTGGCAAAAACTATACCTAACAGCCTGCAGACCACCGCACCGGATCAGGTGCACACTAATGCCAGAGTGAAATACCCTATGGTGCGTAAAGGCTTTTTAGCCGCACCAGGCAAACCTGACGGCAAGCGCGGTAGCGATGAGTTTGTAAAAATATCCTGGGATGACGCCATGAAGTTAATTCATGAGCAGCATATGCGTATTCGTAAAGAGCACGGTGCAGCATCGGTATTTGCTGGCTCTTACGGTTGGCGTTCCAGTGGCGTACTGCATAAAGCACAAACTTTACTGCAACGTTATATGAGTCTTGCCGGTGGCTACTCTGGTCATATGGGCGACTATTCAACCGGCGCAGCTCAAGTGATTATGCCCCATGTAGTAGGTTCCGTTGAGGTTTATGAGCAACAAACCACTTATCCGGTCATTATGGAACATACTCAGGTTGTTGTGCTGTGGGGTGTTAACCCACTAAACACGCTGAAAATTGCCTGGAGCAGCACCGACGAACAGGGCCTTGAGTTCTTTAATCAGCTAAAAAGTTCAGGCAAAACGGTTATTGCTATTGACCCAATGCGTTCAGAAACCATTGAATTCTTTGGTGATAAAGCTCAATGGCTGGCACCTAATATGGGTACTGACGTCGCCATGATGTTAGGTGTTGCCCATACGCTGGTCACCAAATCCATGCACGATAAAGCGTTCCTGGACAAATACACGACCGGCTATGATCGTTTTGAAGAGTATCTGTTAGGTAAAAACGATAAGACACCAAAAACAGCGGCTTGGGCGGAAGCCATCTGTGGTATTCCGGCACAGCAAATTGAGCTACTGGCCGAAATTTTCAGCAAAAACCGCACCATGCTGATGGGTGGTTGGGGTATGCAACGCCAACAGTATGGTGAACAAAAACACTGGATGCTGGTTACTCTGGCAGCCATGCTGGGCCAGATTGGTAGTGAAGGCGGCGGTTTTGGCTTCTCTTATCACTATTCTAACGGCGGTAACCCAACTCGTAGCGGCGGTGTACTTTCTGCCATTTCGGCCTCAGTAGCAGGCACATCTTCTGCGGGTAACGACTGGGCAGCTTCCGATGCAGTAAATAGTTTCCCATTAGCTCGTATTGTTGAGGCTCTGGAAAAACCCGGTAGCAAATATCAGCACAACGGTCATGAAATGACCTTCCCTGATATTAAAATGATCTGGTGGGCCGGTGGTGCAAACTTTACTCACCATCAGGATACCAACCGTCTAATCAAAGCCTGGCAAAAACCAGAGATGATTGTTATCTCCGAATGCTACTGGACTGCGGCGGCTAAACATGCGGATATCGTATTGCCAATCACCACATCGTTTGAGCGTAACGATCTGACCATGACCGGTGATTACAGTAACCAACATTTAGTGCCAATGAAGCAAGTCGTACCACCTCAGTTTGAATCACGTAATGACTTCGACGTCTTTGCGGACATGTCTGAGCTACTGAAAGCCGGGGGCCGCAAGGTCTATACCGAAGGTAAGGAAGAGATGGACTGGCTGCGTGAGTTCTATGATGCAGCTCAAAAAGGTGCCCGTGCTCAGCGCGTTGCTATGCCGCAGTTCAATCAATTCTGGCAGGAAAATAAACTGATTGAGATGCGTAAAAACGAGAAGAATGAAAAATTCATTCGTTTTGCTGAATTCCGTGCCGATCCAATAATGAACCCTCTGGGAACTCCAAGCGGTAAAATTGAGATATTCTCTAAAACTATCGAAGGGTTTAAGTATGCGGACTGCCCGGCACATCCAAGCTGGCTGGCTCCGGATGAGTGGAAAGGCAACGCCAAAGAGGGTCAGTTGCAGTTATTAACTGCCCACCCTGCTCATCGCCTGCATAGCCAACTTAACTATGCAAAACTGCGCGAACAGTATGCTGTAGCCAACCGCGAACCAATTACCATCCACCCGGAAGATGCAAAAGCTCGTGGTATTGCTAATGGCGATCTGGTCAGAGCCTTTAATGAGCGTGGTCAGGTGTTAGTGGGAGCCGTAGTTTCTGACGGCATTAAGCAAGGTATCGTTTGTATTCACGAAGGTGCATGGCCAGATCTGGACCCCGCTACTGGCATTTGTAAAAACGGTGGCGCTAACGTACTAACCCTTGATATTCCAACATCGCAATTAGCGAATGGCTGTTCTGGTAATACGGCTTTAGTTTCTATTGAAAAGTATACCGGCCCAGCTCTGACGTTAACCGCATTTGATCCACCAAAAGGTGAAAGCGCTTAAACCAGGCTATAGCGTAATAGTATAAAAAATACCCCCGATTACCTACGGGGGTATTTTTTTGGTGATGTCGTAACAGTCTTGTGACAGCCAGTATATTCTCTCATTCTAAGTTAATGCCTGAATACACTGCGTTTGATTACTTAGATACGGCCTCTGAGATTACTTCCAGAAAGTAAATTTGCTCTTAAAGCTGGTGCCAATGCTACCGATCGCACCCTCAACAAATGCACCTGCCGCATAACCCGCCAGATGCCCTGCATTCTCACCATTTACGATGCCCGTTGAAGCCAACAGATCGAGGCCAGCTCCCAACGCAGGGGAAAATTTATTAGCGATACCCTTCACTACGGTAATTCCAGTATCGCCAAAAGTTTTACCTAAAAAACCACCAACAGAAGCCATTGAGTCTTGAATAAAACCAGCACCAGAAACTTGTTCAATTTCTACAACACTTAGTTCTCTCATTATTTCATCCTTAAAATTATTTCTTATTAAACAGGGAGTAAATCCAATTTATTGGTGTGGCAATAATGCCCCCAATCGTTCCACCAATCTTATCGCCTACAACATTTCCGGCAAGACGTGATGGCACATCAACTGCTAAATGAATTGCGTCCCATATTATGTCAGTAAAAATTCCTGCTCCATTTACCTGCTCTATTTCTGTATTTGATAGCTCTCTCATCCTGAATCCTTAGTAAGGTAATAATATTACTTAAAATAATCTTGGTTTATATGCGAATAGCGCCAACACAGCGATTCATGCCGCTAAAGAAATATATATAAATGATTCAGGATGAGATAGTCATATTTATTTAAATGTCAAAAAATAAGGTATTATTTGTTCAATTTAAAAAATACATTAAGATTTTATTAAGTAATTATTTAAATTACTTACTGACTGAGCAATAATAATTCTAAATATATTATAAAAGTTAAAGAGAATATAAAAGACGGCGCTCTTAATAAAAAGAGCGCTGGGTAGGATAGAAATTAGAATTAAAATATATTTATATAGCTTCGCTTTCCAGCATATAAATATGACGATCTATATTTTTCAGGCTAACGCCGAGAGAACGAGATATTTGTTCACGGCTTTGCCCTTCGGCTAACAAAGATTTAATTTGCTTAGCGATATTTGTTTCATGCCCCTGATAAATATAAGAAACTTGAAATGTCTTCTTACATAAAACACAAAGGTAACGTTGAATTCCGGAGCGCGCCTGACCATGACGTCTTATCCTACCGGGTACATTACAATGGTGACAAACTAACTGCCTCACTTCCATAATAACCTCCTTTTTAAAAAATATGCATCCATTACCCATATAATTACCAGACAGCTATCCTCCTCCATACCTGGAGTAAAGAGAAAAGCATTGTCTTTTACAGTAATTTATTTTTATATCCCAGACATTACTACCATTCAGTTAATTACTGACCAAACTGAAAATACAATAATGTTCATAAAAACGAATGATAGGCTGGTCGGGAATTATATACAGTTTAATTTAATTCGATCAAGCCGTATTATCAATTCGAACGGTTTGATTGTTAACTTAACGATGTGATAAATAAATTCAACAATATGATTACGTTACCTGACATATCATCCAATTAGACCGCATTTTGATACTGAAATATCACTGAAAATTCTCAATTATATTTTATCAGATATATCCGATTAATTTATTCACATAAATTATCCTTAATAATTGGTCATCGAAAATTTCTATTTTTTAATGGAAATCACTCAGTTTTCAACTAACCTTAACCATGCACCCTTGTTCTTTCTACGGAGGATAATGCCAATGTTAGTGAAACGTGCTATTGCCATTCTTTCATTAGTTCTTTTCTGTGGCCTGCTGTCTGCCTGCAATACAACTCGTGGAGTTGGGCAGGATATTGAAGCGGGTGGTGAAGCGATACAAAGAAGTACCTACTAATTTCACTTGATAAATAGTGCAGATAAAGACCCTCACTAATATTGTCGAGGGTCTGTCTATTACTGCTAATTAATTATTCTGGTTTCAGATGCTGCTGAATTTCCAGTTTTAACTGCCCCATAATTCCATCGAGTTCTTCGGTTAAGAAACGAGATATTGACTCTCCTTTCATCTCCAGAAATTCTGCCCGACTTTCTTCGCCTGCTTCAATATTAGTCAGTTGAAGTTCATTTATCATTGAGCTTGAAACTTTCTCTTTGGCCTGCTCAATAAATACCATCATCTGTTGATATAAGGTTTCATCAATCCACAAACGATGACGGTTGATAGAAGCTTTCACATGATGAGTAATATCGTAGAATGCCTTAGAGTCTGGATGTGAAGAAGAACAAAACTGTCTGGCGGCAGAAACGATGGAATACAACTCTGAATAGACTTCATCTAACGAGGCTATCGCCCTGTCATGGTATTTTGACAACTTAATCTGATAGGCAATGGTTCCTTTCTCTAACTCTCGTTTGATCTGCTCAGTTTCCTGAGTTAGCCGACGGTTTTGTTCCATTAGTTCAGCAAAGTTATCTTTCATGGCTTTAAATTCAGCGCCAGATTTCAAACGAATAAACCAGAGATAACCCACTAAAAACAGCGCCAGCATGGCAAGCTGAAGCCATACGTTCCACCACTGCGCGTCCAGAATCCCGGCTTTAAGTTCTAATAAGAACTGCTCCATTAAACTGACCTCCCGATAAATTTTGTCTATTAAAACATCTTTATATAACGCAGAGGATCATCTGCATCACACTCTTATCATCATTTTTATCGTTGATAGATTAAGAATGGCAAGCCATATAGTTAGGCTCCTCCCATTCATCGTTATCAACCGATATACCCAATTAGCGATAAAAATCTCATAATGTGTATAATAGCGCATCAATTTAGAGCGCTTTGAGCAAGGTAGATATTAACTTGCTGATATTAAATAATTTTAAGGTGAGATGAGTTATGGGATTTAAATGCGGCATTGTTGGGTTGCCTAACGTAGGCAAATCAACCCTGTTTAATGCGTTAACGAAGGCGGGTATCGAAGCGGCTAACTTTCCGTTCTGTACAATTGAGCCTAATACCGGTGTCGTACCCATGCCCGATCCGCGCCTCGACCAACTGGCTGAAATCGTTAAGCCACAGCGCATTCTGCCGACTACCATGGAATTCGTGGATATCGCCGGTCTGGTTAAAGGGGCTTCTAAAGGTGAAGGCCTGGGTAACCAATTTTTAACCAATATTCGTGAAACCGAAGCCATCGGCCATGTTGTTCGCTGTTTTGAGAATGACAATATTATTCACGTATCCGGTAAAGTCGATCCGGCAGAAGATATCGATATTATCAATACCGAACTGGCCCTTTCCGATCTGGAAACCTGTGAACGCGCAATTCATCGCGTGCAGAAAAAAGCCAAAGGCGGCGATAAAGATGCCAAAATTGAGCTGGCTGCATTAGAAAAGTGTCTGCCACATTTAGAGAATGCCGGTATGTTACGCGCTCTGAATCTGGACAGCGAAGAGAAAGCAGCACTGCGTTATTTAAGTTTCCTGACCTTAAAACCAACGATGTACATTGCTAACGTCAATGAAGATGGTTTTGAGAATAACCCATATCTGGACAAAGTACGTGAAATTGCCGCTGCTGAAGGTTCAGTGGTGGTTGCCGTTTGTGCTGCCGTTGAATCTGATATTGCCGAACTGGATGACGAAGAACGTGATGAGTTTATGGCGGAAATGGGTCTGACTGAACCAGGTTTAAATCGTGTCATTCGTGCTGGTTATGAATTGCTGAACCTGCAAACCTACTTCACCGCCGGTGTGAAAGAAGTTCGTGCCTGGACAATTCCTGTCGGTGCCACTGCCCCGCAGGCTGCCGGTAAAATCCATACTGACTTTGAAAAGGGCTTTATCCGCGCTCAAACCATCGCGTTTGAAGATTTCATCACCTATAAAGGTGAACAAGGCGCTAAAGAAGCCGGTAAAATGCGTTCAGAAGGAAAGGATTACATCGTTAAAGATGGCGATGTGATGAATTTCTTGTTTAACGTCTAAATAAAATCTGTTGACTCATGAGGTTTCATTAAATCTCATCGAAGCAATAAAAACCCATAAAATCCATGCAATTGCGTGGATTTTTCTTTTCACAAGATCTCAACTAATCTCAATACAGCTCAGTCAAAAATGAGTACAGGAGTGAGTATAAAATACTTTTATCTTCTCTCAGGGTGAGTACAATAACGGTATAATAATTATACAGGGACAACGTTATGCTCACAGACACCCAGTGCCGTACTGCAAAGCCCAAAGAAAAGCTTTATCGCCTCAATGACACTGACGGCCTTTATCTGGAAGTTAAGCCCAACGGCAAGAAAGCGTGGCGGTATCGTTTCAAAATCAATGGCAAGTCCAGCATGTTTGCTCTGGGTGAGTATCCGCTTGTTAAGCTGGTTGAAGCGCGAGAGAAATGTAAGCAGGCTCGCAAACTCGTCAGTGAAGGCATCAATCCAGCTCAGGCACGCCAGCTCGATAAGATCCGTAAAACCAATGAAGCTGCCAATACCTTTGAGGTCATCGCAAGAGAGTGGCTACAGATGAAAGATTGGGCTGAAATAACCAAAGTACGTCGTCTCGATATGCTGGAGCGCGTTGTCTTCCCTGCTATCGGAAAGCTTCCAATCAAAGAAATAACACCACACCATATTTTGAGTATTCTGCAAAACACAGCTAAGCGTGGAGCGCCTACCGTTGCCGCTGAAGCCAGACGCACCATTTCTGCCATCTTTGAGCTTGCCGTAGCTACACTACGCGCAGATAGCGATCCAGTCTGGCCTGTACGTAAGGCGTTACCCGCTAACAAAACTCAGCACAAGCCAGCCCTGACACCAGAGCAAATCGGTAAGTTATTAAGCAGCTTTGACAACACTCAATGCACTTATCAGGTGAATTACTGCATGTGGCTAATGTGGTGGACGCTGGCTCGCCCTGCTGAAGTAGCTGAGGCCGAGTGGGCTGAATTTGATCTGGAAAAAGCGCTATGGATTATTCCAGCAGAAAGAATGAAAGCTCGCCGCGACCACACCATTCCCCTACCCCGTCAGGCCGTAGAAATGCTCACCGCGCTCAAAGGAATAACGGGAAATCGTAAACACCTATTTCCCGGCCGCGACAATCGTCATGCTCCGATGACAACACATTCATTAAGACAGGCGCTTAAAACATTGGGTTGGAGTGGCACCTATAGCCCTCACGCCACTAGAACCACCGGCAGTACTCGTTTAAATGAGATGGGGTACCGCGCTGACGCTATCGAAGCACAACTGGCGCATGCGGATAAAAACAACGTTCGCAGGACTTACAACCACGCTACCTATCTTGATGAACGACGAGTAATGATGCAGGATTGGGCGGATAAGTTGGATGGTTGGGTGCGTTGATCAACAATAAATTACACGGTTGATCGCTTGAATCTCATTGCCAGTATTGCTCTGATGAACGATTATTCACCACATTACGACATCTTTATGAGTAGTGAAGCAGGTATTGATTTGTTCTTTCCTAATCTGTCGCTGGGTCATTACGTTCACCTGGTCGCTTCCAAAAATTTAGCGGCTTATCAAATATGACTGGCTGCTATGAGCGAATTGCGGACATAACGCTCGCATTTGCGGCTAGTTTGGAGCGCAGTAGAAAAAACCAGTCCGACAACATACGCTTGTTAGGAACTTTTTAAGTACTCCCGCTGAACTTTATTGGTAAGTTCAATCCTCTGTATCTCGCTTGGGGTAAATAGCAACTGCACAAAACCCTCTTGTGCGGCGTGTAAATACCCAGTATCTTCTATTCTGCCTTCCGACTTTAACCTACATTCTAATTCATGGATGAGCCGTACCAATTCTTTACCTCTAGAGGTCAGTGGTGCCATAAAAGATGGCTGCCTTTCACGATCATACCAGTCAATCATACAGTCAGAGAAATCAACATCAGCTATACGCTGGTGCACGATGAACTTTATATACTTAAACAGAAAATTATGTTCTGAGTCACCTACTCCGACACCATAAGGTGAATTTTGATTATGCAATTCAACTTCTGCTACGGCCATTGCTACATCCATACCAAAATATAAAGAGCGACAGATATTAGTTAGGCCGGAGCAGAAAAGATTGAAATATGAGACAGGAAATGAAGCATTGTTACTTTTAGCCTTAATCAAATAGTCAAGAACATCTTCGACCGACATAAAGTCTTGATCTATGACCGCAAACCCTTCAAAGAGTGTTTTAGCACTGGTAGATTGTAAGACATTTGATTTGGGTATGGTAATACCCTTTGCATCTGTTGGCTTGGCAACTCTTAACACTTGGCGAGCATCTTGCCAATAACTTAAATTTGTATCTGGGTTGTGAATAATTATGAGTACAGGCAACGGAAATCTTTCCCAGTAAAATCGGTGCTTCTCTTCTGGGTGGAAAACCCAATCTCCGTTGCTTTCCTTAAAAAAGGATGGCCCTGACTTTATTTGAACAGCTATCATCCTTCCCGTGGCAAATCCCTCGGGACTAACATACTCAATCTGGCCATCAATTCCAACGTCAGCCATTGGAGTTTCACGCCAAATCTGGCCAATTTTTGCCATAGCTTCTGCAACAGCATTTACACCTAATCTTTCTTGAGAATTAGTCTGGTTATATTTGGGGAAACTCATATTTTCCTTAATTGCCTAATGCTGGCCACAGTGGTCGTAGAATCTGGCACGGAATTGCGCCAGCAATTTAAGTGATAGGTTTTGCGGTCCGTTGCTGACCCTTGTTAGCCTTTTCTCCTATATGTTCGATGACTCTACTCAATGAATCTTTCATAAACTCAAAAATACTCATGTATACAGTTTCATGATGCTTATCGTTATCACTGATATGTAGTCTGTAGAAAATACTGTCCATTTTTTCATTAACAGATTCTTCGGATTGTAAATGACACATCACAACCCGATAGTCATAAAGAACAAAAAATGGACACATTATTTCTGCGCTATTCTCAATTTCTAGTACATCATTCAGTAATACCGTTAATAGCTTCAAGCCTCTGAGTCCTTTGATACCCGTCTCAGGAGATTCATTCTTGATGATTTCTTTGATATTCTTTTCGCATAGCGATTCTACAAATATGCGATTTAAAGCTTCTATCACTGGAGCCACATGCTTATCTTGCCAAAAGACAGGCTTTTGTAGATTAGAAAGTACTTTTGAAATCTCACCATCGAGCTTGAACAGCTTACTGCCAAATTTATCTAATATTAATTCAGATAAATTTTCACGCAATTCAAAAACCTTGCTTTCTAGTGAGCCTTCAGCCCATTGAACGCATATTTGCCCTTCATAAAATTCCGAATGAACTTCATAATCTGGCTCAATATTTTCTGATAGTAAGTAAAACTGCTCTTTCTTTGGGAGTTTATCTATATCTCCCAGCCACATAATGACGCTTTTGTTTCTATTTACACCAAATGAAATTGACCATTCATCTTTAAAATAAAGATTTCCATAAGTTGATGACATTAGATGTAATTCATAATCTGGATTCTGAGAATATTTATTTAGCACTTCAATATTGAAGTAGATAGGCACCAGAAAGCCATCATTACTAAACTCGCGAGCTAACCCGGGAATTGAAAAGTATTCCAATGCAGAGTATTTAAATGGTAGGTCATCACAGAATTTAAATCTTTGTCCGGTAAAATGTTTTGGTGGAGAAATAGTAAGCTCTCGTATCCCTTTAGTTTTCGCTTCTCCAACAAGCTTTTCAATAAGAACTCTGCCAAACGGTGTTAAATAGGTTTCTCTAGTATCTTCATTTATAAGGTAAGGGATTCCGTCAAGAATTATGCCTATGTCTTCACGAATGAATTTTTCTGACAATTGACCATAAACTAAATGCAGTTTTCTACCTTTATCATCAAAATACTCTTCAATATTTTCCACTTACTAGTCCCTAGTTAAATTTGACCACTTGCCGAGAAAGAAGGCTAATAATTTGATAGAAGGTAAAACGCCCGCAAGTCGGTTTTTTTGCCTTCTTTCGTGATTTCTACTCAACCCAAACTAATAACGAATTACCTATTTTTTCAACCGGTTTTTACTCAAACCGAGAAAACAATCCCGACAAAATCCGTACTGTCTATTCGCTAGTTGTTCGAAAATTAACTCATTGTCGCTTGCTGTTTTTTCACCAGTAGTTTTGAAGCTTTTTTGGAACACTGTAAAGCTACACAGGACAGAACGCAAAGTCCTTTGTGAGTGAGAAGCGGAAGCTGGCACTTTAAACACCTCCCCGAAGGTGACTACAAAAACAGTAGTTATTCAAAATGGGCCTATTAAAATAGCGTGGCGATAGATCTCTCCCAACCGGGGAAACCGACAGATAATGCTTTTATTTAACGGTACCCTGAGGGATGCGTGTCTTAGTATTCACTGGTTTCTTTCGTTGGAAATCACGCAAGAAAAACTCGACCAGTGGAGAATGGTGTATAATAATCAAAGGAAACATTCCTCACTAAATAAGATGACTCCGGCGGAAATAATTCGGAGTCTCCGGAAAAATAAAGATATGTAGTTCAGCACCGCCTTGATTCTTGATAAAAGATCAAGGACAAACTATTCATCAATTAGAAATCCGTCGAGCGCTGACGAGATTATCTCGTAGGTAATAGGCTCGTGCAGACCCTAACTCAACTATACCCGTCAACACACTTTATGCATTTTGCGAGTCAATGGTCCACGGTTTTCAACTTGCAAATAGCGGGCAAGCGCCATCTCCAAATAATAAGCAGAGTTTACTTGCATATGCATTATGTCGGAATTTCCTTCATATTTTTCCATCGCAATACTGATACCATCGGCAAAAAACATCTGAGGAAAATGATAAATCAATGAACACAATGCCTCATAAACATGACTATTTTCACCATTCTTACGCATAAAATTGAGTAAGTGGTCTGCGCCTCTTTACTGTTAGTTCCCTGATCCTTTACAACACTCAAACCACGAGAGTCTGCACGATGAAGCATGAATCGCAGATTTTCATCTTGAGTAGCTACCGCCTGTGCTTGTAATTCATCGACGATCGTCAGCGCCATATCGCGTAATTCCGGATTGAGCTGAAAGGCTAAAAGCAAATGTTCTAAGCTTTGTTTTCGACAAGGGCGATTGGATGCTACTTTTCGTTCTTGCATATAAAGATTTGATAACGGGTCTGAATTAAATCCGCCACTAAACCATCCACCTTCAAATTTCTCCTTACTCTGTCGACAAATATCCAATGTGTAGAGTTCACTGCATTTGAGCAAAGGAAGAGCTGCCTCACCGATTTTATTTGGAAAAGCAGTCGCTACTGATACCAGAACTGCAGTAGGCATGACCGAATTACTCGCAGTGAGAATATGATTATATATCCAATCAATTTCGTTATTGGCCCTATTTTTTTCCACATAATTCATAAGCCAGTTTTCAAAAGCCATCAAGGCACATTGCAGGACTCCGGGGAGTGTTGAGAAACCTCGATAACCATTCCATAGCTGCAAAGAAGCAAATTGCTCAATCGACGATCCATTGTTGAGTTTAATCTCTACTTTATTCAACGCAGTCTGATTTAGCCATTTATAAGGAGATGCATCATCAACTACTGCAGCATATCTGGACTCAGAAAAAACAGTGACTGCTCGATTGAAAAAATTGAGCATGAAATCGAGAGTCTTTCTTGGATGAAATATAAATAAATATTTGAATGGCCCTTTTATTCCACTTGCAGAAGAATAATCATGTTCAGTATCCAATCCATAGGATGCCTCGATATCCATCGAGTAAAGTTGACCGAACATATCAACTTCATACTCCTTCACCCACTCGTGATAAGCCAATCTAATAACAAAATCAGGAGATTCTTTGCATAATGCAACCGCACTATCGCCTTGCAGTACTAACTGACAGAGTTCATCTACATAAGCCAACCTATCTGAGCCATGTTTCGGAACAAATACATCCTGTTCAATCTGAGCCTTGAATTCATCTTTAATGACAGGAAATACTTTTAATATGACACCCAGAATTTTGAGTCTAAGTTTTTCCTTCCTGTAGGCATCTTTGATTGGCTCAAGGAGATAGAGGCTTAACAATCCAACGGTTCGAGCCTCTTCTGAAAGATCCTTTTGCATGCTCTGCCCATCCCCCCAGATACTGAGTATATCAACGACACTTGGCAAAGATGATGACACCAGTTGTTCTCGGATTTCGTATACAAACTTAATCAACGAAGCCCATCCATGTCCATATGGTTGCAAAATTAGCGTCTGCAATAGAGCATCGACATCCTTCGCGATTTTTAAGCCCAGATCCCTGGGTCGTTGGCAAGTGACACGCAGAATGAACATAAACCTGAGCAACAATTCATTATCATTCTTAATCAACAGTGGTTTGAGTGTTAGGAAGAAATCATCAGCATTGTCACTTTGAAGGATGGCAGTGATAGTTTCATCTTTCCAATAACTTTCGACTGACGACTCAGCAAGCATTAGGCCTACGAAATCTCTCAGTTCAGCATCAGTATTTAGCTTCCTTTGCAACCATAACCGGAAACCTCGATTAATTGCAGGCTCACTTCCAATAGCAGCCAGAAATGCTTTAAGATCGCCGGAACATGCACAATATTCTTCGTGGACGAACTCCTCCAACGCCCAGTCTTCAAGCACATCATGACTAGGACTAATGTACGCCCCCTTATCCTTGAAAATTAAATGTTCGGCTTCCAGTGCAGAGACTGCTTCGGCGTCAAAATCTCTTTCATGAACGCCAAAAAGCATTAACTTTGCCCGTTTTTTCGCAATCTCAATGAACGTTGCCCTCCGCCTTGCAGGTAGCCCACCCTTTCGGTAAGAATCATTAGCAATCACCGAACTCCATACTGTGTTGCGAAATTCCGATTCCGTATCACTCTCGCCAAATGTTGCGCCATTGGTTAATGCACGCATCGCTAGTTCCAAGAAGAAGGGGATTTTGATAATTGATGCCAACGAATCATTTTCCACCAACGGTCTGAGTACCGTAGCTTCAGAGCAAAGTATATTTAGCTGTATGTCGGAGAAACCCTCAATATTTACGGTTGCAAAGGATATTTCACACAATTGTAAGTAACCGAATGACAGTTTCTGGTAAGCGTAGTCTCGCCCTGTTGCTATAACTATCCAGTCCCCCTGTGCTTTGATAAACTTCAGTAAATCCGTAAAGGCAGCCTGATTGTTTAACTCCAATATTTTTTCTGCTGATTCAATCACCAACACCTTATTTTTAACCAAGGAAAGGTGCTCTGCAATCCGTCCTAATGTAGAGCTCATCCCAATAGCTGAAAATACGTCATTCAAGTGACTTTTATCCAAATCTTCAGCCCGCAAATAGAAAGTCGCCATATTCTTTCGTCTAGCTGAGATAAAGTCTTTCACGACACCTGATTTTCCAGCGCCTCTCTCCCCAGTGACAAAAATAAACTGGTTGGCGCCGAAAGCGTCCTCTATTTTGGCAATACCCTCGTCTCGTGGTATATGAATTCCACCTATTGAGGTTGAAATACCATCAAAAATATAATCACCACGCTCACGTAGCTTTCTAATGTCTTCATCCAGAGCAGACGATACAACCGGCTGAAATAGCATACTCAGATCAGAAGGAATATTAGATAAAGTCAACGTTCCGGCATTCTGATTAAACTCTTGGACACACGTAATGAGCCTTGCCACACCAAATATGGTGCTTCATCGGAGTGAGCACTGATAAGTCCCCCCATCATATTGCCCACAATAGAGTTTTTTGAATCCAGATCGAACGATAGTAAGTAGAAAATCCTCAGAAATTGCCAAAGCTGTTCTTCTGTTAGATCCTGACCATTATTGGCTACTTTTAGTTGAATTTTGAATGCTTCGAGTTTCTCAAGTTTATCTTTACTGGTAAAACCCTCTGTTGTGGATTTCTTTATAAACTCTTCAGCCGTTGCTGAATAGCGGGCCCACTCAAGGATGGGTAAAGTACTATTAACATCCTTTCTTGTCAGCGGGCCAGTGATCAAAGCAAGCGCGTCTATTCTTCCATCTACGCCTGTAGCATTAAAATCTTCCCACGCACTTTTGATAACTTCCGAAAACATTGCATCCTGAGCACTTATCGTGATCGTATGCTTAATTTGAGCACACAGTTTATAGTCGTTTCCGGCTTTATCATTTGCGACCAAAACGAAATCATCAGTGTGTACACCATCATATTTTGCTTGAAACTTCAGTTCACGTGCTTTGGCCGTAAGAGGTAGACCTGGAACGGAAATGCCAGCCAGTAGGACCAACGCAAATGATGCCTGTATGCGAGTTTCAAAGTTAACTCCGCCACCACCAGTTGAAAAAGGGTTACTTTGATCTTTCAGGTTTTCACTCATATCCACGTATCCCATTGCATTAGTTAATAGTGTTCTACTGACCGTTCTTTCAGTCCTGATAGGTTAAGATGGTATTTAGAGCTCTAGTTTTCTTACGATCTGCTTTCCCCAAGAACATATTACTCTTATTGTAAGTATCCTTGTAAACCGAACGTATAGTCAAAGATGACTGTCGCGCAGCAGTTTATGATTAATCTTTTACCCTACGTTCTTCAACACAATAACCAAATATGGATGCCGCCAATCCTTATCCACATCAATCTTCCACCTACACACAAACCCATCATGCTCCAACGCACAAATCCCCTTCTGTTTGGCAACAAAGTCATACACTGCCTGACTTTCCAAACCCTGTAGCATATGAGCCAGCAGCTTGCGACGCATTTGCTGGGGCTGCCGTTTTTCCCCGTTACCTGATTTTTTGTACGTGCAGTTAAAATTCTGCCCTACTGCATTCTTCACGCACAGGCCATAGCGGTTACGTGTTCCGGTAGTCAGGTAGTGTTTCCCGGTCCTGAGGTAAAGTCTGTGTGTCATCGTGTGAATGAGTCTCTGACATTAAGTCCCCCCTTCTTTGGCTAACACCATCAGAAATCTTTGCTTGCTGATCATTGAAAAAAATTGGATCTGTCCCCGATATCAATGGTGTTAAAAAATACCTGCTTCTAGCATAAATCTATCTATTAGATAAGATATAGTCCTGAGGATGTAATGGAGAACAGTCGTGATTAAAAATTTAGACATTCAATCAGATGCTGTTGCTAAATTAAGGATGGATGCTATTCGTTCAGAAATACAAGGTTATAATCCTGAATTATTTATCGAATTCTGTATGCAATATAACCTACAAAAATTCGATGATAATTTACATATGCTGCGTCATATGCCGTGGGTAGTTAACTTATGTTTAAAATGGTCAGCATCAGTTATCGGCAAGAATAGAAAATTCAAAACTCTCAACAAAAATCAGGCCATCGCACTGTTTCAAAAAGCTTATGAAAATTTAAATATTATTCCACTCGGCCTTGAAAAGAAAAATGGACTGCATTTTTTCCTTAGAAACAACTTATATCAGCAAGGAATTTATCAAAAGATTGATGCTTTAAACTCCATTAGCAGGCAGGTTTTTTTATTTTCTAAACTTGAAAGCAACCACAAAATAAAGCAATCTTTTTTTAAATTAACAAATATTTCTATTGAAGACTTTTTAAAATTATCTTTTATTTTAATATCTATCATAACAATTGAAAATCCTGTTCGCAAAATGAATATAAATACTTTCAACCTTCTATTTCCAATTATTTCGAAAGATACTATAGAAAGATTTCTTAGGGTAATATCAATTAATTATGAAGACTTGCCAGCATTTTCAAAATTAAAGACTTTTGATAAGCCTTTGCTAGAATACTATTCATCTTCACCATACCTCGAAAATCCTTTAATAAAAAAGGATTCGGAATATTTCCAGATACATACACAACTAACATCAAGAAGTATACAGACATTTATATATGACCTCCTAAGAAGAACCGATGCCGAAAAATTCATGGACAGCTTTGGGAGTGTATTCGAACGTTCATTAGAAAAAATCATCCAAGAGGGTAATATTGATTTTATCACTGAAAATCACCTTAAAGAAATATTACCTAAAGATAACAAAGTAATTGATTTTTTGATTCCGCATATGAATGCAAACATATTTATTGACGCTAAAGGTGTTGAAATACATCAAAAGGGCATGGTCACTTTACGCCCAGAAGATATTTCAGGAAAAATAAAAACGTCTGTTTTAA